>CADBOG010000121.1 GCA_902796265.1 uncultured Bacteroidota bacterium
AGAGACAGGGATTCGAACCCTGGGACCAGCAAGCTGGTCAACGGTTTTCGAGACCGCCCCGATCGACCACTCCGGCATCTCTCCGAAAAATCGCATACAAGAAAAAAGCTTATTGTTTAAAGGCAAAACAGGAGAAAAACAAGAATCTTTAAACCAAGACTTTATGTGTGTAATTAGCACATTTTCTTGTCGCGATTTCAGTTTGCAAAGATACAAACATTTTTCATTATCACAAATTTTTTTTGACAAAAGATTTTTTTCAAAGAAAAATTTGGCGGATTGTCAAAGAATTAGTATCTTTGCAATTTATTATTAACCTCTCTAAAAGCATCAAAAAGCAAGCAACTTGCATTATAACTTAATATTAGTTAAAAATGCAATTTATTTCAATTATCGAATACAAAAAATAAAAACAATTATAAAACCTCTGGGCCTCCGGCTCAGTCAAACGAAAGGAGCAAACCATGAAAAAACTCATCTTGACATTGGCGCTGATAGCAATGGCGCTCGCAGCATCCGCAAATTCGGCTCGTTATTTCACTCGTCCACAAGCCATCCGCGTGGCCAACACCCTCGACGCACAATCAGAGCTCATGATTTACTGCGGTTACGAATACGAGCTCGCCACCTATGTGATAATCAACGAAGTGTGGGCCGAACCCGTCAATAGCAAATACTACGAGATTTGGCTTTATGGCTATGATGCTTATACCGGCGAGGAAATATACATGCCTATCGACCTCTCTTGCATCTGGCTTTTCAACAATATCGGCAACCGCATGTATAGCGCAGCTCAATACCTGAGATTCCGCAGCACCGTGAAGACTCCCAACTTCTACTGGACCATGCCTCCTTACAACCCCTTCGTTCGCTACTACCACGACCCCTCTTTCAACCGCGTCTACACCTACCACTACCACATTCACCGCTATGGATGGCGTCCTCCTGCATATCCGCACCACGGTCCCCTGCCCTACCATCCTTACTACATGCGTACTCCCCACACTCCCGCCACGGTGCCTCACAAACCCTTCACTCCTGGTGTTGACCACCCCAGCGGCAACGAAGGATACAGCTATATCGGCAACACACGCAACGACAACACCCGCAGCACTTCCTTCAACACCAGAGGCGGCATCAGAACGGGCGACAACCGCAGCAACGCAGGCAACCCAGGTGTAACCAGCAGAGTGGCTAACAGCTCATCGGACAACAACAGCCGTGGCACCTCGACCAACGCTTCTAGCAGCAACAGCCGCAGCAACAACAACAACGGTCGCGGAACTACAACCAACTCTTCAAGCAACGGTCGCGGAACTACAACCAACTCTTCAAGCAACAGTCGCGGAACATCAACCAACTCTTCTAGCAACGGCCGCGGAACATCGACCAACACACCTACCAACAATAGAGGCACCTCAACCAACACCCGTGGAGCCACTACTCCAAGCACTCGAGGCTCTTCTACTGAAACTCCTACCAACAACCGTGGCACTTCAACCAACATACGCACCAACGAAAGCAGCAGCAAATCTTCCTCAACTCAAAGCACAACATCACGCACCTCCTCAACATCTACCACACGCAACTCTGCAACTAGCACGACCAATAGCCGAGGAACATCTGCAAACACCCGTGGCACCTCTACTTCACCAACCACTAATTCTCGCGGCGCCGATAGCAGAAACAGCACAGGAAACAGCAGTCGCGGTAACAGCATTAGCCGCAGGTAATAATCTGATAAACCACTTTAAGTGAATATGGATAACAACTTTAAATCTAGTGAACTGGTATTGGCTCCCAATGGGAGCCTATACCATATTTATATGACCGGTGAGAATTTGGCCGACGACATCTTCCTTGTTGGTGACCCTAACCGCGTTAACATGTTCAAGGAAATCTTCGACAGCATCGAATTCGAAAGCCAAAATCGCGAGATACACTCCCTCACAGGTTCCTATCACGGTCATCGTTTTACAGCCCTAAGCACAGGCATGGGTTGCGACAATATCGACATCGTCGTCACCGAACTCGATGCAGCTGCCAATATTGACCTCAAGAGCCGCACAATTCGACAGAACCATCGCTCTCTCAACATGGTACGCATCGGAACTTCCGGCTCGCTGCACAGCGAGATTCCTACAGGTTCGTTGGTCGCTTCGGCTTACGCCATCGGACTCGATGGTCTACTCAACTACTACCAGCACGATGACAGCCAGCTGGAAGAGGCTATGACCCAAGCCTTTGTAAGCCACATGCAGATGCCCGACCGTATGGCGCGCCCCTATTGCGTGAAAGGCAGCAAAGAACTGCTCGCCAAAGTCGCCAACATCACCAAGCAAGGCATAACCGCAACCGCTCCAGGATTCTACGCTCCTCAAGGTCGCAACATTCGCATCGCTCCTTCCATCCCCGACCTCAACGAGAAGCTTGCTTCTTTCCAATGGGACGGCCTTAAGGTCACCAACCTCGAGATGGAGACTTCGGCCATCTATGGCCTCTCTCGCATCATGGGACACAATGCCCTTACCGTGTGCCTCATCATCGCCAACCGTGCCGATGGCACTTTCCTCAACGACTATCACTCTCAGATGCGCGACACCATTGTCGGCATCATGGACAGGATGGGATAACAAACCAACAACCTCATAATGAAAAAGTTTTTCGTTGCCTTATTGCTATCATTTTTGAGTTTCGCCGCCAACGCTCAGGCATCTTACATCGCCGAGCAATTGGGTCGCGATGCTCACCATATCGTTCAGTCGTTAGGTGCCTTCGTTGGCAACGAGCGTGCCGAGAGCCAGCAATTTGACATCACCTATATGCCTGCCGGCAACCATGTGGAGGGTGTGATGATAATCAATACAGCCGATTACCGCTGCACCTTCAAGATGGATCCAAAAAACGAAATCTGCTACCAGATAATCCTCGATGTGCGTAGTGCCGACTTCTTGCGCGATTTCAACCGCCTCTTTCAAGTTTACCATACCGAGAATCCTGATAGCGACGACAAGACTATGCATTTTGGCGACAAGCTGATACGTGTTCGTGAAACAGCATCAACCACATCCCGTTTCCGTAGTTTTACTCTTACTACCATAGAGAAATAATTATGTTTCCTTTGGAACAGGCCAATACAACATTCAAGACAATACAACAGAATCCATGATTAAAGCTCTTCTGACAACAATACTCTTATGCACGATGGCCATTACAGTCATGGCGCAACCTGTAGTCGCACCTCCTACGGTTAAGAGCGAAGGTTTGCATGGACCTGTGAAGATGGTGATGTCCAGCCAAATAATCGAGATAGAGAATGCTGAAGGTGGCGCCCCCACCATCTGCATGTCCGAGTCGTGGCTTTTCGACTCAAAAGGTCATCTGACTGACTATATGAGCATGTCTGAAGACGGCATAAACATAGGCATGAGCTACCGATATGATGCACAAGGACGTCTTGTATCGGCTAACTATTGGGGTGGTGATGCCACTCGCGAGGAGAAATACATATATGATAAGGACATGAGATTGCTTCGCATCGAGGTGACCTTTGATGATGAAACTAAGCGTATCTACCGTGTGACGGAAAGCGATTCGCAAAAGCGCACAACATCTATTATAGATACATTATATGGAGAAGCAAATTATAAATATACCTATAATGATGATGGTCAATTGAAGACTTCGACATGCACATTTCTTGACTCCCCGACAACCACCTACTTTGGCCCCTATGGAATAGACAGTATTGTTAGTGAGAACGAAATATCCACCAACCAATACAACGAGAATGGTGATATTGTATTAGGGACTTGGAAAAATTTCTCCCTTAACGACGAGCATCGATACTCCTACACTTACGACCCCGACTGGCGCGACCAATATGGCAACTGGCGATGGAGACAAATCACCCTCATCGACGGCACCAAATTTGTCGAAAACAGACAAATAATCTACTACAAATAATCCACAAATCAATAATATAGTATTAACCTCCACAGGATTAACAAATAGGTATCTGGCAAAAAAAATCATGAGGGCGATTGAGAAGATTACTATGCCGTGCATGTCGAAGTGTGGCACAAACCCACCAAAGGCAAAGCCCACAAACTTATGGAAAAGGTCTACCGAATGGAAGGTTGGATGAGATAATAAACGATTAATAAAACAATAATAAACATTAATATTATGACCCACTACGAAAAAACATCTATGAAAGAGTTGCGTGCCGGTATGGGCGAAGGCCTTGTCGAAGCTGGCCGCATGAACGAGAATGTCGTCGCCCTGAGCGCCGACGTTAAAGGAAGCGTCAAGATGGACGGCTTCGCCAAAGAATTCCCCGAGCGCTTCATCCAGTGCGGCATTGCCGAGGCCAACATGGTCGGCATCGCAGCTGGTCTTAGCCTCTGCGGCAAAGTGCCCTTCATCGGTGGTTTCGCCGAGTTTGTCACAGGTCGTGTTTATGACCAAATCCGTCAGGTAATGGCTTACAGCAACAAGAATGTCAAGATTTGCGGCTCGCACGCTGGCATATCCCTCGGTGAGGATGGTGCCACTCATCAGACCATGGAGGACATAGCTCTGATGAAGGTGCTGCCAAACATGACCGTACTTGTACCCGCTGACTTCAACCAAGCAAAAGCCGCAACAATTGCAGCTGCTGAGCATGTAGGTCCCGTCTATCTGCGCCTTGGCCGCTCAAAGATGCCCTGCTTCCTTCCCGAGAACCAGAAGTTCGAAATCGGCAAAGCCCAGCTGCTTAGCGAAGGTAAGGATGTGACCCTCTTCGCTTGTGGTCACCTTGTATGGGAGGCTTTGCAAGCTGCCGAACAACTTGAGAAAGAAGGCATCAGCGCCGAAGTCATCAACATCCACACCATCAAGCCGCTCGACGTGGAAGCCATCGTGGCTAGCGCCAAAAAGACTCGTGCTGTGGTCACCTGCGAAGAGCACCTCTTCAATGGCGGTCTCGGCGACAGCGTTGCACAAACCATCGCCCTCCACTGCCCCACGCCGATGGAGTATGTGGCCGTGGACGATAAATTTGGCGAGAGCGGCACACCCGACGAGATGCTCACCAACTACCACCTCCGCGCCGCCGACATCATCGAGAAGGTGCACGCCGTGCTGAAACGTAAATAACCAAGAAATATGTTAAGCGATTTGTTCAATTCGGAGGGCTACCAGCCTTTTATGAAAAAGCTCCTTTGGATGGCCATCATTGTTACTGCATTGGGGGGTATATTCTATTTTACCCATTTGAATGGTGGTGTGATTATGCTTAAATGCGGAATCGGCACGCTATTCGTTTGTGGAATAATGTATGTCATCCGAAAGATAGTAGAAAACAAGTAGAAAAAAATAACAATATAACAGATAACAAATGGAAAACCCCTTCCCAAAACAACAGCATTTCTGCCAAAGCTGCGGCATGCCGCTCAGCGACGAGGTCGTGAGCGACCACCCCGACTACTGCAATTACTGCCACGCTGACTGCCACTTCACGCAGGACTGCACGAT
>CADBOG010000122.1 GCA_902796265.1 uncultured Bacteroidota bacterium
AGGTGCTCGAGTGGTTGAAGAGGCCCGCCTGGAAAGCGAGTAAGCGTTAAAAGCGCTTCAGGGGTTCGAATCCCCTCCTTTCCGCTTCAAAAGTCTCATAAGTTTAATAATGCAAGCTTATGAGACTTTTTTATTCCATCAAGATGTGATAATGCAATAAAAGCAGCTTTTCTACGTTCAGTTAATGTATAACGATGAACTTAAACCCAAATCGGTCGTTAGGATTTATTTCATAAAAGATGAACGTATGAACAAGAACCGCGTAATAGGAATAGGGGAAACCGTGCTGGACATCCTCTTCAAGGACGACCAGCCGCAGAAGGCCGTCCCGGGAGGCTCGACCTTCAACAGCATTGTCTCGCTTGGACGTGCCGGTGTTCCATGCGCCATGGTTACGGAGGTTGGCAGCGACCACATAGGCGACATAATATGCCACCACCTGCAGGACAACGGCGTGTCTTCGGAATACGTATGCCGCCACGAGAATGTCAAGTCGCACATCTCGCTGGCCTTCCTGGACGAGAACAACGACGCCCAATACATTTTCTACAAGGACCATGCCTCCGTCTCGCTCGATGGCAAACTGCCGGAGATGACCAGAGATGACGTAGTGCTGTTCGGCTCCTTCTTCGCCATAAATCCTGCCATTCGTCCCGTAGTGGGAGGTCTGCTTCGCAATGCACGTAAGGCTGGTGCTTGGCTCTACTACGATGTAAACTTCCGCAAAAACCATATTGCCGACCTACCGCAGGTGCTGGCCAATGTCGAGGAGAATATGAGCCTTGCCGACGTTGTGCGCGGCTCGGTAGAGGACTTTGGCTATCTGTATGGCCTTGCCGACACGGATGCCATCTATGAGCATGTGAGCCGCTTCTGCGATACGCTGATACTGACCGACGGTGGGCGTCCGATACGGGTTTACACTACCGAAGGTTGCAAGACCTACACCGTGCAGCCGGTAGAGACCGTCAGTACTGTTGGTGCTGGCGACAACTTCAACGCAGGATATATCTACGCCTTGATGCGGGGTATGGAAGACCAAGGCTCACGTATAGAGATGGCGCAACGCTGGAGCCAGGATGTATGCCGCCAGATAGGTAACAACATCAGCGACGAGCTTGTCGCATCAATAAAACAGGGGAAATGATTATGATACAGAAACATTGCTACGAATGCGGAACGGCTCTCGTCGAGAAAGAGCTTGAGGGGGAGGGCATCGTCCCTTATTGCCCTAAGTGCGGTCAGTACCGCTTCCCAATGTACAACGTCGCCGTGAGCATGATAGTGATAAACGAGCAGAACGGGAAAATCCTGCTGATTAAGCAGTACGGAAGACCCAATTTCATTCTTGTGGCTGGCTATGTGAACCGAGGCGAGCAGGTGGAACATGCCGTTGGCCGCGAGATAAAGGAGGAGACAGGCATGACTGTAAGCAGTATAAAGTTCAACCGCACCAGCTTCTTCGAACCGTCGAACACGCTGATGTGCAACTTCACGGCCTTTGTGAAGGATGACAGCGAGATGTCTCCCAACAAAGAGATTGACTCCTATGAATGGTTCACGCCCGAAGAGGCACGCAGGAACATCCGTCCCGACAGCCTGGCACAGAGATTTTTGAACGCTTATCTTGATGAATGAATAACATATTATCCTAATAACAAGCAAAATGATAATAGATTTCAACCTGATAGAAGAAACCGGCAACCCCAACTTCAAAGGGGGTGACGGCATCACTCGTTTCCGCTCGTACAGCGACGGATTGAACAAGATAAACTATGGTCGCCTTGATGTGGGCTGCTCCATAGGCTATCACACTCACGAGCAAAACAGCGAAGTGATTTACATAACCCGAGGTAAGGCTCGTTGCATCTATGACGGACAGGAGGAGCACCTAACGGTAGGACAATGCCTTTACTGTGCACGCGGACATTCCCACAACCTCATTAATGACAGCAACACAGAACCCCTGGAGTTCTTCGCAGTCATCCCCGAACAACCAGATAAAAACAATTAAAAATAGTAGCAGACCAAACAGGTGTTACTGATTCGTTCAGAACCTGACTAAACAGGAATGGGTTGCATCGTGATGCTTGTTCACCATCTCTTCCATTAACTCAAAGAACGTATTGACATCCATATCGGTACGTTCTTCATTTTCTTCAAAATTGTCTAGGTTTTCAAACACCCATCTGTCGCGTTCTGTTATCATAATTATTGTTTTCTTTCAATGTGCAAAAATACAACATTTTTCCGATTCCACAAAAAAATTTTTATAACACTACTTATTTGTAGTATCTTTACAATTCGAACATCTCTTAAAAAATTGTTTCGTAAAACTGTATTTAGGGTGTTTGGCAGTTATAACAGTATCCCTAGAACTCAAAAAACAATACAAAAACAAGAATTGACATCGGTCCAATCGGTGAAAAGTTAAAAAGTCGGAAAAAAATATTTGGAGGTTCCGAAAATAATATTTATCTTTGTATCGGTATGATAATAGCGAGCAACAAAAATAACAATCTGACTGTCAACGATACGGCATCTGCAAATGGTGTCGAAAAACCATAATTTTCTAAAAAAGCGACTCTCCTCAGTCGCTTTTTTTCGAACTATAACAACGAAAACAGAAACATTAAACACAATATATCATGGGTAATTTAAAAGGACGGAACCTTATCTCCATCACCGACTTCAGCAAAGATGAGTACATCCAGGTGCTCGACATCGCTGAGGAATTCGAGAAAAATCCTAAACAGCCTATCCTCAGCGACAAGGTTGTGGCAACACTCTTCTTCGAGCCTTCGACCCGCACACGCCTGAGCTTCGAAAGCGCTGCCAACCAACTGGGTGCCCGCATCATCGGATTCAGCGACCCAGGTGGCACAAGCGTGCAGAAAGGCGAATCGCTGCACGACACCATCGTCATGGTGGCAAGCTATGCCGACCTCATCGTCATGCGCAACCCCAAGGAGGGCAGCAGCCGCTACGCCAGCGAGGTGAGCGCAGTGCCAGTCATCAATGCCGGTGACGGTGCCAACCAGCACCCCACACAGTGCATGCTCGACCTATACAGCATCCGCAAGACTCAGGGCACTCTCGAAAACCTGCAGATAGCCATGGTCGGTGACCTGAAATATGGCCGCACCGTACACTCGCTCGTGCAGGCAATGTGCAACTTCAACGCCACATTCCACCTCGTTTCGCCCACCGAACTGAAGCTCCCCTCGTCGGTAAAGGCCTCCATCAAGAACGCCGGATTGAAATACTACCAGTACACCGACATCAAGGACATCGTGCCCACAGCCGACATCATCTACATGACCCGCGTGCAGCGCGAACGCTTCCCCGACCCACTCGAATATGAGCGCGTAAAGGATAGCTGCATCCTCACCGCCAAGATGCTGGAAGGCTGCAAGCCCAACATGAAGGTATTGCACCCCCTGCCACGCGTCAACGAGATTACCGTCGACGTAGACAAGACCCCCTACGCCTACTACTTCCAGCAGGCACAGAACGGCGTCTATGTACGTCAGGCACTTATGGCTGCAATACTCGGCGTGAGATAATTGATAATCGATAACAGAAAACTGAAAACCATGGAAAACAAGAAAGAACTAGTCGTCTCTGCCATCGAGAATGGCACCGTCATCGACCATATACCGACCGACGTCGTCTACCAGGTTATCCGCATCCTCGGCCTTGAGAAATACAACGACGAGGTGCTCATAGGCAACTACCTCCACAGCGGCAAATTCGGTCGCAAAGGCATCGTCAAAATCAAGAACAAATTCTTCGACAAGAACGAGATTAACATGATAGCCCTCGTGGCTCCTATGGCCAGCATCATCACCATCCGCAACTACGAGGTGGTGGAGAAAATCAAAGCCGAAATCCCCGACCATATCGACCACATCATCAAGTGCATGAACCCTAAATGCATCACCAACTTCGAGCAGATTGAAACCCAGTTCGACGTTGTCGACAAGGAGAACCTGAAGCTCCGTTGCCACTACTGCGAGAAGTTCATGACCAAGGAGACCATGAAATTCCAGGACTGATATGAGACGCTACTTCATCGGACTTATTGTGCTCACCATCGTGATGATGCTGCTGGCATTCGCCACCAAGTGGGCGGGAATGGCATTTTTCGCACCGCTGCCCATGTGGCTGCTACCTGCCGCTGTACTCTATTTCGCAGCGGCATACGGTTTGCAATACTGGCTGACAGTCACAAGCATGAACAAGCGTCCAAAGGCTTTCGTACAGTCGTTCCTGGCCACCACTGTGGCCGTGCTTTTCATCCATATCGTGGTGCTGGTGGGCGGAATGCTCAGCAACCCCGCAGGCGGCAAGCGCTTCGCAGTGGCTTTCCTTATCCTTTATGTCATTTATACCATTTATATGATAACATCCATAGTGCTATATATACGGCAAAAAGGAAAGGAAATCTGATATGACTCCAGCTGCTGCAGATGGTGGCAATAATTAGCGCTACTGCAGGAAACATACATGAAGAAGGCGGCGCCAACAATTGTTGGCGCCGCCCTCTCATTTCATGAGGATTATTGCAGCAATTACAAGGATTACTCTTTACAACAAAAGCTTGGCAGCGATTACTTTCGAACGAGGCTAACGGTGCGTCGCCAGGACTGGTGTTCACCGCTTGTATTGAAGACCTCGATGAAGACAACATATTTGCCCCGAGGCGAGCGGATGCCATCGTCGTCGGCTCCGTCCCATGTGAGGTTGCCGCTGCATCCAATCAATGCACCACGAAGTAGATGGCGTACCTTATGACCAGCGGGGTCGAAGATGGTGACATTGGCTGAATAGTCGCATTGGTCAAAGCTGTAGGTGATGTCAAGCAGGTCGTTGTAGCCGTCACCGTCGGGCGAGAAGAGCGGCGTTGCCACCATGAAGTCGCCTTCAAGGAAGAGGAGTTCGTGACTCTGTGAATTGGCATAGGTAGGAGTACCATAGCCGGCAGTCGTGGCGGCAGAATACCAGTTGGAGGCATCCTGTGTCGCTGCTTGGAAAGAGCGGCGCTCGAGAGCCACACCTTCACGGTCGCGCAACAGACGGCTGTGCATCTTCTCGTCGTAGTCGAAACGGTCGAGGATTAACGAGTCGGTAGTGCAAACAACCACACAACCCGAGGCGTCGTTGTAGGAAGGCATACTCTTAACTTCATAAAGTTTGGCGGGATGGCGAACCGTATAGTTGCCGCTGACAAAGGCGGCATCGGTCGTCACAACAATATAGTCGTGGGGAGAGATGAAACCGCTATCAGCAATGGCAAAGAGCTTGGTGATAGTGGAGCCATCCATGCGAGCAAGTCGCAGTTTGTTAATGCTTATCTCATTGGAGGTAGCATTGTAGAGCTCCACATAGTCGCTGCCACCAGGAACGGGATTGAAGAGAATCTCGCTGATAAGCACATCACCACGCCCCTGCGAGAGAGCGTGGTGTAATGGCATGATTAAAACAATAAGTATTAAGAGGCGCCTCATTTCTGTGACCTTCTGGATTTAGGAAACTCCTCACGAGGAGCTTTGCTGTTCTTCGGGTCGGAGGCGAATTTCTCCTTTTTGGCATGTTTGGCATGTTTGCTCTTCATGTGCTGCTGAAAACGGGCAAACTGCTCGGGAGTGAGTATTGCATCGATGGCCACCTTTGTGCGATAGTATTCCTTGCTGAGCTCGGCCTGAAGACGGCCTTCGCGCTCATAGAGAGGGAACACCTTGCTGCTGTTGTCCACACGGCTGTCCATGAAGAGGCGTATGCTGTCGCGTACAGCTTTAAGCTGCTTGCGGTAGCCCTCGACATTCTTTGAAGAGCGTTGGGTGATGGCATCGATTTTCGACTTCTGCTGAGGGGTGAGGTCGGTGATGATGTTCTCGATTTTTTCTTTCTGTTCATGATGGCGACCCTCGCGATTAGATGCCTGAGCGAAAGAGATAGATGGAGTGATATTGACAATTGAGAATATCGCGACAATAAACAAAAACCGTTTCATATCTGTAATATTAATAATGTTTCTATAGGGCAAGCCACAGGGTTACAGAAGGTAAGCCACAGGGTTATCATAATAGGCAGCCTCATCGTCGTATTCGTCATAGTCGTTGCAATAGTCATAGACGTCGTATATTTGAGCCGTAAAGTCATTGGAGGTGGCTATAGGCGAGGCATTGTGACGGATGAAGATGGCTGCAGAGGCAACGATACCGGCAACACAGGCAGCCGCAGCCCAAAGGATTACTTTCCTTCTAATGCCAACGGAAGGCATTGGCTTGGGAACAGGCATGGTGGCGATGCGCTGCATGACGGCATCGGTAACGTCAACCTTGTGGTCGGGCTTGAGAGCCTGTATTGCCTCCTTCTGGCTTTCGAGCCAAAGGTCGGGTGCTGGATTATGGGTTTGGTTACGGGTCATGGTGTCAACATTTTTTTCAAGTTTTTCTTTGCTCTGAATATTAGTGATTCTACTTTTGCCAGAGATACTTGCATCACTTCTGCGATATCGTTGTAGGAGAAGTCGTTGAAGGTATAGAGGACAAGTGCTGTGCGTTGCTCGTGCTTGAGTTTGCCAATGGCTTGGTGCAACAGTCGTGTCTGTTCCTCCTTCAGCATCTGGTCCTCGCGAGAATCCATACGCTCAGTCAGTGGGTCGGCAACGACTGGGTCGTAGGAGACGATGCGGCGGTCACGCTTAATCATCTTGGCGACGATATTGACGGTGATGCTGTATATGAAAGTACTCAGGCGAGATGCATGTCGGAAACGCGGAAGGGCTGTGTAGAGCTCTATGAAGACCTGCTGCGTTACCTCGTCAACATCAAGCTTGTTGCCTACGAGTTTGTAGCATAGGTTGGCTACTGTTTCCTGATGCTCGCGGACAAGGAGGGCGTATTTCTCCTTGTCGCCATCGAGGATTTGCTGCACAATCTGTTGTTCTTGCTCGGCAGTCAACATAGTTTAGTATTAGTTAGATTGAAAAACTTGCAAAAAATTTTGATTTATTATCGCGATGTGGAAATTGAAACGGTATTATCCTATTATCCTTGACGGCGGAATTTGTAAGTAACGGTGCCGTACTGGTATTCGGTTTCGTTGGGGTCGGCATTGAAATGAGCCTTGCGGGCAGCCTCAATGGCGGCATTAACCATCGACTGGTCGTAGTTCTTCGAACCCTTAGGGGTGAACTCGGCATCGATGACGTTGCCATTGCGGTCGACCTTGATACGGACGGTGACGTCACCATCCTTCGAGCTGGTGTAGACAGGCACAGGGAGAGTGCCACGAAGGCTACGGCCACCCAAGCTATATCCTGCACCATTGCCTTTTCCAGAGCCGCCCTGTGCGCCTTGGGTTCCATCAGGGCTGCCTGCCTGACCGCTGCCAGTGGCAGTTCCCTTACCTTCTCCCCCATTGCCGTTCCTACGACCCCTGAAGGTTGCATTCGGGTTGGTGGTTGGCTGCGGGGTTTCGGTCGTGGCAGGGTTGGGATTGGGGTTCGGCTTTGTTGTCTCAGGATTAGTGGTGGGCTTGGGTTTCTCTTCTGTCTTGGTGGTTTTAGCCACAGGAGTGGGCTCCGCACCAGTAGTATAGCTGTCGTCGGGCGTGTTGGATGACGGTGATGCCGTAGCGCTGTTGTCGTCGAAAGTCGCCTGGTCGTTGTTTCCAAAGCCCTCTATCTCACCAAGCACCTCACCGGCTACACCCATACCTTCCTCCTCAATGGGCGGATTAGGCAACTTGAAGCCAAGCCACGAGCATAGCAGGATGCAGAAAAGCATGATGACCAGCGTCGATATGGCCGATATGGTTTTGTCTTTCTTATCTTGTTGCATAGTTTTATAGGTTTTAGAGTTCAAACCTTTGTCCACTTGTTATTGGGCAGGACGGGTGCCGAGGACAACTTTGTGCTTAGTGTTATGCTCTTTGTTTATCTGGTTGACAGCATCGATAACATGGACAATATATTGTACATCTACTGTCTGGTCGGCACGCACAAAGACACCAGCTTCGGCATCGCCAGGTGCCATATTGTTGAGCTCATTGACAAGGACACCTTTCATCTCGTCGACAAGGTCGGCACCTACAGAGGCGGTGAGAGGCGTCTCGTCGATTTGGAACTGGCAGCGTGAGAGCTGGCTGCCGTCTTCAGCAGCACCTCCAAGGTCTGAGATATAGACAGTCACGCTCTCTTTTGCCATCGTCTTGTTGTTGCTTTCGGGGAGGAAAAGCTTGACAGCGTTGGGGCTGATAAGCGTGGAGGTGAGCATGAAGAAGATGAGGAGCAGGAACACCAAGTCGGACATTGACGATGAACCGCTCTCAATCTGTATTTTATTTTGACTTTTGATCATGTAGTTGTATTTGAATGGTTGAATGCTTGATTGACTTAACCCAATTCGGTCATCAGGATTTATGACCTATTTGGATTTAAGCGGGTTCGTGGAGGAGGTCCATGAACTCCATAGAGCGAGTTTCAAGCTCCATGACAACCTTGTTGATACGGTTGACGAGGAGATTGTAGAGGAAATAAGCAATGATACCGACGATAAGACCACCAACGGTGGTAATCATGGCTTCGTAGATACCGCCAGCAAGGTTGCTGATGTCAATGTTGTTGCCAGCATGAGCCATTGCCTGGAAGGCGCTAACCATACCTGTAACCGTGCCGAGGAAGCCGAGCATGGGGCCTAAGGAGGCTACTGTCGCCACAAGGGAGACACGTTTCTCAAGTTTTGCGACTTCCATCTTGCCCTCGTTCTCGACGGCTGTCTGTATGTCACCCAGAGGACGACCAAGGCGCGAGAGACCTTTGGCTACCATACGGCCAATAGAGGTGTCGGTAGCTTTGGCAAGATTCTTTGCACCATCGATGTCACCATTGTGGACATAATCGCGGATGCTGTTCATAAAGTGGGTGGAGTCCTCCTTGAGGGCGTGATTGAGGGCGAGGAAACGCTCGATAGAGATGTAAATAGCCAAAGCCAAAAGGCAGAGGAGGACAACCATAACCCATCCACCGTTCATTGCGAGTTGGAGGAAGGTCTCTTTTTCTTGGATTTTGTCTGCGACAGCTGCTGTGTCGACTTGCAATAAAATACTACTAATCAATGACATATTTTTAATGTTTAATGTATTTTAATTGTGTAAAAGTAGAAAAGAATTCGTAATTGTTTGATAGTGATAACGTAAAAGTATCAACAGTATTGTGTTAGTAAGCGTTGTTATGTACAAAAATCCGACAAAAACAAGAAAAGGCCATCTCATACGAGACGGCCTTTCATTATACCAATACTTAAAACTATGCGTGTGATAACTATCTCACGACAAATTTCTGTGTATAACCGTTAATGCGGCAGAAATAGATGCCGGGATGGAGGTTGGCAACGGGGATGGTAACCTGAGTGCTTACGGGTGAGAGCTCAATCTGGTTGACCATGTGGCCGGCAGCATCAAAAATCTGCATCATGGCATGAGTGTTGTCGTTAAGCATATAGCTGACGGTGACCTGAGTGCTGGCAGGATTGGGATAGATAGAGGACATGAAGGGGTTCTCAGGTTCCTCAACAGAAACCAGATGGATGCTGTCCTGAGGCGGTGTGATGCCGATGATTATGCTATGATCATCAGTAAAGTTATAGGTGGTGTTACCATGTCTCGATGATGGCTTCAACTGGCCAGTATAGACATTGCACCAGGAGTCGCCACTTCCGCCCCATCCCCAGTTGAAGTGGAGTGTATTGGTTGCGGCATCCCAACCGTCGCATACAAAAGCATGACCTGCATCCTGACCACCGGCAGGCGAATGGCCGCTATAGTAGACAGGACGACGCTGCTGTATTTCGTTAACAATCAAGTTAACCCATGTAGTATCCTTGGCGTTTGGATTATTCTGATAATCAGAATTGGCGTATCTTGGCGCATTGCGGTTAAGTTTTTGAAGACCATCTTTGACGTATTTGAAATAAGCTACTATGGCATCATCTACGCGAGAGGACTGTGTGCCGCTACCATCGCCATCATATCCCATATTGACGGCAACACCACAATGATAACCGAGCTTGGCTATTTCATAAATCTGTTCATAAGGAGTTGTATCTACAACTTTGTTGGGCATTTTTTCGTAATCGAAATATGCCTCACCATAATTGAGCGTCAAAGTAGTGTCAACACCGACAGTTGTGCAAGTGTAGGTGTGAGTGGTGTCATTACCGACACGGGGATACTCCCAATAACGCATAATCTGCGACATTGCCGTAGCTACACATCCAACATAGGCACGGCCACGGACATCGCTACCAGCGTTGGTAGCCGGAGGGCAGAGGATGTTGAAAGGATAGTTCTGGTTCCACTTGGTTTTGAGAAGGAATGAGGCGACCTTGGAACTTCTGCCAAAATAGGGGAGTGTCTTTTCCTCGAGGGTACGCCAGGATGCTTTGGCATCCTCGGCAGGTTCAATAGCCTCGTTCTGGCAGTAGGCAATCATATTGGCCTGCTGGCGGAGCCACCACATCATGGCAGGAGGAATGTTGTTGGGATCGATAGGACCATCGGTGCTGAAAGCAACAATAGGATCGATACAATCTGTGCCTGAGACAACGACGAAACCTCTGTTGTCGGCTGTGTTAAAGAAATAGAGAGCAGCAACGCCTTTCTCAACGTTTGGAATCTCATAAACCAGCTTGATGTTTTCGGGGGTAATGGACTTGTTGCCAAACTGGGCAGCCATAAAATAGGAAGCAACATTTCTGGCTTTTTTGTTGTCGACATTGTCGGCCACAGCTTTCGATGCAGGAGCCATAATAGCTATTACCATCAACACAGACAAGCAGATACGTGTAGTGATTTTCATATACTTAATATTATTTTGGATTCAAAAAACATTTGCAAAAATACAACTTTTTTCGGAATGAGGAACGAGAGGAATTCTATTTATGAAAAATTAGGGATTGCCTTTATGAAAAATTCAGGTATGATTTTGCCTTGTCGAGGAGCGAGGTGTTGCATTGGAGGATGGAGGCAATACGCATAGCTTCCTGAGGGACATCATCGCTGTCGTCGGGAAGCAGAGAATAGTCGATAAAGCGGTTGATGTTTTCAGGAGTGAGTCGTTCATTGGAGGCGCCCTCAACGAAACCACGCACACGCAAGCGACGGCATGGGAGTCCCAGCTGGCTGTAGTGGGTAGTGATGAGCGTGATGGAGGAACGATGGTCGAGGAGGTCGGCAACAGCCTGAACGATAGCCTTTCCCTCGATGGGGTTTGTGGTTCGGGCAGGTTCATCGATGAGAAGGAGGAGATGCTCTTTTTCGGCCCGCGAGAGGGCATCGCTGATTTTGATGATTTCGGAAGCAAAGGAAGAGAGGCCGTTCATCTCGTTCTGCTCATCACCGATGCAAAACACAACATCGTCGACAAGAGTAATCTCCGCTTTGTCGGCAGGGACAAAAAGACCAAATTGAGTCATCATCTGCAAGATGCCAACCGTCTTGAGGAGAACGGTCTTACCCGCCATATTGGCTCCAGTTATAAGACATGTGCCGTTGCTGAGCGAGATGTCAACTGGCTGATAACGTATGCCCAACTGCTCGTTACGATGACGAAGGCGTGGGTTCCAAATCTGTTGTACGGATGAGCCATTATCCTGTCTAATCATAGGACGGACAAGGTTCCAGCTCTTGGCAAGTGTGGCTTTGGCGAAGAGGAAGTCGGTATAAGCCATACGGTCGTGGGCCTCCTGAAGCAGAGAATAATGAGCTGAGAGCTTGTCGGAGAGCTGTGCAATGACTTGTTGCTGTATTTGGTTCTGACGGTCGAAGAGGTCGTTAATTTGACGCTGTAGCTCAAGTGAATCATCTTGATTTGTCTGTCCAGCCGTACTCGATGCACCACCATGAAGGGCACCACTATCCTGCTTGGTTTGGAGAGCCTTAAGCTGTCGACGGAGGTCAGCGAGGTCGGGATGGTAACTGTCGTAGACGTAGAAGTTAGGAAGACCCGTATTGTCGGGGTCAAGAAGTGAGAAAACCTCACGGGTGTCAGGCACAGCAACAAGGTCAGCTATACCCAACTCGTTGGCAGAGCGCATGGTTTCGATGCAGAGGAGAGCGAAACTCTTGATTTCGAAGAGCTCCAGCTCCTCAAGGCGTACATGCTGGCGGAGATTGTTGAGTGTTCCCTGCAAGTCGTGCATCTGCATTTGCTGGTGGCGAAGATGGATGATAGCTTTGTTGAATTGCTGGTTCGTTTCCGCTTCGTTCAGACAATTGAGAATGCGTGCAACGCGATTGAGTTCCTTATTGAGGGCATCAGGGTCGGTGAGAAATTCCTGTTGCAGCATGCGACGACGTCCAGCAGCACTCATCAACTCAATATTGTCGATAACATACTGGAAACCTGGCTCTATTGCAATTTTATCTTTTAGTATCATTGGTCAGAAAAACGGATATTGAATATCTGCATGTTATAAAAGGCGAAGAATATGGCGAATCATACCTTCATGACATCGTACACGGGTATGCCTATTGCCTCGGTAAGACGAGAGCAAGCCTCGTCGGAATGGAGGGTAAAGCCCTGTGGCGATGTCGGGTTGAGGGTGACGGCAACAAGGCGTGAGCGTTGTAGAACGCTGATGCGACCACCGCGACGAATATAATCGTTGAAGACCTCAGGCGTGACAAAGAACTTGGTGAAGTCACGTGCAATAAGGTGTGTTTCGGATATGGTACTTTGTGCGGCAAGGAATTTCAAGAGCCTGTCGCTTACAGCACCCGCAACGAATATAGTGGAGCCAAAAGAGAAGAGATTATCCTTGTTCTTATCGAGAAGGAACACCGAATCGATGTGGAGGTCATGTGGCACTCCGTCGCTGTCGACTGCCCACAAGCCTTGCGGAATGTCGGAGAGACGCTGTGATAGCTGAGGTTCAACCTCGTCGAGTGCTATTAGACGACATGCGAATCGGGTGCGTGAGATGAGCTGCGAAATATTGGTGGAGACAGCCGCACCTGTGGCAAGCACCATCGACTCGGTTACGGTAGGTGAGGCGAGGGAGAGACGTGACAGAGCACCATCGATAATGGAAAGGGGGACTCCTAGTTGGCGAAACTGTTGCATCTGCTGACGCAATAAGCCTGTGGAGGCAGCACCGCTGAGGAGAATCTTGCCGCCACAGAGGACACGGGCAGTCACCAGCCGACCAAGAGAGGTGCGACGGGGGTCAACGGCAAGTATTTCGGAAACAAGGCGACGGGAGGCATAATGTTTCTCAGATGTAATGAATGTGGTGCCGTCATAGAGTGTCACCTCTGGCTTGGCACTTCCATAGACGGCATCGACCTGCTCGCCGTCGACACCGATGGATGTGACTGCACATGGATGCCCAATCTCGTTCAGTCGACGTAGGATATAGTTGAGACATACGGTCTTGCCTGTGTTTTTCTCAAGACCGACGATGGAGAGGCTCCTATGGCGTATTATTTCGTTAATGAAGGGCAATTAGTAGGGTATGTTGATTGGGGTTAAAAGTTTGAATACAACTGATTTATTGACTGTTCGGTCAATTATGCGATTAGGAATCGAGCTGCAAAATTACAAAAAAAATTGGGCAGTGAAAATTATTTAGTATATTTGTAGTCCTAAAATAATAACAAAAATTCACATAAAAAATTATCAATAAAATGGTTACAAAGTTAGAACAACTTCTCGAACTGGTAAAAACCAAAGGTAAAAAGCGTTTGGCCGTTGCCTACGCTAACGATTCTCACACTATCGGTGCTGTCAGCGCTGCTATCGACCGCGGTATCGTCGAGGCCACCCTCGTTGGTGACATCGAGACGATGAAGAAGGTCTGTGCCGAAGAGGGTATCGACCCCAACAAGTTTGAGATGATCCAAGAAGCTAACGACAACAAGGCTGGTGCCGTTGCCGTGAAGCTGGTCAACGATGGCAAGGCCGACTTCCTGATGAAGGGCCTTCTCTCGACCGACAAGTACATGCGCGCCATCCTCAACAAGGAGTGCGGCCTCATGCCCGGCAAGAAGAACGACATGCTCACCCACATG
>CADBOG010000123.1 GCA_902796265.1 uncultured Bacteroidota bacterium
ATCCCTGTCTTGACGTAGCTCGCTACGCCTTCGCCAGCGATGCAGCCAATCTGCTCGAAACAAATACTAATCTGACATAAATCCTAATGACCGATTTGGGTTAAACTCAAATCGGTCATTAGAACGGCATCAGTTATCTGACATGAATCCTGATGACCAGATTGGGATAAAAAAGGCGACCAATGGTCGCCACAAAAACCGGAAATTTTCCACGTTAAAGATATCAAAATAATTTTGATATAGGCTTAACGCTCACGTATTCATGTATTATCAATTTCTTCTATATTTCAATCGATTTCTTTTTCAATGGATTTCTTTTTCAATGGATTTCTTTTTCAATGGATTTCTTTTTCAATGGATTTTTCTCTGTCTTAACACCTCGTACATAAAAATTCCAGCAGCTACCGAGACATTCAAAGATTGTATCTCTCCTCTTATCGGCAAAGCTGCTCTCACATCAGCAAGACGCAACAAATCAGAACTAATTCCTGTATCTTCCGAACCCATAATAAGCATAGTTGGTTTCTGGAAATCAACTCCAAGATACGATGTTGCACCTTTCTCTGTGGCTGCGCAAATCTGCATACCATACTGTTTTGCCAGATTAACAACTGTCTTGAGGTTCGACTCGCGGCAAATAGTCATCCTGAGCAATGCCCCAGAGGAAGTCTTGATAGCATCCTCATTAAGCTGCGCACTCCCATGGTTTGGAATCACAACCGCATGAACTCCAGCACATTCAGCCGTTCTCACTATAGCTCCCATATTGCGGACATCTGTGATATGATCAAGCAGCAAAATGAGAGGAACGACACCTTCATCTTCCAGCGATTGAACAACCTCAGCAAAAGAATGGTATCGAATAGGAGAAATGGTTGCCACCACACCTTGATGATTTCCGGATGTCAACCGGTTAAGTTTCTCAACAGGAACCATCTGGAAAGGCAGATTCTTTTCTCTTATGGCAGCACGCAACTCCTGAAAAAGTGCTCCGTCAATACCCGTTTGGACGAAAAGCTTTTCTATCTGAGTATCAGATTGAATCGCCTCCAACACGGGGCGCATACCAAACACAAGCTGCTGATGTTCAGAGGAACGATGTTTCACGTGAAACGATTGGTTCTCATCACTTTCGCGAAATGCTTTTTTTGGATGCGAAGAATCTCTCTTTTGCGAAGATTTTATTATCATATTGTTTCAAATATTTGGCCGAAATTTCGTTTTTTTTCTAAGTATGAAGATTAAACAACTAAAGGGGGACAAGATATAGTTCTTGGCTTGCTGATTCATCTATTCTACTGCCCTACGATTATTCACCTCCACCAACTTTACCGTCAACAAGCACAATCTGCCTATCCGACATAGTCGCCAACTCGTTATTATGTGTTACAATCACAAAAGTATGTTTATACTCATCCCTCAACCGGAAGAAAAGTTCGTGCAACTCACGTGCATGCTGCGAGTCGAGGTTGCCCGATGGTTCATCTGCCAACACAACGGCAGGCTTGTTTATCAATGCTCTGGCAACAGCAACTCGCTGTTGCTCACCACCCGATAGCTGTGAAGGTTTGTGTCCTGCGCGTTGCTCTATGGCGAGAAACCGAAGGAGCGACATTGCTTCCTCTTTAACATCATTCATAGAGCGACCAGCAATAAGAGCCGGAAGGCATACATTCTCTAAAGCCGTAAACTCCGGCAACAGATTATGTGACTGAAACACAAAACCTATCTTTCGGTTTCGGAAGGCGGCCAACTCACGTTCACTCAAGGATGTGACATCCTGACCATCAATGACGACCTTTCCCGAATCGGCTTTGTCGAGTGTGCCAATAATTTGCAGCAACGTAGTCTTCCCAGCACCCGAAGCACCCACAATTGATACCACCTCGCCTCTTCCGACGTTGATGCTCACATTCTTAAGCACCTGCAAAGCCCCGTAGCTTTTGTTTATATTTGTTGCCTGTATCATTTCAAACCTCTACTCCATTCAGGAACTTGCGCGCCACCTTGTTCTCACCGTAAGCGTAAGGCATATACTCATAGCTTGGTATCGGCTTGGTAATATAGAAGTTGGCCTTCTTGCCGACGGCAATGCTACCCAACTGGTCGCTCACCCCCATAGCATAACCGCTGTTAAGCGTGACAGCATTTATTGCCTCTTCGGGAAGCATGCGATAATTGATGCAAGCCATGCTGAGAATCAGCTGCATATTAGTAGATGGCGACGAGCCGGGATTGCAATCTGAAGCCATTGCCACACCCAATCCTGCATCCATCATCTTGCGCACAGGAGCATGAACCATATTGAGGAAGAAAGCAGCTCCAGGAAGCACGGTGGGCATGGTTTCGCTACCCAAAAGAGCCTCGATTTCGGCATCACTTGTATACTCCAGATGGTCGCACGAGAGTGCATTATGGCGAACAGCGCATTGTATACCGCCGCTATAAGCCAACTCGTTGGCGTGAATCTTGGCGCGCAAGCCATATTTGGCGCCAGCATCAAGCATACGGTCGGTATCCTCAACGGTAAAGAACCCTTGGTCTGTGAAGACATCAATATAGTCGGCCAATCCCTCTGCTGCCGCCTGAGGAATCATCTCATCGATAACCAAGTCGACAAAAGCCTCCTGCCGGCCACGATATTCCATCGGGATTCCATGAGCACCAAGCAGCGTGCTCTTGATTGTGAGCGGCGAATTTTCTTTCAGCCGACGGATGACACGCAACATCTTTAGCTCAGCTTCTGTAGTCATTCCGTAGCCGCTTTTTATCTCAACGGCACCGCTACCGAAGCCGATCATCTGCTCCAAACGACCCATAGCGTCATCGTAAAGTTCCTGTTCTGAAGCCTCCTGCACCCTTTTGGCACTATTCAGGATGCCTCCGCCTCTCATGGCAATCTCCTCATAGCTGAGGCCACGAATCTTGTCACAATACTCAATCTCCCTGCTTCCGGCATAAACCAAATGAGTATGCGAGTCACAGAAACTGGGGAATACCATTCCCCCCTTAGCATCGACGACAACGTCAGCATTATCATCCTTCAAATCCTTCATCTCACCAAAAGCCTTAATCTTGCCATCCTCAACAAGGAGGTAAGCATCCTTGATTGTCTCAAGCACGGCCATTTCCTTGCCTTGCTTTCTCAACTTCGGGGCATACTCTACCCCCACAAGTTCCTTTATATTTTTGACAATTGTTCTCATAATCTTTTTATTCAATGTATGTTATAGTTTACTAAAACAGTTCCGACTGGGCACCGCTTGTCTTGATACTTCCCAAATGCTGATAGGCAAGCTGGGTAACCTCGCGGCCTCTCGGTGTACGCATGATATAGCCTTCCTGAATGAGATAAGGCTCATAAACCTCCTCGATAGTTCCAGCCTCTTCGCCGACAGCAGTTGCGATTGTGTTGAGGCCCACAGGACCGCCCTTGAACTTATCGATGATGGTCGACAAGATACGTATATCCATCTCGTCCAGACCGTTACGGTCAACATTCAACGCTTGTAGGGCATAACGTGCGATGTCGAGGGTGATTGTACCGTCACCTTTCACTTGAGCGAAATCGCGCACACGTCTCAACAACAAGTTGGCAATACGGGGAGTACCACGGCTACGGCGGGCAATTTCAATAGCCGACTCGCTTGTAATCTTTACATTTAGCAGAGAGGCTGAACGAGTGACAATCTGTGTCAATGTCTGAGCATCATAATACTGCAGTCGGCAAGTGATTCCGAATCGGGCTCTCAGAGGAGCCGTGAGCATACCCGAACGCGTGGTAGCACCGACAAGCGTGAAAGGCTTCAAGTTCAGCTGGACACTTCGTGCCGCAGGGCCCGACTCTATCATAATATCAATGCGATAGTCCTCCATAGCCGAGTAAAGGTATTCCTCCACTATAGGCGACAGACGATGAATCTCGTCAATAAAAAGCACGTCATTCTGTCCAAGCGACGTAAGCAAACCCGCAAGGTCGCCAGGCTTATCGAGCACAGGCCCCGAAGTCATTTTTAGATTGACTCCCAGCTCGTTGGCAATAATATGAGAAAGTGTGGTCTTTCCCAACCCCGGAGGACCATGAAGCAAGACATGGTCGAGAGACTCGCCACGCGACTTAGCCGCTTGCACATAAACGCGCAGATTGTCAAGAACCTGCTGCTGTCCCGCGAAGTTGTCGAATGCCTTCGGACGCAGCGCACGCTCTACCTCGCGTTCACGAGCACTTTGGCTATTGCCTGTAGGATCAAGATTCGAGTTCAAAGTATAGTTTCAATTTGAGTTCAAAATATAATGTATCTCATCCACCCGAAACAGCATCAAAAAAAAAGTGATAATGTCTCTTCGCTTGCACACATGAATCGCATCAAAATCAAGTCAGACTTAAGTTAGAGTTAAGTTAGAGTTAAGTTAGAGTCAATACTATCGGAATAAAAAGCAAAAATAGGGACATTTTTTTCGGAATGAAAATGCAAAAATACGAACTTTTTTTGGAATAGAAGCCTAAACAAACGAAAAAACTTTTTTTGCATTATATACAATAAATATCACTAATCAACGTTGAAGAGACAAAAACAATAAAATCAACAACCTACTTATCTCATGAAATCAGTAATTGTTGGCACAGACTTTTCTAAAGGTTCCTACGTAGCCCTCGAGATTGCCGTTGACATCGCCAATCAGCTCAAAACTGGCATCAAACTTCTGTGGGTTAAGAAAGAGAAAAAGTTGCTCTCCGGTGAACAGATGGAGATAACAGCCCATCTGGCAGAAGAGAAAATGCAGCAGCTTTGCGAACAGCATCAGCCAAACATGAAGCATGGAATCATTGAATGGAAAATCCTCAGCGGCAAAGTAGCAACCTGCATAGCCGAAGAGGCACACAAGGAAGACTCCCCCATGATTGTTATCGGCACCAATGGAGCATCGGGATTCGAGAAATACTGGATGGGGAGCACAGCCGTGCGCATCCTTCAGGAAGCCCCCTGCCCTACCCTGACCATACGTGAAGGCTACAACTTCCACAAAAAACTTGACAACATCGTGGTTCCCATCCGCGTCAACGCCAACTCGCGCCAGAAGGTAGGTCCTGCCGCACAAATGGCTCGCATCTTCGGCTCAAAAGTCTATATCCTCGGTCTTTTGGAGACAGCCGACGACGCTATGACCTTGCGCACCTACCTCAAGCAAGTAGAAGAATATTTCCAGAAAGAGGGCATAGAATACAACTGCTGTGGAAGAAAATACCAAAACTACTCAAAGACAGTACTCGACTATGCAGCAAGCATCAATGCCGACCTCATTGTGATCAACACCGAGCAAGATAGACTTATTGCCCGTCTCTTTCTCGGCACCAACGCCCAGCAGATTGTCCACAACTCGCAGATTCCTGTCCTCTGCATCCACCCCGAAGACATTGGTGACATAGCAAGATAAACAACTGATTGTAAGCATCTGGCAAATGGAAGATAAAAGTCGCATAATCGTTGTGGGAGGCGGAGCTGCAGGCATGATGACCGCCCTCATTGCCGCACGTCGCGGACATCAAGTCATGCTGCTAGAGAAAATGCAGCAACCAGGCCTAAAGCTCCGCATTACTGGCAAAGGGCGCTGCAACCTCACCAACACCGCACCCATGAAGGAATTCCTCACACATGTGGGGCAGGATCCACGATTCATGCGCAACTCCTTCTCCCAATTCTTCAACACACAACTAATGGAGCTGATTGAGGAGTTGGGTGTTCCACTCATTGTTGAGCGAGGCAACCGCGTTTATCCCAAAAGCGGCAAATCTCTCGATATCTTCCTGGCTCTCATCACAGAATTGGAGCGAATGCCCAATGTGGAGATCCGCAAAGGCTGCCGCGTGGCGGAACTCATAATAGAGGAAGGAAAAGCCTGCGGTGTCCGCCTTGCAGACGGCACGAGTCTTCGTGCCGACAAAACAGTAATCGCCACAGGAGGAATGAGTTACCCATTAACTGGTTCAACGGGAGACGGCTATAAGATGGCCGAATCCGCGGGGCATACACTATCTCCGAGGCGACCTGCATTGGTGAGCCTCAAAACCGACCTGAAAATCCCGCAAGAGCTGGTGAACTTTGCGCTTAAGAATGTGAAGCTCACAATCTCACGCAAGGACGGCAAGCGTCTGAGCGAACATTTCGGCGAGATGACTTTTACTCCTGATGGAATCGACGGTCCTATTGTGCTGTCGGCCAGCCGTGTGGCAACAGGTCCTCTTCATGACGGCGAGCAGTTGACGGCTCATCTCGACCTGAAACCCGCAATCGAAGAGGCAACTCTCGACAAACGCCTTATCAGCGACCTCAACAGCAACGGCACACGCCTCTTCAACGATGCCCTGCGCTTGTGGCTTCCTGCCGAACTGGTGCCACTTGCCTTGCAAAACCTACATATCGAATACTATAAGCGCCTCAACCAGATAACTGGTGCTGAACGCAAACGCCTACTGCAATTCCTCAAAGACTTTACATTCACGCTTACAGGTACTGGCAATTTCGAAGAAGCCATAGTCACCCAAGGAGGAGTAAGCCTCAAGGAGGTGAATCCCAAGACAATGGAATCAAAAATGGTTAGTGGCCTTTACCTTGTGGGCGAAGTGCTGGATTTGGACGCCGACACAGGCGGATACAACCTCCAGTTGGCATTTACCACAGGTTTTGCCGCCGGAAACAACATCTAAAGTAAAACAGGTATCTTAACGTACCAATAAGATTCTTCTCGTACCAACAAGATATTCTTAAAGCACCAACAAGAATCTTCTCGTACCAACAAGATATTCTATATTCTTCAAGAACCAACAAGTTTCTTCTCGTACCGATATTCTTCACGCAACAACAAGATATTTTTCAAACAATAGCAATAGTTGTTGGCATTATCTTCGGTACAATCTTAATCCATTTTATTAAGACGCTGAGCCGTGCGAATATTTGTTCTAATGATGCTTACTGCACTAACGCCTATACTAATATATTTAGGAATATCTGGGTTGCGGTCAGAATCCACTTTCCTGCGACGATTAGGTTCAACGTATACAATGTCGTTGTTATGAAGGTAATAGTAAGGCGAATCAAGCATTTCACGTTTGGTAAGGTCAATCTCGCCAATCTCGCGTTTTCCGCCATCCTGACGCACAACAGTAATGTTAGTACGCTGCCCGTAATCGGTAATGTCGCCACAAATTGCCAAAGCCTCAAAGATAGTGAGGCGAGTGCCGTCGGCATGAATCTGCTTAGGTGTGCGCACCTCGCCAACAACGGTCACACGGAAATTGAGTATCTTCACCAGCACCTGTGGGTCAAGGACATAGCCCTCGTCACGGAGGCGTTTCTCCAGATAGTGGCTAAGGCTGTCGTAGGTGATGCCAACAACCTCTATCGTGCCAAGTACGGGGAAAGGAATAGTGCCCCTTTCGGAAACCGTGTAGCCAGTCACTTCGGTATTGATATAACGGGTTTGCTGACCCATATTCTCTTGGGTGACCTCAGTTGCATAGCTATGCGACTCCTGGTTGAAAGGAAGCACACTCTCGGGTGTCTTGCTGGCAACATGGATATAGAGCTGGTCGCCAGGGAGGATGGTTGCAGTATAAACAGTCATTATCTCCTGAATGCTGTCGCGCTGAGCGTCACTAAGGTAAGCCACTTCGCGAGTGTGGCAAGCAGCCAAAAGTACAGCAAGAAGTAAAGAGAGCGAAAATATCTTTGCAATACGAATAACCATTTGTAATACAATAAGGTAAAAGGATTTTACAATAATCATTGTTTGTGCAAAAGTACGAAGAATAATCAATATTATAAGGTTAAAAGTGTGAAAGATTAATAACACAAAATATTCACAGCTGAAAATCAGCTAGTTTATATCAAAGAAATATTTTTTTCAGTAAAACATGTAAGAAAAAGTCATCTTTTACGTCATATATGTGTGACATCTGAAAAAAAGCACTTAAGATAACTCATCCGATGAAAATAACGTGACAACAAGAAGCAAATAACAACAAGATAACGTGATAACAAGGCAACGTGACAACAAGAAGCAAATAACAACAAGATAACGTGATAACAAGGCAACGTGACAACTGACAAATTCAAACATATAATAATACCTCTACAGAGCCACATGCAACTGTTGGCCGAGCGAATACTTGGCGACGAAACAGAAGCAGAAGATGCCGTTCAGGATGTCTTCATGCGACTATGGGAGCAACGTGACAAACTTGACGGCGTCATAAATGTCAAGTCATACGTCTTGCAATCCACCCGTCTCCGATGCATCGACATCATCCGTTCGAATGGGCATTCGAAAGAGTTCACCACATCCGATGTAGATGCAACATCAAATCTTCCCGACTTGACAGAAGAGATATCCGAAGAGGTAGAGCTTACCGAACAACGCAGCGCCATGCTTCACAGTATGCTAAATGACTTGCCCGAGAAGCAACGACAGCTGATACGAATGCGTTACCTCGAAGAGAAGGAGATAGCAGAAATAGAAAAAGCCCTAAAGATGACCTCATCAAACATTTACACCACCATCTCGCGAGCCATACAAACCCTTAAAACAAAACTGAAAAATGAATACACCCGATAATCTCCAGCAATTGTTTGACGCCGCCAAGCGCCACCAAAAAGACCTCAGCCGCCAACAGAAGCTCAGCGACCTTGTTGACCAATGGGCAGCTGCAGAAGCCGCACCCAAAAAGAGCACCAAACGCCGCACATTGTGGCTATCGATGGGCATCGCCGCAGGCATCCTACTCATGGTGAGCATAGGCCTTCGTGTCCTACAGCCTGAGCCTTCGGCAAATCCCGGCACAATTGTCGCCAAGATAGACACCATTCCGCAAAGTGCTCTTCCCGAGCCTTCAAGCGACATCGATAACGCCACACCAACAACACATGATGGCCCTTTACACAATCAAAAAAACAGTACAAAAGCAATAGCCGCAAGCTCAGCAGAAAGGGATATTGTCCAACCTTTGATCGCGGACAACGAGAACTCTGTTGATAACGAGAATTCGGCAGACAAAGAGAATTCCTCAGACAAAGAGAATTCGGCAAACAACGACAATAGAATCACGCCAAAAGAACAAGTACTACCGCCAACAGAACACGTACTGCCATCAATAGAACAAGTACTGCCATCAATAGAACAAATGCAGCAGTCAACAGGACAAATGCAGCTTGCCGACAATACTATAACCACAAAGCCAAAGAAAACCGTTTACGAGCGGACATCAAGCCGCCTTGTGGGTTCAAAACGCACGTCTGTCACCCGCCGACAAGCAACAGACGATGGCCGCCCACTCCTGGCATTGACGAACAGCTCAACCAGCATCACTTACGAACTCGGAAAAATAAAATTCTAAAAAACTGTAAGATTACCGGACATTCCCCGTCATATATATCAGAAACGCGTTTCGAAGTAATTAAACTTCAATCATTAACACACAACTCAAAGCCATGAAAAAATCAACCCTCCTCGCAGCAGCAACATTTGCAATAATCATATTCTTCAGTTTTGCCAACGAACTCCATGCCCAAGAAGAATACCGCATCACGCAACCCATCCCTGCCGACATCAAAAGCCTCAACATCACCTCCGGCTGGCAAGTTCACATCAAGCAGGGCGACAAGCCATCCATCGCCATCGTCACCATCTGCCACGCCTTCTTCGACAACGACTACGAACCCGAAATCTGCAAGATAGAAGATGAAACACTCGCCTTGCTCGAAAACAAAACTATGCCCAAAGACACCAGAATAGAGATAACCCTCGCCAAACCTCTGCAATACCTCTTCATCGCAAAAGACGCCACCGTCACCACCGAAGCACTCACCTTCTCCGAAAGATACAACGATATAAACATTCAGGAAAATGCCTCGGTCAGCGGTTCGGTATGGCGCAGCCCCAAATCTCTCGACATATACATCGATTACAACGGAAGCCTGAAGATGGACAGCATCGTGGCGAAAGACAATCTAAAAATCCGCCAATCGGAAGGGGCAAGCCTAGAATGCCCGGCAATGGTAAGCCTCGACACAAAGCTCAATCGCGCCAGAAAAGTCAACGGTCCCATCTACATGAGCGACACCGCCAAGCACCTCAAAGTCAAGACCCGTGGTTACCTGTCCAGCACAATCAAAGGACTGTTCCTGAGCGGAGGCATCACAGCCCCCATCCCCCTCTATATGAACAACCAGCAAGGCTCTCCATACAACCGCGGCGAGAACTACCGCTTCAACCTACAATTGAACATGATTTCTGTGGATATCACCAAACGACTGAGTTTCACGCCCTATCTGCGTTTCGACAGCGAATGTAGCCGCCTTCTCAACACCGTCAAGAAAGATGGCAACGCCCTCGTGTTGGATGACAGCTACGGCGCCCTTAACCCTCAGCAGCACCTTTTTTCGGAGAACCTGGGTCTGGATTACAGCTTCACCTATTCCATCGGCCAGAAAAACGAGAAAACCGGAATGCCGCCCTATCGCCTGAACTTTGGAATGGCAGTAATGTACAACATCTCCGGCCGCCTCGTGACACGCACAATGGGCGACGACAACCGCTGGCACCGCACGCGTGAGAAAGTCGATGTCTTCAACCCCTGGCAGCTCCGTGCCTATATGGGCATCGGCGGAGGCCCTCTTACAAGAGCCACTATCTCACTCACCTACGACCTCTTGCCCACTTTCCGTAGCGGCATAGGAGCCGACAAGCTCCATACATTCGGAGTAAACATTAGCTTCTAACACCTCCGGGATTCTCCAAACCGACACCTCTCGAATCTCCAAACCAGCATTCCCATCAATCTACATTTTAACACATCTTGGAACCTCCGAATTGACACACCTCAATCCGCTCCAAATTCCACAGAAAATGGGATATTAAAAAAAAGTCGTATATTCGCACACGAAAATGCATTGGCACCTTTGCCATAATCCGTTGACTACCAACACTCATTAATTAATATTGAATTAGCATCTTTCGTGAATTTCCGTGATTTGATAAAACAGTACGAAGCCCTTAAGCCAGAGATGGACAAAGCCATGATGGAGGTTGCTGCCAACGGCAACTATATCATGGGGCCGCAAGTGCTTGAACTGGAGAGACAACTTGCCGAATATACTGGAGTCAAGCATGTGCTGACCTGCGCCAACGGAACCGACGCCCTCACGCTAGCCATGAAAGCATGGGGCATAAGCTCCGGTGACGCAGTTTTTGTACCCGACTTCACCTTCTTCGCTTCGGCTGAGATAGTATCACTCGAAGGAGCCACACCCATCTTCGTCGACGTTGACGAGCGGACATACAACATGAGTGCCGAAAGCCTCGAACGGGCAATAGCATCGGTCATCGAAGAGGGCAAACTGAAGCCTCGCGTGGTGGTGGCTGTCGACCTCTTCGGCCTTCCGGCCGACTACAGGGCTCTGCGTGACATTGCCGACCGCCACAACCTGCTCATCCTCGAAGACGGCGCACAGGGATTCGGCGGCTCTATCAACGGCAAAAAGGCTTGCTCGTTTGGCGACATCGCCACAACATCCTTCTTCCCGGCCAAACCATTGGGATGCTACGGCGACGGCGGCGCGGTTTTCACCAACAATGACCATTTGGCCGACCTTATCAACTCCTACCGCTTTCACGGCAAAGGCGACAACAAATACGAGAATGTACGCATAGGCCTCAACTCGCGGCTCGACACCATGCAAGCGGCAATCCTTCAGGTGAAGCTCAAAGCCTTCAACGACGAGATTGTCAGCGTGAACCATGCGGCAAACGAATACTCACGGCTCTTGTCCGGTTGCGTAAAAACCCCCGTTATCCCCGAGGGTTTCGCCTCCAGCTGGGCGCAATACACCATCCAACTGGAGAACAAAGGGCAGCGCGACCGTCTGCAGCAAGCCCTCAAGGCGTCGGGAATCCCCTCCATGGTTTACTACCCCAAACCAATGCACCTTCAAAAAGCCTTCGACACGTTAACGCAGCCACAATGTGCCGGCTACGTCTCCAACCGCCTGTGCGACACCGTGTTGTCCCTGCCCATTCATCCCTATATCACCAACGACGAGATAGCCTCCGTCTGCTCCTCGTTAATCTCTTTCCTTGAACAATAATAATCCACAAACATGAACTTCGCCCTCATTGGAGTTGCAGGATACATAGCCCCACGCCATCTGAAAGCCATCGCCGACACCGGCAACAATCTCGATGTGGCTCTCGACAAATTCGACTGTGTCGGGCGGCTTGACAGTTACTTCCCCAACTGCTCCTTCTTTACTGAATTTGAGCGCTTCGACCGCTACTGCTACAAGCAGACACTTGCGGGCAACAAGATTGATTACCTGAGCATCTGCACCCCCAACTATACCCACGATGCCTTCATCCGCTACGGCCTGCGGCTTGGGAGCGACGTGATTTGCGAGAAACCCGTCGTCCTCAACCCCGAAAACATCGACAACCTTGTAGAGCTTGAAAAGCAAACCGGCCACAAGGCATACACCATACTCCAGCTTAGGCTCCACGACTCTATCGTAGCCCTCAAGAAGAAAGTCGACGCATCCCCCAACGACAAGATCCACGACGTCGACCTGACCTACATCACCTCGCGCGGCAAATGGTATTACGCATCGTGGAAGGGCGACATACAGAAGAGCGGCGGCGTTGCCACCAACATCGGAGTGCATTTCTACGATATGCTGCAGTGGGTTTTTGGCCCCGTGAAGAAGAACATCGTCAACATTGCATCCTTCGACCGCGTTGCAGGCTATCTCGAGCTAGAGAAAGCCCGTGTTCGCTACTTCCTCAGCATCAATGCCGACTGTCTTCCCCCCAATGCCGTCGAGGGCGAGAAGCGAACCTTCCGGCTCATCAATATCGACGGCGAGGAATTCGAGTTCAGCGAAGGTTTCACCGAGCTGCACACCAAGAGCTACGAGAACATCCTCGCCGGCAAGGGGTTCCGCATCAGCGAGGCACGGGAGTGCATCCGCATCGTCTCCGAAATACGCAACGCCAAACCCATAGGCCTCAAAGGCGACTACCATCCCCTCGCCCGGCTCCCCCTCTCCGAACACCCGTTTAAGAATTAATCCCCAATGACTCTTAGCGACATAAAAATCTGTGTGATAGGCCTTGGCTACGTCGGCTTGCCGCTGGCACGCCTATTCTCGACCAAATATCCGACCATCGGTTTCGACCTCAACCCCCACAGGGTCGCAACCCTTATGTCGGGCCACGACTACACCCTCGAAATCGACGACCAGCTGCTGCGCGACGCTATCGCCAACCATGGTCTGCGCTGCACAAGCAACCAACAGGACATCAAGGCCTGCAACTTCTATATCGTCGCCGTGCCCACACCCGTCAACGAGGATGGCACTCCCGACCTGCAGCCGCTCCAAAGCGCCAGCCAGATTGTAGGCAAGGCAATCTCCGCGGGCGACATCGTGGTGTACGAAAGCACCGTCTATCCAGGCGTCACCGAGGAGGTGTGCGTCCCTATCATCGAGGAGGTCAGCGGCCTTGCGTTCAACAAGGATTTCTTTGCCGGCTACTCCCCCGAACGCATCAATCCGGGCGACAAGCTGCACACCGTCGAGAACATCCCCAAAGTCACTTCGGGCAGCACGCCACAAGTGGCCGACCTCATAGATGAGCTCTACAACACCGTCCTCACGCGAGGCACCCACAAGGCATCGAGCATCAAGGTAGCCGAAGCATCGAAAATCATCGAGAATTCGCAGCGCGACGTCAACATAGCTTTCATGAACGAGCTGGCCAAGATATTCGACGCCATGGGCATAGACACCCACGACGTCATCGAGGCGGCATCGTCCAAATGGAACTTCATAAAGCTTCGCCCCGGCCTTGTCGGCGGCCATTGCATCTCGGTCGACCCCTACTACCTCATCCACAAGTCGCAAGTCTACGGAGTCTTCCCACGCCTGATGTCGAACGCCCGCAGCCTCAACGAGAGCATGGGCGAATATGTGGCCAACCGGGTCATCAAACTCATGAATCTCAAAGGCATACTGGTAAAAGACTCCAAAATCCTCATCCTCGGCATCACCTTCAAGGAGAACTGCCCCGACATCCGCAACACCAAGGTCGTTGACGTCTACCACGCCCTGCGACCCTATACCGCCAACATCACTGTCTGCGACCCCTGGGCCGATGCCAAACACACCGAGGAGTGCCTCCACATCGCCATCTCCCCTGCCCCACCTGCGGCCGAGAAATATGATGCCGTCATCCTTGCGGTTGCGCACGACGCCTTTATGCAACTGGACTTCAAATCATTGGTGAAAGGCAACGGCGTCATCTACGACGTGACGGGCGTTCTGCCCAAAGCCATTGTCGACGGAAGACTCTAATCGGCACCGCCTTTTCAATATGGGCATTTTTGATAGCAAAAAAAGAGTCCAATTTCCGCAAAACAGGCAAGCAAAATAGACCGATTAAGGCATAAAACAACGTGCAGACAAAAAAAAAATTTTACCGACAGTGCATTAATTGTCAACGTTTTAGGACAATAAACGGACAATAATATTCGACAAAAGCAAAAAATTTTTGTCAGTTCAAAAAAACTTTGTACTTTTGCACCCGATTTCGAGAGAAACAAAAGCAAGAATGATCTGCTAGCTCAGTTGGTTTAGAGCGCTTGCTTGACAGGCAAGAGGTCACAAGTTCAAATCTTGTGCAGATCACCAGGACCACCCAGTGAGGTGGTCTTTTTATTTAACAGCTGCGGCCGCCCCGCATGGGGCGGCCGCAGCTTTCATTAGTAGTCGCGACGCGACCGGTGGCATTATTCGCTGTCGTCATTGCCGCCGCCGCTCGGAGGATTGGTTCCGCCGTTGCCGCCATTGCCGCCAGTGTCACCACCCGGGTTGGTCGGTGTGGTAGTGCCCGAATCCGAACCGCCACCCGTAGGAGTGGTCGTGCCGCCCTCGGTTCTAACCACCTTGGCCTTTTCCACCACCTCTTTACGTTGCACTTTGGCTCCCATCGAGAGCAGTAAGTCAGTGAACTTCTGCTCACACTCTGCCTTGGCGCGAACAGTAACACCTACTTTGTCGACCAAAGAACCAGCGTTCTCAATCGTCAATTCGTTTACTGTTGGGTCTAGCTCACGGGCGCGGGCAAGATTGATGTTGCCACCTTTAATGTGGATGTCGGGATAGATGCGCAAAGCAACGTCATTGCCGTTTTTGAGCTGAATGGCAAAGCCCAACGACATCAGCTGTGCAGCGGCCTTACAGAAGTTTTCCAGTACGGCCTTGGCTACCTGTTCTGGGATGAGAGGGTTCTCGTGCGCAATCTCACGAGCTAAAGCTTTCTCATCTGCAGTTTCCACCACCTCATTGGCGGTGATTGTCTTCTCGTTGGCACCGATGTACTCGTTGCCGAGGTTCAAAGAAATAGAATATTTCATAACTTATTGAAATTGATGGTTAATAAAAAAGGTTATAGCTTGATTAATAAGAAAGGTCTATGCTTGATTAATAAGAAAGGTTACAGCTTGATTAGTAAGAAAGGTCGAAGCTTGATTAGTAAGAAAGGTTACAGCTTGATTAGTAAGAAAGGTTACAGCTTGATTAGTAAGAAAGGTTGCAGCTTGATTA
>CADBOG010000124.1 GCA_902796265.1 uncultured Bacteroidota bacterium
AACCATGAAAAAAGTTATTGCATTAATGTCGATAATTGGATTATTGACATTCACCAATCTCAACAATGTTATGGCCCAGGACGCTGCTGCTGCCGCTCAGACAGAACAGGTCACTGACGATTCGGCTGCCGTTGCCGAAGAGGCTGTTGCCGCACCCGTTGCACAAGCTGCCACTGATGAAGCCGAAGAGGCTAAATCATTCCACGAAGTGCTGAAAGAGAAGTATATCCAGGGTGGTGCAGGCTGGATGACCCCCGTGCTCCTCTGCCTCATCCTTGGTATGGCCCTCGTTATCGAGCGTATCATCTACCTCAACATGGCCACTACCAATGTCAACGCCCTGCTTGACGGTATTGAAGACAACGTAAAGAAAGGCGACTACAATGCAGCCAAAGAGCTCTGCCGCAATACCCGTGGCCCCGTTGCCAGCATCTTCTATCAGGGTCTCGACCGCGTTGAAGAAGGTCTTGAGAACGTTGAGAAAGCTGTCACCTCCTATGGTGGTGTCCAGATGGCTCGCCTCGAGAACAACCTCACTTGGATCGCCCTGTTCATCGCACTGGCTCCTTCATTCGGATTCCTCGGTACCGTTATCGGTATGGTCACCGCATTTGATGACATTGAGAAAGCTGGTGATATCAGCCCGACCGTCGTCGCTGGTGGTATGAAGGTCGCTCTGTTGACAACCGTCTTCGGTCTTATCGTTGCCATCATCCTTCAGATTTTCTACAACTACCTGCTCACCAAAATCGAGAGCCTCGTTGCCCAGATGGAGGATGGTTCAATCTCCTTCATGGACATCCTCGTCAAGAACAAGAAATAATTCTTGCATTTTAGTAACAAGTGGACAGTGACAAGTGATAAGTGAAAAAGATGACATCAGTTCATTCACAAATCACTATACACATTTCACTATTCTTTAAACGTTAACATTAAACTTTAATCATTATCTATCATGCAAGAAAAAACAAAAAAACTCATAACATGGGTCAGCTTGACAGTAGCGATTCTCATTGCCGTATGCGCAATACTTTTCGCTGCCAATCAGAAGACCTTCGGTTGGGCTTTCGACGTAGCATTCTGGGTACTCCTCTGCTACATCGGTCTCAGCTTGATTATATGGCTTTTCTACGGCATCATTAGCGTCACCAAGAAACCCAAAAAAGCAGGCATTTTTGCAGCTGTCGTTGTCATAGTTATCGTTGCCGGTGTCGTACTGGCACTTGGCGACAAAATGCCCACCGATTTCCTGCTCCGCTACGAGACCTCAGAGACAGCCGCAAAGCTCATCGCTATCGCATGCTACATCACCTATATTACGGTGATTGGAGCACTCGTTCTGATGATTTATTCTGCTATTACGAAAGCTCTTAAAAAATAACAATTAACTATGGGTAAAAAATCAACTCCTGGCTTGAATACAAGCGCCATGTCGGACATATCGTTCCTGCTGTTGGCCTTCTTCCTGATGACCTCCAGCATCAACACCGACATGGGTATAGCACGACGCCTACCGCCGCCGCTGCCGCCAAACTTCACTCCGCCAGAAGTTCGTGAACGCAATATCTTTCAGGTCAAAATCAACCGCAACGACCGTATCCTTTTCAACAAGGAGGTCGGCGACATCAGCCTGCTGAAGGAAAGAGCAAAAGAGTTCTTGGGCAACCCCACGAACAGCCCCGACCTTCCCGAAAAGCTGGAAACAAACATCGACCTGATAGGTGTTTACCCTGTTTCAAAGGGTGTTATCTCGTTGCAGAACGACCGCGGCACCTCATACGACATGTATTTCCGTGTCCAGAACGAGCTTACCGCTGCAATCAACGAGATGCGTGACGAACTGTCCCGCGAGAAATTCAGCAGACCTTATAAAGATTTAGACCAGGCTCACCGCGATGCTATCGACAAGGCAATCCCTGTCGCTATCTCCGAGGCTGAACCCACAAAAATAGGAGGAGGAAAATAATGGCACGCTTTAAACAAAAAAACGACAAAGGCACCCCCGGCCTTAACATGGGCTCGATGTCTGACATTATTTTCATGCTTCTGTTCTTCTTCATGGTCATCACCACCATGCGTGAGAGCGAACTCTTCATCAAGATTACTCCCCCGAAGGGTACTGAGGTGACTAAACTGGAGAAGAAAAGCTTGGTCAGCTACATCAACATCGGTGTTCCTTCCGAGAAATACGCCGCTAAGTATGGTACAGAACCCCGTATCCAGCTTAACGACCAAATCTCTGAAATCGAAAACATCCGCCAGTTTGTAGAACTTGAAAAGAGTGCACGCTCTGAAGACGAAAGCAAACTGCTCACATTCGCTATCAAATCCGACAGCAAAGTGAAGATGGGTACCATTAGCGACATTAAACAGGAACTCCGTACTGCTAGTGCTCTTAAAATCTTCTACAACGCCTCCAAAGACGTCAAGAGGTAATTCTATCTTATGCGAGCATCATAGCCCGCGAAAAAGAAAAAAGCTGCTGTGCACACCGCGCAGCAGCTTTTTATTATTAAAATAAGAACTATCATATAATAAACAGCAAAATCTATCATTCCTTGTTCCACTTCAAACAATTCTCCATCGAAGACTCCGGCGCCACCATGAAAGTCGGCACCGACGCTGTATTGTTAGGAGCATTAGCCACACCATACCAACAGCCTACTCGCATACTCGACATCGGCACTGGTTGCGGTATTATTGCCCTTATGATGGCACAGAGGTTCCCTAATGCCGAGATAGATGCTATCGATATCGACACATCATCAATCTCTGTCGCTACCGAAAACATTCTCCATTCCCCATGGCCCGATAGATTACATTGTCACAATACAAGCCTTCAAAATCATATTCACAAAGCAGACAATCCATACAACCTTATCATCTCCAATCCTCCATATTTCAGCAACTCACTCCGCAACAACAATCCTCAGAAACGCCTCGCACGACACGACGACGCTCTACCCCCTACTATGCTCTTCGAATGCTCAAACCAAATTCTATGCGACAATGGCGAAATATGGATTATTATTCCATCTACCGAAAAAAAGAGATTTACAATCGCAGCACAAAGCGCAAATCTTTACCTCACCGAGACCATAGACATCTGCACCAATCCCCATAAGACCCCAAAACTCACAGTCCTCTCTTTCGATAAAGAAAATCCCCAAACGACAAAAGAGTCCCAATTCTCAATTCATGACGAGCAAAACCAATATACCAACTGGTATCGTAATCTCTGTTCCCCATTCCTGCTTTAGACACAGCCCTAGGTAGCAAAAAAAAAGAGGAAACCCTGATTGTCAGGATTTCCTCTTTTGCTTTCTCATGAAACAAACGGCCAAAGGCCACTTTACTTATTGGCATTATAGAAGACGAACTGGTCGTCAATCACGTCAATGATAATGTCTTCACCAGTGTGGATCTTCTCTTCGAGGATTTGACGCGATAGTTCATTAAGGATTTGTCGTTGGATGACACGCTTAACTGGTCGAGCACCCATTGCCGGGTCATATCCAATGTCGGCCAGATGGTTGACAGCATCATCGGTAGCAGAGATAAGAATCTCGTTTTTCTCCAGCATCTTGGCAACGGCAGCCAATTGAATGCGAACGACATCGCGTATCTGTTTCTTGCTGAGCGGACGGAACATTATCACTTCGTCGATACGGTTAAGGAATTCTGGACGCATGTTCTGCTTGAGAAGTCCCATCACATCATTCTTCGTCTTCTCGATAGTGTAGTCGTTGATGTTCATCACATCGCTCATACGCTCATGGATGATGTTGCTACCAATGTTAGAGGTCATAATGATTATGGTGTTCTTGAAGTCAGCAACACGGCCCTTGTTATCGGTAAGACGACCGTCCTCCAGCACCTGTAGCAGCGTATTGAACACATCAGGATGAGCCTTCTCAATCTCATCGAAGAGTACGATGCTGTATGGTTTGCGACGCACAGCCTCAGTAAGCTGGCCGCTCTCGTCGTAACCCACATATCCCGGAGGAGCTCCGATGAGTCGACTGACACTGTGCCGTTCCTGATACTCACTCATATCTATTCTCACCATCATATTCTCATCGTCGAAGAGAACCTCAGCCAAAGCCTTTGCCAGCTCCGTCTTGCCGACACCAGTAGTACCCAAGAAGATAAAACTACCTATAGGACGCTTACCATCGCTCAAACCTGTACGGTTACGGCGAATGGCGTTGGCAATAGTCTCAATAGCCTCGTCTTGACCCACCACACGCTTGTGGAGCTGTTCTTCAAGGTGAAGAAGTTTCTCACGCTCACTCTGCATCATACGGGTAACAGGTATACCAGTCCACTTGCTTACCACTTCTGCAATCTGCTCACTGTCAACCTCCTCGTTAATCATGGCATTGTCGGCTTGCATCGAACGCAACTGGAGTTTCAAGTCATCCACATGCTTTTCGGCCTCCTTGATACGACCATAACGCAATTCAGCCACCTTTCCATAATCGCCTTGACGTTCAGCCTGTTCAGCCTCAAACTTATAGCTTTCAATATTCTTTACTTCCGCCTGTATGGCTTCCACCACATTCTTCTCATTTTGCCATTTAGCCTTCATCTGGTCGCGTTGGTCGGTCAACTCACCAATCTCGTGGCCGATGCGAGCCAGTTTATCAGTGTTGGCTTGCAGCTCCTCACTGTCGAGTGTGTCGCTATGTTCGTTTTCACGGCTTATGGCTTCGCGCTCAATTTCTAGCTGGCGTATTTTGCGTTCAATCTCATCCAGCTCCTCAGGCACCGAGTCAATCTCCATTCTTAGTTTAGCGGCAGCCTCATCAATAAGGTCAATAGCCTTGTCCGGCAGAAAACGGTCGCTAATATAGCGGTTGCTAAGTTCCGCAGCAGCGATGATAGCCTCATCCTTGATACGAACCTTATGATGAACCTCATAGCGTTCCTTAAGACCACGAAGTATCGATATGGTGTCGGCCACACTTGGCTCATCAATCAGCACACTCTGGAAACGACGCTCCAAAGCCTTGTCTTTCTCGAAATATTTCTGGTATTCGGCCAAGGTAGTAGCACCAATTGCACGCAACTCGCCACGAGCCAATGCCGGCTTCAAAATATTAGCTGCATCCATAGCGCCCTCACCTCCGCCAGCACCCACCAGCGTGTGTATCTCATCTATAAACAGGATTATTTCGCCATCGGCCTCATTAATTTCGCGGATAACGCTCTTTAGTCGTTCCTCAAACTCGCCTTTGTACTTTGCTCCAGCAATCAGAGCTCCCATATCAAGAGAGAATAAAGTCTTCGACTTCAAGTTTTCCGGGACATCACCGCTGACAATACGGTGGGCAATGCCTTCAGCTATTGCCGTCTTGCCGACACCAGGCTCACCGATAAGGATAGGATTGTTCTTAGTACGGCGGCTCAGTATCTGCAACACACGCCTTATCTCGTCGTCACGACCAATTACGGGATCCAGTTTGCCGCTTTGAGCCAGTTGGTTAAGGTTGCGAGCATATTTGCCCAAAGCATTGAAGGTATCTTCAGCCGTCTGGCTGCCCACCTTGCTGCCTTTTCGCAAGTCTGCTATTGCGGCTCGCAGGGCCTTGTCGCTCACACCTGCATCTTTCAGCAGACGAGCAGTACTGTCGTTGCCAGCCACCAACCCTATAAGCAGATGCTCAACCGAGACGAACTCGTCGCCCATCTCAGTGGCTGTCTGTTGTGCCTTTATCAGCGCCTTGTTCAGGTCATTGCTTGCATATTGGCTTCCACCGCTAACACGCGGCAGTGATTGCATTTGCGCGTCGAGTGTCTGCGACAAACGAGGCACATTGACCTCCATTTTCTTCAACAGGTAAGGCGTCACATTCTCATCTTCACTCAGCATACCTTTCATAAGATGCACCGTGTCGATGCTGGGATGCTGGTGCGCTTGAGCAATCTCCGACGCTTTCTGTACCGATTCTTGTGCTTTAATTGTGAAGTTGTTCAGATTCATAACTATTTTTCCTTTCTGCCTACATCAAGCAACAATAACAAATCCAAAGCACCTTAGCATGACAAAATGACAGAAACCACAATACACACATGACATCATGTCACACCACCATTTCGCATGGTTGAGTTTATTGCACCATAAAACCATCCAATTTACGGGTATCCTTCACTGATACATACCGTGAGTTAGCCCCCATAGCACCCAGACCAGACTTGTACCCATTGGAAATATCGGGCACAGCCTTAACTACAGCCTCAAAACTACTCATATACCCCATTGATAACCTGTGATACGATGTCCGATGTCCTGCCCGAGAACTGCGACAGTCCTCCCCACTCAGAGATGTCTGTGTCTTCGCTGCTCACGTCAAGCGATGAAATGTCAACAGCCGTCACTCCTTCGCCTTTATCTGCAAAATAGTAGGTATTGATATCTTTCTCGAAAATGCCTTCCAACATATTACCTATGCTCTCATAACGTTCCACTCCGAACATACGCTGGAGCAGTCTCTCCTTCTGTGCTACCGTAGCATTGCAGTCTTTGATGGTATTGAATGCCCATACAAACTCAAGAAGCACCTGTGAATGAGTTGAAAGAATAACTTTGTAACCGTTCTGCACCAATTCCAGAGTCTGCAGCAACACCGACTGAATAGCCCTTGGATGAAGGCCCATCTCCGGTTCTTCCAGAACCACATAACGGTACATGCTTCTGTCAATCACGTTCTGAGGAGGTCCTGACAGACAATAGAAAGCCATCAGCAGTGGCATAAACTCCTTCTGACCAGCGCTCCAGGCCATAAATGGAATATTCATTTCACCGACCGATAATTGCATCTTCTTCTGGCCTGAGCGATCATCGATTGTCACCCTTCCATCGTGGAATATGCTTTTCTGCAGCGAAGTTTTCACCCCGCTCTTCAATCTATAGCCTATAGGAAAAACCACTTTACTCCCATTCAGTCCGTATTGGAAGAACATCCTCAAAGACTCGCTGAACTGACGCAACACAAAGGGCGTGGAAGAGTCATACTCCATAAAGTTCTTAGGGCGGCCATCGGAGATGCTTATGATTCGTTGTGCAGGTATGTAAAACAACTGTTCTTGAGCATCAGGATTTCCTTTGCCCAAAAGCCCGCTCTTTTTATAGGTATTTATCCCGTCCGTGATAACTGTTTCATCTGTCCACATTTTGGCCAGGCCATCACCGAAATAAAAGTTCAGTACATTGTCAGGGTTCTTGGCTATCACATAATTGTACTTGTCCATCGTAGCCACCACATAACGTTTATCCAGCAATAGCTTCAACAATTGCAGGCACAGACTCTTACCACTTGCCTGGGCTCCTATCAAAATGGTAAAGTCGCCAAAACTCAGATGAGCCTCCTTGATAGGTCCAAAATGACTTATATTCAATTCTTTTAACATATTGTTGCACATTACACCTTTAAAGATAACGCTTCTAATTCTTTTTTATTGCCTCGCAGTATCTCATATTTCACTACTTTGTACATAATCTCGGAATAATCATATCAATCGTTAGCATCAGCTTTCGCATCGTGAGTTTACGGTCTACGCCCCATTAGATAATGCCATGATAAGATGGAAACATAAACCATTACCACCTCGGCCAAAACAAATAGCTGCAAAACCGAATGAGCACCGAGAGCAGAACGGAGCTCGCTCCAGTTATGCCAAGTCGTGACGGAAGTGGACGAAGTCAATAACACAACTGTAATAAATAAAATGAAGCGAGCAAACTTGAAACCAATTCTATGTACTCTCAAGTCCCCTGCTATGGCCCGCGAACCTGATTAGCAAACCGACTCTAAACTTTCAATTCTCAATTTTCAATTCTCAATTCTAAGAGTACTTTCGAGCATTTCGAGTTTTTCGATGTAAAACAAAAAAGGCCATTACCCGTCAAGGTAATGGCCCTAGAATTAAACCCAAGCTCGTTCCGAACGAGCCGATACGTGTTATACGTGCGATACGTGGCCTTAGAATTTTGATCAAGCTCGTCCCGAACGAGCCGATACGTGTTATACGTGCGATACGTGGCCTTAGAATTTTGACCAAGCTCGTCCCGAACGAGCCGATACGTGTTATACGTGCGATACGTGGCTATTGAAACTTGAAACCTGTGCCGTAGACTGCGAGTACCTTAGAATAAAATCAGATGTAGCGAGCAAACTTGGAACCTGAAACTTGAAACTTGAAACCTGAAACCTTAAACCTGAAACTTGAAACCTGAAACTTGTGCCGTAGGCTGCGAGTACCTTAGAATAAATTAAATGCAACGAGCAAACTTGAAACGGCCGAAGGCCTTTATATCTAGAGTTTCTCTGAAAGGTTATCCGCTGTGAGCCTTACACAGAGAATGCCGCCTCGAGCATCTCAGAGTTCGAGTGGTAATCACGTCTGATAAGGTCGGCATACACCTCTGCCGAAGCCACATTATTCAATCCACACCAACGCGCAAGCACATACAAGTCAATGCCGGCACGCAACGCCATAGTAGCGAACGTGTGACGCGACGTCATGAAGTTAACATTCTTGTCTATATTTGCGTTCTTTGCCCACTTCTTAATATGCTCGTTCAGCGTCATGCTGCTGAATAGATGAAACACCTTGTCGTCACGCTGCTCCTGCGGCAGATTAGCATACTCACGCTCAGCCGTCTGCAGAATCTCCCTTGCCGGCTCAACAATAGGCACCCTCACCACCTCATCGCTGTTCTCTACA
>CADBOG010000125.1 GCA_902796265.1 uncultured Bacteroidota bacterium
AGTTCAGCTGGTTAGAGCGCCAGATTGTGGATCTGGAGGTCGTGGGTTCGAGCCCCACCTCCCACCCTGGGAAGCACTCCAACACATTTGTTGAAGTGCTTTTTTTGTTGAAAGACTTAACTGCATTTTTATCGTTATCATATTTTAACGGAACAAGAAAACTCATAGATATGAAAAGACTTCTCTCCGGTCTTCAACCTAGCGGTGAGTTGACCATCGGTAACTATTGCGGCGGTATCCGCCAGTTTCTCGAATATCAGAAAGAATACGACTCGTTCCTTTTTGTGCCTGACATGCACACTATCACCGTGCCGCAGGCTAACCCTCAGCTTATTCGCGAACGTATTCGCCGCTTCGCAAACCTCTATCTCGCTTGCGGTCTTAATCCTCAGAACTGCACCTTCTACATCCAAAGCGAGGTGCCTGCCGTAAACCAGCTGACATGGATTCTCGAATGTCATACATATATGGGTGAGCTGAGCCGCATGACTCAGTACAAGTCGAAGAGTGAGAAGCAAACCAATGTGGGTTGTGGCCTTTTCACCTATCCCGTCTTGATGGCTGCGGATATTATATTGTATGACTCTAATGTTGTCCCAGTAGGCATCGACCAGAAACAGCATGTGGAGCTCGCTCGCGATATTGCTGTGCGAATGAACAACCGTTATGGCGAGCTCTTCGTCGTGCCTGAACCGATAATAGCTAAGGTGGGTGCCAAGATTAAGGATTTGCAAGATCCCACCAAGAAGATGAGCAAGAGTAACGAGGATCCTATGGGTACTATCTTCTTGCTTGACAGTGAGTCGGATATCAAAAAGAAAATCAACCGTGCTGTTACCGACAATGATGGCTATGTGGCTTTCGACGAGGAGAAAAAACCGGGCATTTCTAACCTTATAACAATTTATGCAGCCCTTTCGCATACACCTCTGCAGGAGGCTATTGACCATTTTACTGGTATGACTCGCTATGGTGACTTCAAGAAAGAGGTGTTGGAGGTTATTTATGAGACATTGAGGCCTATTCAGGCTGAATATCAGAAGTTGGCAGAGAGTAATTACGTTGACCAAATCCTTGACCAGGGTCGTGACCGTGCCAATGAGATTGCCAATAAGAAATACGACCTCGTCCGCCGTGCTGTAGGGTTCGGCAGATAACCCCAAATCGGATGACCGAAGCAGTTCTTGATTTCTTTTTCCAAGCGTAGAGGTCATTCCTGGATATATAAAAAAAGCCTCCTTCGAAAAGGAGGCTTTTTTTGTTCTTGATAGATTGACCTTACTTGGTGGATATTACAAGATATTTGGTGAAGCGCCAGAAAGCGTTGACATCTTTGATGGTGAGGTAGGCTACGGTCTTGCTGTCGTTCTCGTCCATTACGAGTTCGTAGCTTCCCTCGGGGTGCTTAGAGATGATCTGAGCCTTGCGCTGGTTGACGGTAATGGTGGTAACCTTGGTGCGGTCGATGGTCTGGAAGTGCGAGACATCCATGTTCTCTGATGCCTGCTGTTTCTTGCCAATGCCGATAAATCCACCGCTTTTGTTTACGATACCCAATTCCTTGAGCTCGGAGTATGTTCCAACGATGTAGTATGCCTTGTTGGCCTCTTCGGTCTGGTAGGCGATGTAGTCGTCCTTCTCCTGGTTGGAGGCAGTGAGTTCGGAAACATTTTCTGAGAGTTCCTGGATGGTGTTCTTGCTGATGGCCAGCTCACTCATCAGGTTGTTGATTTGCTGTTCTTGGTCTTCGACACGCTTGTTGAGCTGGTCGATGAATTCCTGAAGTTTGGAGTTCTCCTGACCAAGAGAAGATATTTTTGAATTAAGAGAAGCTATTTTCTCTTTGTTCTTTGCCAAGAGAGCCTCGATACCTGCCAGTTGGTCTGTGATTTGGCCACGGTTGCGTTCGGGATTCTGCTGGCGGAGGGTGCTTACTTGACTGTAGCGTGAGGAGATTTCACTGAGGTTGCTCTCGATTTCGTTGAGGACATCGAAGAGAGCGTTGATTTCGTTGTCTTTAGAATCTACGATAGCCTGCAGCGAGTCGGCACGCTGGAGAGCGGCGGTTTTCTCGGGATCCTCGCTGTTGCATGAGGTGAAGAGGAGTGGCAGGGCAGCCACAAGCATCAAAAAAAACTTCTTCATAATCTATGGTTTAATTATATGTTTTGTTGAATAACGGCGACTTTTTTTCATTATTGTATAATGCGTGAAAAAAATAATCAGTTCTTTTAGAGGTTGCCTATAACAAATCGTCCTTTAATTCCTCGAAGCGAAAGAACCGATGGCCAGAGTCATCTTTCCAGATTACTCTGTTGTGGGTAGGGAAGAGGTCCAGGAGTGGACGGTGGTCTCCAAGCAGTTCGTCATCGGTGCTGAGGGCAAAGTTGAGTAGGGTCTCTTTAGGCCATTGTCCGCTCTGGTTAAGTTTGACCTGTTTGCAGAACACTTTCTCGTTGAAGTCTCTGTAGATGTCGATGAATGATTGCCCTTTTCCATTGTTGCTGCTAGAAGAATTGTTTAATATGACACGGCGTATTGTGGTCTCTACTTCATGAACAGGGTTGATTGCCCACACTGTGCCATGGAAGAATAGTGTGGCGCAAAGAGAATGGTAGCCACCAAAGCTGCTTCCGACAATCATCTTGATGTCGTTGTCCTCTATTGCATGGCGTATTTCATCCTGAATCTGCCAGGGGGTGCTATTGTCGTAGTCGAATGTCGGAGAGATTACGGTGTGGCTGGGCAGCATCTTGCGAAGCAATTGACCCTTCGTGGCATTGCCGTTAGAACCGTAACCATGTATATACATTATATTCATTGTGAATTAAAAATAAGAGTCGTACAGGTTATGCACGACTCTATTAGAATTTGTCGGAGAATTGCTCCGACGCATGTTGCAGTCTTTTGATGATTACTGAGCATCAGCAACAGTCTCGGTCTCCTCAGCAGCGGGTTCCTGAACTGTGGTGGTGTCACTGCAGGCGGGTTCAGCAACGGGCTCCTGGATCTGCTCCTCAGCGGTAGCGGTGGAGTCAGCGGCCTCAGTGTTGTTACCATTGCAAGCCACGAAAGAGAACATGGCGACAACTGCAAGTGCGAAAAATACTTTCTTCATTTTTTTGAGATTTTAAATTGATTTTTAATGTTGTTTCTGTTGTTTAGTGCCGCAAAAGTACTACATTTTTCATTGATTGGTGTTTTTGCAATCATAAAAAATCTTAAAGAAAATATAGTACATTGATTCTTAGTGATATATATTTCCATTATATCATAAAAAAAACTTGAAAAATATGGCAATTTTCAAGCTTTTTATGTGTGATTTTAACAAAATCGGGGATATAAAACCCTAAAAAATGTGATTATTGTATAAGTGTATGGAAATCAATACAATTGTCTATTTTTGGCTTTTTTGACATCAGGGAGTAGGAACGATGCCGCCAAAACCCATAAATGCCATTGCAAGGATGCCTGCCGTTACCAAGGCGATAGGAACGCCTTTCATTCCCTTAGGTACTCCGGTGAGCTCCATCTGCTCGCGAATACCAGCGAAAATGACCAGGGCAAGGGTGAAACCAACAGCGATGCTGCCAGCGTAGATGATGCTCTGAAGGAGGTTCATGTCTTTCTGGATAACCAGGATGGCGACACCAAGAACGGCGCAGTTGGTGGTGATCAGGGGCAGGAAGACTCCTAGTGTCTGATACAGTGCCGGAGCAATCTTCTTAAGGACAATCTCGACCATCTGTACGAGGCCTGCAATGACGAGGATGTAGGCTATGGTTTGCAGATAAACGAGATTGAACGGCATGAGCAAATACTTATAAATTAAGTATGTAACCAATGTTGCGAGCAGCATGACAAAGAGAACAGCGCCACCCATACCGAGCGAACTCTTGACATCTTTGGAAACACCCAAGAAGGGGCATATGCCGAGGAACTGGGCAAGAACCACATTGTTTACAAAAATGGCACCGATTATTAGTGCAAATGGGCTAAGTGGATCCATATTGTAATTTTTATAGTTTAATGTTCAATGTTTGTAGATGTGCAGTAATCTGTTGTTAATTAAATTGTTGTGATTAAATTGTTTGCAAATGACTACTTGTATTTGAAAAGCAAAGATACGCTTTTTTTTGATATCTCAAAATATTTTCTTTGTTTTATTCGCTCACTGGCTCCATCCAGCCTATAACGTCACCTTTCTTGACCATTGCTCCTTGGGGAACGCATGTGTCTGCGAGGCGGCCGGAAATCTCGAGTTTTACCGGCATCATGGCGTAGCTGGCTTGGATGGTGCAGAAGAGGTCACCGGCCTTGTACTGGCGTCCGGGGGTCGGAGGCACACTCTTGTCGTCGAAATCTATTTCCCAAAGGATCTGACCTGTGGCGGTGGCAACGACGGGGGTGGCGTTGCGGTAGCGCTCTTTCATGTAGTTGGGCATGGTTCCGGGTTCTGGAGCGGGAGCATTCGTGACTTTCAGTTTCTCGGCACGCAGCTGTTCCATCTCTTTGTAGAAACGGTCTTTGGCGATACCCTCCTTGTAGTCGCGATACTGGCGGTCATGCATTGCCAGCTCGAAGAGTTCCTCGTCATCTTCGCCACGATCCCAGCCTTTTTCTTCCATCTCCTTGATGTATTCGGGCAGTGCGTCGGGATAGGCGTCTTGCGGATTGCCTGTGTAGAACTCAAAGCCTTGCTGCTTAGCCAATTCGATGATTTCAGGTGCCAGTTTTCCGGGCAGTTGTCCTGCGCGTCCTAGAATCATGCTCCAGGTATCTTTGTCGATTTGAGAGAAGCGCGGTTTGCCCTGTGCCATGTTGAGGAGGTTGAGGACAGCGGTGTTCTTTGTATACTGGCTGAAAGGAGTCACCAGCGGGGGATAGCCCAGCATGGGCCATATATGCTCAACCTCTTGGAAGAGCTGGACGGTGAGTTCTTCGATTGAGACCTCGGGTTTGCCGTTTTTCTTGAGAGCCATATTGATGGCACCATGCACACCACGGAGGTCGCTCATCATTGAACCCATCATGCCGCCTGGAAGGCCGCAACCGAGTAGGAGTGAGGTGCTGACGCGATTGCCGGGGTTGATGTAGAGACCCAGAAAGTCGTCGATGAATTCCTGGTTCAGCTTGCGGGCCTCCATATAGGCCTCCATATTGATGTCTTTCACGAGGAATCCGGCATCCTTCAGCATTGCCTGTACGCTTATGACGTCAGGATGAACCATACCCCATGACAACGGCTCCATAGCACAGTCTATCACGTCGGCACCAGCTTGTGCCACCATAAGGGTGGAGGCCATGGAAAGGCCAGGACCGGTATGGCCGTGGTATTGGACAATGATGTGAGGATATTTGGCCTTTATCTCGTGGACGAGGCGTCCCAGGGTTGCAGGGCGACCAACGCCAGCCATATCCTTGAGGGCAATCTCGTCTGCTCCAAACTCTACGAGCTTGTCGACGATACCCATATAATACTCGACAGTGTGAACTGGAGAATGTGTGATTGAAAGCGCAGCCTGTGAAATCATGCCGGCCTCTTTCGCATATTTGACTGAGAGTTCAAGGTTGCGGGGGTCGTTAAGACCACAGAATGAGCGCATGATGTCAACGCCCTGTGCCTTCTTGACGGTGCACATCAGGCGACGGACATCCTTGGGGACACCATACATGCGGAGTCCGTTGAGGGCTCTCTCGAGCATGTGTGTCTGTATTCCGGCTTTGTTGAATTCTTTTGTCCAGGCGCGAACAGCCTTGTTGGGGTTCTCACCGTACATCAAGTTGACCTGTTCGAAGGCACCGCCATTGGTCTCGATACGGTCGAAACAACCCATGCCCACTATGACGGGAGCTATCTTGGTGAGTTGGTCTACACGGGGCTGATATTTGCCCGATGACTGCCACATGTCGCGGTAGACAAGACTTAATTTAACTTCTTTTGACATGAATATATGATGTTAAATCGTTGAAAACAATTATGTTGGATGTGTTTTTGGTATTGAAAAAGGAATTGCAAAGATAAGAAAAAAATATTGTATTGCTGTGGTTCCTATTCTATTATTTTTTTAAGATTGATGGTTCTTGTATTTTTTTAAGTTTAATGGTTCCGAGGTCGGCAGTGAGTGAGTATTGGTTGAAGAGGTCGGGGTTAGTGGGTGACATATAGAGGGGATTGCCTGTAGAGTCGGATTCGAGGTAGTGGCGGTAATCTATCTGTTGGTACTCGCGTTTGCGGTCGGGGAGATTGTCTTTGTCAATATTGCCTACGTTCTTGTATCTTAGATGTCTTTTGTCGAATTTGAGATGGCTCATTCCTGGGGCGGATATTTCAAAATGGATATTGTAGTCGTTGCTGTAAAGTGTGAAATTGCCACAGCTGTCGGAGAAGGTGTTCATGCCTACCGACCAATCGCTGTTCCAGCCACGAATCACAGCTCCTTCGACTGGTTTTTTCGTCTCTTCGTCAATTATAGTGCCTGTGAGACAAATATTGTTGTAGCCTAGCATGTTATAGTAGTTTGGAGGAGTAAAGCCTTCAAGGTTGATGCTAAAGCAGAACCAGGAGTCTTTTAGAACCCTGGTGGCTGGTTTCGCCTTGCCGTCAGCGTCACGAAGTCCTGTGTGGCGACCCTCGAAGTTGTCGTATCCGGGGCAGTCTTGAAACTCCCACCATCCATACCCTATGGCTCCGAGGAGATTGGCATATTGATATGTTTCATATAGGAATCGTCTCTGCCATTCGTATGGTACAGAGTCGTTGTCAGAGGGTAATCCTGTCTCGCCTACCATCCAGGGTTTGTGGCAATAGCGGCTATACCAACTCATCTCGCTCAACCAACGCATGGGATGGTAAGTATGGATTTCGATAAAGTCGATTGGGAGAATAGAAGGGTCCCATTCGAAGACCTCGATGGGTTCTGCGGAGGATATGGTAAACAGTTGATGTGGTGCGTATTGACGAACCCAATGCCGCCATTCGGAGGCTATGTTGACGGCTTCTTGTTTCTCGCGTGTGGGGGCAGGGTCGAAATATAGTGGTTCGTTCATAAAATCGTATGCCCACAGAGCCGGCAGGTCGGCAAGGGTGCGCAGGAGGCACTTGGTGTAAGCCTCCTGGATAGGGGAGAAAGGCTTCCGTATGAGCAGCAGTACGCGAAGTCCGGCACTGTCTGCCATCTGGATTGCGCGCCGTGTTTCAAGCAGCATTGCTGCGGTGTCTTTGATGTTGAGCTCTTCACCTATCGAGTCGCTGTCGAGACATAGTCGTATGGCGTTGAATCCCCATGAAGCTATGGTGTCGAAATGCTCTCGCATGGTGCCTTGTGTGTAATAGTTTGCCGGCAGAATTTTGGGCGTTCCGTCAACCAGGTGTATCTCTGCCTTGTAGTTGAGCATGATGGGGAACCATACGTCGCCGTTGATGGCAAAACGCCCCTCTTCGATAGCCACATAGTCAGGGGCAGGAATGGCGACAGAGTCTTCAGGATGGCTGAATACTATTTGTCCATCATGACGGCATGAGGCGATGACGGCAGCTATGGCGAGAAAGAGGATTATGCGTTTCATACGGAAGAAAGAGGGTGCGTCAGTTTTGGCGCACCCTCATGGATTAGGAATTAGTAACCAAATATCTGGTCGAGGGTGAGTTTCTTAACCTTGCCAAACTTTGACAGGCGGTTGAAGTCGATCTCGCTTTCCTTGCCAAGAACGAGGTAGAACTTCTTCTGACCTTTGATGTACTGCTTCTGGAAGTTGACCAGGTC
>CADBOG010000126.1 GCA_902796265.1 uncultured Bacteroidota bacterium
GCATCAACGATAACGAAAAATTCAACAAATTTATCAATATTGCGGCATTTCGGGAGGTCGCTTAACTACTCCCGAAACTTGAATTTTAAATGAATCTTAAAAGCAATACATTTTTCAATCATATCAGTTCTTTCATTAAAAAAGACTGATACAAAGAGAGCAAAAAAAATGAAAAATAACAAGATTATCATCTATGCTGTCATTATGGTTATAATGATGATGGCGAAACCATTGGTGGCACAGACTCCGAATTCAACATTAGACATACATAACTGGCCGTCCAACCCTACGTTTGGACAGAATGGGCAAGATATGACCCCAGACGGGTATAGCTTGTGGGACGGTATGTCGAGGCAGGACTACGTAATCAATGAAAATGGCGATATTGAGATCCGCAATGCGGCCCAGCTGGCAAACTATGCGCATGATATGTTTGTGGCGCATGAAAATGTATGGATAGACCGTAGGAAAAGGAATGTACACTTGCTGTGCGACATTGACTTAGGCGCCCATTATTTTAGCATCGTAAGAGGAGATAGGGAAATGAGAGTTTCCACTTTCTATGGTCATGGTCACACCATACGTAACGGTTACGCAGTGCCAGAGTCTGACTTTTGGGGCGGCAGCACAATGGGCCTTTTTGAAGAGGTGGGCGGTTGCACCATCAGGGATCTGACAGTGCAGAACTATAGAGTTTTGAACTGCAATTGCACATACGCGGGAATTGTCTGTGGATATGCCTGGACTGCTAAAAAACCAGTGTGGATTCCCGAAGAAGTTAGAGAAGGGATTGAAAAAGTCGGTTGCAAATTTGAGAACGTACGAGTAATAGACTGTACTCTGGATGGTGATGCCACCTTTGCAGGTGGCATACTGGGATTTGCCGCTAATGGTTCGTATAGCGAAGAGGAGCTATTGATAACCATTGACTTTTATACTGAAAATGCAATAGATGTTCCTGACGATAAGAGAGTCCGAATCGATGAATGTCTGGTTCTCAACAGCACAATCTCCACTACCGACGATAAGGCTGGCGGCATTGTCGGTGCGGCAAAGTTGGCATACATAGATGGAAACCGGGTTATCAACTGCAACATCTATGCTGAGGATGAATACGCAGGAGGTATTATTGGCAGGAATAGGTCGCGCCTGGGTGAGGTCAATGTTTTCAACAATCTTGTTTTGAATTGCCATGTAAGCGGCCAAGATTGTGTGGGTGGCGCCTTTGGTTTCATGGGCGATAACCATGGAAGGATTAACATTGGGAACAATTTGATTCATGCTTTTATCGAAAATCCCAGCTCTAATCCTACTATTCAAGATAAGATGGCAGCTTTCTGTCCAGGAATGTTTGCCGCCTTCTTTTTTGCAGCATCTAATAATATCTACAATACATCATTTTCCAATTTGTCTTCTACTTATAGTACTAGCTCTACAGCTTCCAACGCCGCCACGGGAAAGAGTTCCGATCAGTTGCGTTCGTTCAATTTCCAGGGTACCAAATTCAAGAGAATGACAAATTTGTGGCCTCAACTGGTGAGAGTAAACAGCAATGATTTAATCATTACCACTGCCGAACAGCTGAAAGCATTTGCCCAAGAGATTAGCAGCGGACTAAATGACTATGATGGACGTGTTGTGCGTCTGGGTGCCGACATCGACATGACGGGCGTCGATATGATCCCCATCGGTACCGCCGAGCATCCCTTTATGGGCGAATTCAATGGTCAAGGTCACACCATCAGCGGCTTGACTATTAACGCCTCGACGCAGGACAATGTGGGACTGTTCGGCTTCTTGATGAATGCCTATATCCATAACCTGCACATTGTCGGAGCCAACGTTGTTGGTCAGAACCATGTGGGTGTGCTTTTCGGCCATTCTATGTACAGTCCCTGCTACATCAGCGATGTGTATGTTGAGAACAGCTCAGTGACAGGTTTGGGTAGCGTTGGTGGCATTGGCGGACGTGTGGCCGACCCCAATAACATCGCCTACGCCACCATTGAGCGCTGCTATTTCACGGGTTCAGTCACTACCGCTTACGGCAATTCCAACGACGCTGCATGGGCAGGCGGAATATGCGGCAACGTGCTGCGTGGCGTTATTAGCGATTGTGGATGCATAGCTACCATCACCCGCACGACCTCGGGCGAATTGAAGTCCGGTCTCATAGGCGGCACCAACGGCTCAGTGACGGTCAGACGCTGCTATGCTACAGACCTCAATAATACAAGGCTCGCTTTGGTAAATGGTCGAGGCACTAACGCCAGTGTGTCAGAGAACAGTTGCCCCGCAACCATCGCCACTCATAATGGCATGTTATCGGACTTGGGCACCGCCAATTGGTTTTACTTTACGGTGACTGCCCAACTGCCTATTCCTGCCAGCTTAGGAAGATACTTTAGTGATAACCCCCTGGTTGAGATTGGCGATTTCGTCTTCTGCCCCAACGATCTGTCAACCACCAACTACGAAAATTACTATGTGATGGAGTATTGTGGCAATGGCGGTTCTGTGACCATTCCAAGCCAAATAACCGTCAACAACGAGGTAAAGCCTGTAACTAGAATCGGCGACTCTGTTTTTTGGCGTCGCAGTGATGTTACCAGTGTCACAATAACGCAAGGAATCCAAAGTATAGGAATAAAATCCTTTGCCGAGACAGGTATAACCTCCATATCGCTGCCAAACAGCATTAAACAAGTAAGGGACTACGCCTTCGATTCATGCTTATCCCTCACCAGCATTTATATTGCTGAAGGTGCATTTGCACAAGACGCATCTACCGAAAGTACATCGACAGAAGACTTGGTTTATTTAGGAGATCTTGCCTTTTTATATTGCCCCAATATTGCAAGCATCAATGTTGCGGCCAACAACCAATCCTATATGGCTATTGATGACATTCTCTTCACAAAAGACGGAAAGGAAATAATGCTCTGTGCGCCCAAGGGTGCCATTAGAGGTTACTACTTCGTGCCATACTATGTGAGATCAATCAACTACGGCGCCTTCTCTTATTGCACGCAATTGACTAGCATTAAATTTCCTGTTGGCTTGCAAGTTACAGAAAGTAAATTCCTCTTCGGTTGCGACAACTTGCGTTCTGTCGATTTAAGCCTGTGTATCGATTGGGATGAAGGAATAGGGGGTATTGGAGCCGGCACCACCGTGCATCGTAATCCGGTTGGTTTTGAGGATCGCACCTTTGCAGGTCTGCCAGAGCATGCCATCATTTATATGCCAGACTACCATGAACATGATGCCAACGGCGAGAGGAATGTTGTCATCGGCAACGTAGGCACCGAACTATACTTGACTGACGGCATTGACTTTGACCCCAAAGTGACATTCACACCCTCTGGAGCAAGCTACGACGGTCTCTTTTCAGCCAAGATGTCAACTTATTCTAAACCGTTGCTCGACGAGAATGGCAACCCTGTTTATGAAACAGACGATGAGGGCAACACTGTTTACGAAGATGTTTATGACGAGGACGGCCACCTTCTGTACGAGGCGGATGGCACAACACCCCAAAGACAACCTGTGCAGGTCTATGCCAACGAACAAGAACCTCAAGGATATACCATCTGTTTGCCCTTCAATGCCACAATGCTGGCTAGCGGCAAGGCTAAACTTTACACACCCACCAAGACCGAAGTCATCGATGGCGTGACGACATTCGTTTTTAGCGAAGTGGTCTCTCGCATGATGAATGCTTACCAACCGTATTATATTTTAGTTAGCAGCGGCAATGTTACATTTAAGAGCACACCAGTCGAAGTGGCACAACACCAAGTTGCTGGCACTACCGACCTTAACGGCTCCATTTTCCAATTCAAAGGAAGTACAATATCCATAGCCAATGAATCGCTCTACAACGAGTCAAATCCGACCTATATACTTGGCAACGATGCTAAATGGCATCGTGTGACATCTGGAGACGTTGATGCCTGTGTTAATCCTTTCCGAGCCTACTTCCAAGCTACTGCCGCCACGGACGTGAGTACCATTGCGATGCGATTCGACGACCAGGTTGAGGTCTCGTCAGGAGGCTGGCAAGCAATAGCATCGCCAATGCACGACGCTAACCAGACTTACGAATCGATAAAAAATATCGCCTGCATCACAAACGCCAACTACGACCTTTTCCGCTACAATGAGAGCTCTGCGACATGGGAGAATCAGAAAGCCAGTGAGGACATTGCCACAGGTTTCAACACCCTTGATGCTGGTCGCGGATACATTTACCGCAACTCCGACGCTACAACCATCTCTTTCTATGGCGAGCGTAATAGCGGAACCATCACAGGTCCGGCACTCACAGTCGAAGGACCTGTAACCATGCGCGGTTTCAACCTTGTTGGAAATCCCTATCCACATCCTATCTGCAAGAGCCAGGCTTTCAATGTGGCATCTGGTGTTCTCGCTGACGGTTGGTACTCGCTTGAACCCAACGGCACATGGCGAGCACGTCTCGACAGCGATCCCATAGCTATAGGACAGGCTGCTCTTGTCAAAGCCAACCAGTCAGTGGGTAATCTCCAGTTCTCCGACATCACACCTTCCACCAGCAAGTCTTCTTCTTCCGAACCTTTTACCCTCGCATTTGCTGTGAGAGATAGCAAATACAGCGACGTGACCTTCGTGCATTTGGGCAAAGGCTCTGGTTTGCCAAAGGTCGCTCACCTTAATGCAGAGGCACCAATGCTAAGTATTCCTGTTGATGGCACCGACTATGCCATTGCCATGCTTGCAAAAGGCACCACGGAATTTCCCATGGGCTTCAGCGGCAATCTTGGCGAGTATACAATTGGCTTAGCCGACAATGCGGCTATATATGGTCTTGTTGAGTGTCGTCTGTTGGATAATGTGACCGGTTCGGACATCGACTTGCTACAGCACTCCTATACTTTCTCCGCCACAGGCAACGACGCAAGCCGTTTCACAATCAAGCTCTTGTATGCCGACTCCCAACTGTCAACCGACAATTCATCATTTGCATATCAGAGAGGAGACCAGGTAGTTATTACTGAAGTCGGAGTACTCCATGTTTTTGACATCATGGGTAGAGAGCTGTTCTCGACAGAGGTGTTAAGCACACCATTCTCTTTAAACCGTACTCAGTTCCCCAGCGCTGGTATCTATATTCTCCGCCTTGGAGAGAAATGCCAGAAGATAGTAATAAGATGATAGGTGTCGTTTTCTGTAATCGTTGGTCGTATTGTGCAAAAACACCGACATCGCCAATAATCTGTCTGAAATAATCAGATATATTGCCAAGTCCATTCCAGTGCACTGGAATGGACGATGAAGCGCACTGGAATGGCCAATGCAGTGCACTGGAATGGCCAATGAACCCCACTGCATTTTTCCACGACCTTTAGATCTTCAAAAAAACATACCTAACACAATTTCTATACAAAAAAAGAGACCCTTCGCGGTCTCTTTTTTTTGTCTCCAATTCTCTCGTATTATATGCTTCACCACACTATATAAAGTATTCAAGTTTCGGGAGTAGTTAAGCGACCTCCCGAAACTTGAATAATTATATACAAACAAACCAATTCAACCTCAAAGCAAATAATATTATGGAAAATAAAGAAAAATATTTAGCACCTGATCTGACAGTTGTCAGTTTTAAAATAGAACGTGGGTTCCAGGCATCAACAACGCAAGAAGCAGATATGTTTGAGTTATTCCAGGAGGGCATAATTGCTACTGGATATGATAACCAGAATAAGCAGAGTTGGGAAAATGGTGGTACATTGGGAGGAAGTTAGGATCGTTGGCAGTAAACAAGCACCGATATTTACATATCATACAAAGAACGCCGGTAATCAATTTACCGGCGTTCTCTTTGTATAAAGAACAATAAGTCTTAGTCAATCTTAGTGCCGCATTCGGGGCAGAACTTGCTGTCTGTCTCCTTGCCGCATTTAGGGCAGCGACGCGGTGCGGGCTGATCCATGGGAGTGCCGCAGTTGGGGCAGAACTTGCTGTCGGCCTCAGTGCCACACTTCGGGCAACGGCGTTTAGGTGCCGGTTGCGGTGCTGGAGTGCCGCATTCGGGGCAGAACTTGCCGGTGACGATGGCACCGCAGTTGGGACATTTCACACCCTGCTGGGGTACTCCACCCTGACCTTGACCTGCGTAGGGGTCGTACTGCTGCTGAGGACCTGGGTTGTTGAAGACGTTTTGCATGGCTCCACCAGTCATGCCGCCCATGCCCATATTCATCATGCCGAGACCCATGAAAGCTCCGGCTGCACCTCCTTCGTTGGCGGCAGCAGCATTGAGAGCATCCATTACGCGGCCTTGCTGCATCATGGAGTTGGCATTGTGCTCGTATTCGGTAATCTTCTTCTGGCTCTCGCTGTCGACGGTGACGCTCTCAATAGTGAAGCTGACCAGCTTGATACCACGGTTGCGGATAGGCTCGTCGAAGACGCGCTCGTCCATGATTTGCTTTATCTCGTCGGTGTAGCTCGGGAGCTCCAAGACGGGAGTCTTGTGGTTGCTGTTGCCGAGCTCGTTGAGGATGTTCTGGAACGAAGCTACCACCTCGCTGCGCATTTGCTCGATGATGTTCTGTTTCTTGACAACATCGGCTGTGCCAGCATGGTTGCGCATGAAGATTCCTACGTCGTCGAGCTGGAAGGTGTATTTGCCGAAACATTTAACGTTGACGCTGAGAGGCATCAGCGAGCCAGTCATCTGGTTAGGAATGGCGTGAGACCAATCTTGATAGGGGATAGGAGCTGGGGTACCGAACTTGTTGTCGAGAATCTCCTTGATGTTGAAGTAGAAGACAGCTTGCTCTTTGTTGCGATTGCCGCCATATTTGAAGCGCTCCCACATCTCCTTGAATACGGGACCGAATTGGCCGGCGAAGAAGGAGGGAGAAGTAGAGGCATCGAAATTGTAGACGCCCTCTTCAGCTGTTGCATCGACGACAGCACCCGAGTCGTAAATCACGGCCACCTGGCCAGGAGCCACGAGGATACGGCTGTTTTTCGAGATTTGACCTGTTTTGGTGGTCACTTTCACCATAAGGGTGTCCATGCCCATGTCGTCGCATTTGATAAGGTCCAGCCAAGTGTCGCGAATGGTGGACAACGGAGAATTAACGATAGCTTTTAAAAGTCCCATGTTGTATTATGTTTAATGATTAATATTATTTTTTGAGTTCAAAGTTTAGAATTCATAGTTTAATGATTATGGTTCGATTGTATGGCGGATTAGATGCTATGAAGGTCGGAGAGGACCCAGTCGTGTTCGCCGGTTGTAATGATGCTGCCACAGTATTCGCATTGGCCTGCAGATGTTATTTGAGTGGGTGCGCCGCAGTTAGGGCAGTTGGTGGTAGACTTGTTGCTGAGTCCTTCTTGTGTCTTCACGCCTTTTTTGCGGTTGAAGGTGAGGATGTAGTTCATGTACCAGTCCTTGTTGGGGTCGCTCTCAAGCACCTTGCGCGAGGTGGCATCGATAACGTAGTCGCGCATCACGGCACTAAGTTTGACCTTCACCACCTCTTTGTCGCCATCTTCGGCAAAGGAGACGAGCTTGCATGATTTGACAGCAATCTTCTCGATGACATTAATCTTATTGTTGCGAATAAACTCCTCGAGCTGCTGGTTGTGCTGAGCGAATAGTTCCTCGCTCTCGAAGGGACGTATAACCTTCCAGTCGCGTTCGGTCCAAGCCTGCTGGAGTTTGAGGAAGACCTCGCGTACCCAAGCATTGAACTTGTCGACAGAGAAGTATTGGTCTATGGCCTGAATCTGTGCTGCCACCGCCTCTTGTGAAGCTGCGTCGGCTTGTGCACGCTCCATGGCAGCCTCCCTCATATGGTCGCTGAATCCTGATGGAGTGCCTACATTGTTGCCACCACCCTTGCTGCCTTTCTTGCGGAAGATAAGGACGAGGATGACGATAATTATTATCAGAGGTATGCCTACGACGGGATTGTCAAAGAGAAGTCTTACGAGGATGCCTGCAATGAATCCTATAAATCCGTCATCGCTGCTGCCGCCGCCGCCCGTTTCTACATATCGGTTCTGGTTTCCAACGTCGGCGAGAGCGACTGTACTGGCGCATACCAGCAAGAGTACCAAGATGACGCTGAGGATGCGGAATAATTTGCGGTTGCTCATGGTCGGTGTATGGTTATTAGTGAATAATGATTAGAGATTAGTTCTTGATGTTTTGGGCGCCACAACCTTCCATGGCTCCGAAGAGTTCGAGGGCTTCCTCCCAGGGGTAGCGGTTGGCGAACATGGTCGTAGTAGTGGTGCCAGAACCTTGAATGTTCATGCCCATTGCCGCACGGAACTGGTTGGCGCTGCTGCTATAATCGGCCGACATGTTGCTGGTAACCTTGAGGCTGAGGAAACCTGCCAAGTAAGCCTTGTTGATTTTGTCATTGAAGATTTTTGGGTCGGAGAGGACTTTGTTGCCCGACACATTAGAAAGAACCTCAACATCATCGAAATCGTTGGCGCTGACACGAAGGAACATTCCGCCTCCAGGGATGGTGAGGTCGCCCTGACGGTTGAGGAAGAAGACGTTGTTGGTGACAGTCTCTTTGCGAAGAGGTTCACGTTCGCGGCTGTCGATATGTGTGCGGTCGAGGGCGGCGAAAGTGGCGCAACCGAAGATGTTGTTGCTGATGGTGTTGGTGGTGCCCGGTATCATGCGGTAGCCATAACCCATGTCGCCGAGGTCGCGGCTGCGAGCCCATACGAAGAGGACGGTGTTGTTGGTGAAGGTGATGGGAATCACTTTCTTGGCATTGGCGCCACGCACATCGAGTGTTGCCATGCGGACATTGACGAAGATGCAGTTGTCGATGGTCAGCGAACCATCACGGAGCATGCCGACGATGCCGTAGTTAGGACAGTTGATGAAAGCACAGTTGCGGATTTCGACGTTAACCTCGTTGACAACACCTTGATAGCCGTCGAAATAGATCATGGCAGTCTCGGTGGTTGAAACATTTTCGTCGAGGTTGGCACCGCCTATACCGGCAGTACCTATGGGGTTCATCTGCGCGGATGCCACACCTTCAGGACGGCCGTCGCCGCGTGCGTTGTAGGCGATAGAGTTGCCACGATCCATGATAAGGCCATCAAGCACAACGTAGTCGGACGGAGCCTTGATGCTCTTAAGCTGAATGGTACCCTGTCCACTTGCTGTTCCGTTGCTGGCAGGGGTGGGTTGAATCATGGTGCGGTGCTTCAGAACATCGCGTTCGGAGAAGTCGGTACTGTAGCCGCCAATGATTCTTACGGGTTTAGTGATGATGATGTTGCCTTTGTTGAGGAGGCCATAGTAGTTGCCTTCGGCCACGAGGATTGTGGAACCTGCGTCGGCAACATCGAGAGCTTTCTGAATATTTTTGAAGGGAGCGTCCTTAGTGCCGTTGTTGCGGTTGCTACCTGTATTGCTGCTGACATAGTAAGTCATGTTGGTTGCAGCAAAAGCGGAGCCCATAATGAGGGTCGCGATGGTAAGAAGTAATAATTTTTTCATGATATACTTGTTTTAGAGTTTGTTACTATTTGATAGTTTCCACAGGGAAATTGAAATAGGTGTCGGGATAAGGCTCGTTTTTGAGAGTGAAGTGCCACCACTCGCAATCGTAAGGTTTGAATCCGTGGTGAAGCATAGCCTTGCGGAGAATCATGCGGTTGTGGAACTGCTCGGGTGTGAGTTCCCAATGCTGGCTTTTGTCAGAATGCCATTGTTCGGTAGCAATGTCACCGCAGAAATCGGGATGGCTCTCCTTGCCGAACCAGTCGTGGACGCCACCCATGTCGAGCTCCTTGCCGGTAGCCATATCGAAGAGAGTGAGGTCGAGCGTCGAACCGCGCGAATGGCCACTTTTCTTTGCGATGTAGCCAAGCTCGAAGAGGCGGCTTCTGTCAACGTATGGGTAGAAATAGGGGCGCATGGCAGTGTCGGACATGTCGGCACCCCAGCGCATGAAGTGGTCAACAGCCATCTGAGGACGATAGGCGTCGTAAATCTTCAGACGGTAACCCATAGCTTTCACCTCGTCGCTTACAGCTTTGAGGCTGTCGGCAGCCTGTCGTGTCAGAAGAGCTGTAGGTTCGAGGTAACCATCCACACGTGCACCTACGAAGTTGTATGTGCCGTAGTAGCGAGCCTCGATGATGACATCGGGAATAGCTTCGGAGATTACCACGAAGTCAGAATTGTCGAGAACCTGGTCAACGGTCTTGGCATCTTTAGGTGCTGGCGTTGACGAGCAAGAGGTCATCAAGACGATAACGATTGCTGCAAAGAAAGGAGTAAAAATTTTCAATTTTGTAAAGTATTAAGTTAATGATTAGGAACGAAGTTGCTAACTATTGGTATAGATAAAGTGTTGGAAATCAATATGATTGGTATCAATATTATGTTAAAGGATAGAATAGAATAACGAATGCAAATATACGAAAAAAATCGTATATTTGTATTATTACCTCCTTTTTTATTGTGTTCCGATTACTTTTTTATTGCTTTCTGATTACAAAATGGTGGATTCCAGCAGATAAAGTGCGCTGGCTGGGGGTGTTGGGGAAGATAGTGGCAGAGGTGCCTTCAGGAATCTCGACCATAATCACATCTTTGTTGATATCCACCTTTATTGTTCCGAAAGAAGTGGGCTTTGATGCTCGAATCCAATCTAAGCCCTCCACGGGTTGGGGGTCGATGAAGAAATGTTCGTAGCCAGGCTTTTCTGGGTCGGGACGTATGCCTGCAAGTGCTTGATAGAACCAGAAGCCGATGCCATTATAGCAATTGTGTACGCGGCTGCGGTCTTCCTTGCCTTCACGACCGCAATCCCATGATTCCCAAGTGGTGGTGGCACCATTGTTTATCATGTCAAGGTATCCAGGATAGTCGGGTTGTCGGAGAATGGTGGCCATGAGGTTGGCTTCTCTCTCTCGTATGCACCACTCAGTAAATATTGGTATACCCATAAGACCCACAGCTATATGGTCGCGGTATTTGCCGTGGATGTCGTTCAGAAGCTGTTGCTTGACAGCCATAGCTGTGATGCTGTCGGGTGGGATATTCATCAGCAAAGCATAGCTTTGGTCGATGGGAGTGCCGTTGGCATAGGAATGAGTCTCGGGGTGGTAGAAACGTTTGTGGAGGTTGGCGACGAGTTTCTTGCGCCATAGGGCATAATGATGGGCATCAGCGTTGTGGTTGGTCATAATAGCCATCTTCTCCATATCCGCCAGACATTCGGCGATGAAGCAGTTGTTGACAAACATAGGAGACTCGTCGCCAATATTGACACCCTCAGGAGCCAGCCAGTCGCCAATAAACCAGTTAGGGTCACGATGGAATTGGTCGGCAGCTCTAAGAGAATGTTTGAAACCTTCGGCATCCAGCACCCCATCTTTGCTCAGGCCTTCTATGAACTGCAGCCATAGATGCATTTTGTTATAGTTATCCTTAATCAGCTCGTCGTCGCCATAGTTGAGGTAGGTTCGCCACGGAGCTTTGATGATGAATCCACACCAGTAAGGTCCACCTCCTGTGCGGAAAGCTGGAGCCACATAGGGAAGGTCGCCAGACGTTTCCATCGCGTCGCCCCATGCGGTGAACCAGTTGCGGTAGGTGTCGCGCACATCCCATAAAGTCTGCAGAGTCATTGTGGAGGAGTTGCCATCGCCACCATATCCCATTCGTTCGATATGTGGACAATCGACCATATAGCCGCTGAAGGTCAGGCAACAGAGTGTATACTTGACCATGTCGTGGATGGCGTTGAGCCGTGAGTCGGAGCATTCGAAAGTGGCACCCTCATTTGGGTCGACTGCCGAGATAAGATAGGCACTATAGTGGTTCTCGAAAGTTCCGGCATTGGATATCCTGACATAGCGGAAGGAATGGGTTATGAAACGGTTCCTGAAGTGATGGAATCCACCTTCGCCAGCGATATAGATATCCTTCTCGGTAAACGGGGGCTTTGCGCCTAAGTGGTCAAGATATTCTATCTCGATTATCTGGCCATTAGGTGTGACGGGATGAAAGATGGCATCGAACCATGCTGTCACCACACGTCCGAAATCGAGCAATGTAGAGCCATCCTCCATTTGCGTGACAGAGAGCGGCTCTATCTTGTCGACGATGTGGTTTCTCTCGAATTTTTGTTGTGAGACGGCGATGTCTTTTGCATCATAAATAGATGCGGGACGCCAAGCCTCAGTTATTCTCTCATCGAACCGTTCTCCGCCGAAATGCATAGGTTGCCAGTTGTCTGTGTAACTGTAGCCCGACGGAGAGACCTCCCACGAGGTGTCGGAGGAGGCAATCCTCCTTGTGATGTGGTTGTCTTTGAAAGGAGGAGCCTGTAGCACTTCGACTTTGGCGGCTGCTGGTGTGCCGTAAATGCGACCCCACCCTTGACCAAGCCAAACAACTATCTCGTTCGTGCCTTCATGTATGAGAGAGGTGATGTCGTAGGTTACTTCCAAGACACGTTTGTTGAGTTGCGAGACAGCAGGTTGTAGAGCGTAATCGGTAGTAGTGTTGCCGTTGTTGAGTAGGAGGGGAGCCATCTTGTGGTTCACGTAAACCTCGTGGTAGCCCAGCGAGGCGACTGTCACAAGATACTTGAATTCTATTTCGTCGGTTCCTTTATAGTCCTTTCCGAGTGTGATTGTTTTTCGCAACATTGGTGTCTCAGCCCAAGAAGAACTCGGGGAGAGAGACGATGTCCCTTTGCCGTCATCAGCTATACGACAGCCGATGAATGCTTGCCCCATAGAGGATAGGGCGATGAAGAGAAGACAAAAGAATATGGCGAAACGAAACAAGAGAATTGAGAATTGAAAATTGAAAATTATTGCACCATGAAACCAATTATCACTTCCTCTTGTAGTACATTACCGACTGGCGGGTGGGGCGGAAGATGTCGGATGCAACACGAAGGATATCGTCGGGTGTCACTTTGCGATAGAGTTTTGGCTCGTCGTTGATCCACTCCGGATGTCCAAGCCATTCGTAGTAGCAAAGCCCCATAGCACAGTCGAGAGTTTTGTATTGCGAATAGCAGAAGGTCGATTCGTATTTGTTTATCACTTTGACAAGTTCCTCTTCATTTACTAGCTCGCTGCTAATACGTTGCAGCTCTTCTTCCACACCTCTACGGGCATCGTCGATAGACACGTCTTCGCGTATCTTGCCTGCAATAACGAAAAGGCCAGGGTCGTAGTCGCCAGTGATATAGGCATCGAGTTCACTAAAGAGAGCACGTTCCTTGACCAACATGTTGTACATTCGCGAAGAGGGACCATTGCTGAGAATGTCGCTTATAAGGTCGGTGGCAGGCATCTCGTTGCTCACACGTCCGCAGATGGGGTAAGCCATATAAAGTGCATCGGCAGGGACGTCGCGTTCAACTTCGAGAAAACGAGCCTCTGTTTGTTCTGGCTCGACGGGACAATTGTGTAATTCCTTATTGTCTGCAGAATGCGAAGGGATTCTTGCTTGACCAATGCCACCGAACAGTTTTTCCACAAGTCGAATCACATTGTCGCACTTCACGTTGCCGGCGACAGCTATTATTGCGTTGTGAGGTTGGTAGTACTTGTTGAAGAAAGCTTCCACATCGTTGAGAGTAGCCTCCTGAACATGACGGATGTCGGCACCGATGGTACACCAGCGGTAGGGATGCACCTTGTAGCACAGCGGCCTCATAAGCAGCCACATGTCTCCGTAGGGGCGGTTGATGTAGCGGAAATTATACTCCTCGGTGACTACCGATTGCTGCACCGCCAGACTTTTGGGTGACAGGTCGAGATTCTGCATCCTGTCGCTCTCAAGCCATAGTGCTGTTTCAAGATACTGTGCTGGTACCGTGATGTAGTACTGAGTGAAATCGTTGTTGGTGTTGGCATTCGATTCGCCTCCCATCTCGGTGACTATCCTGTCGAAGTCCGGCACCTCGCTTGTGCCGCCAAACATCAGGTGCTCGAACAGATGTGCGAAGCCGGTTCGCGACGGATTCTCGTCTCTGGCACCGACCGAATAGAATGTGTTGACCGACACCAATGGTGTGGAGCTGTCCTCCATTACCAATAGCGTCAAGCCATTAGAAAGAATGTACTTTTTATAGTCAATCATAATCCTTATGGGTTTGTAAAGAGATTTGATGAATGATTTTTGAAGTCAAATACATTCGACTATTTAGTGTGCAAAGTTACAAAATATTTCAATGATTATACCGTTTTATGATTTTTTTAATATTTCTCGTTTTGTATAGTGCTGTGAAACTTGTGATTAGGTGTTAAGGTGATTGAGGCTACAAAAGTTAATTTTTAAATGTTTTGCAAGAAAAAGAGAGTTGGAAATACTAAAAAACAACTTGTCTCGTTTAGGAACCAATAATATTATACACATGCAAACAAAATCTATGAGGCGTATAGTTGCCTTAATTGTCTTCACCATTACATCAACTCTTCTTTTTGCACAACCAGGAGGTCCTGGCGGTGGTCCAGGAGGATTTCCTGGCGGTGGTTTCCCTGGAGGTCCTCGTGGTCCTCGTAGCGATCGTCAGATGCAGCGTACCCAGCAGAAAAGTACTACCGTCAAGCAGAAAAAGAATGTCCGCGACGGCTCCACATTCAAGGTGGTCGGCTCACTTGTCGACAGCACCAAGAACGAGCCTCTGATGTATTGCAACGTAACCCTGCTTGAACAGGCAGACAGCAGCTTTGTCAAGGGTGCCGTGACCGATGCCAACGGCTATTTTGAGGTCAAGGATGTCCCCGCCGGCAAATATCTGCTTCGTGTCAGTTATATAGGATATTCCACACGTTTCGTTCCTGTCGAGGTGACCAACAATACGGCTGTCGGTGTAATAAATATGAAGCAAGGCTCTGCATCTCTGAAGACTGTGACAATCACAGCTGCACGCCCACTTTATGCTGTTGATGGCGAGAAGATGGTTTATAATGTCGCCGACGACCCCACCATCCAGGCAGGAACCACGGAAGATGCCCTCCAGAACGCTCCGGGAGTTGAGGTCGACGTAGAGGGCAACATTACCCTCCGCGGAGTGAGCAGCGTCGAGATTTGGGTCAACGACAAACCCTCCAAGCTCACCTCTGAGAACCTCAAGACCTATCTGCAGACACTTCCCGCCAATGCCCTCGACCGCATCGAGACAATCACCAACCCTTCGGCAAAATATGCAACCGAGGCAGAGGCTGTCATCAACATCATCACCTCTGCACATATCAAGAAGAACCACTTCATCTCCTTTGGCGTCAATGCGGCAACGCAGCCCAATGTGAGTCCATGGCTCAGCTACACATGGGCAAACGAGCGACTCAGCATCAACCTCTTCACCAACTTGCGATATAGCACCTCCAACGGAGACTCATGGAGCAGGGACAGCACCTTTGGCGGCACCATCGACTCCTTATATCTTATGCGCAACGAGATTGACAGCTCATGGAACAACCAGAAGTCTCTCAACGGAAGCTTGGGCCTTCATATAGACTATGAAATCGACAGCATGAGCGATGCTGGCGTTTGGGGCAACTTCAACTTCGGCAACAACTGGGGCGGCGACTCCGCCAACCATTACCGCTACCAACTTCTGCCCACCGTTCAGGATTACGGCTACCACATGGCAAACAACCGTAATGCCAACAATTACTTCGGCATGTTTGGTGGCACCTACACAAAGAAATTCGACAAGATGGGGCACAACCTTCGCGTTTTCCTTTTCGGTTCGGCAAGCAGCAACAAAACCGGCAGCAGCTACCTCCGCGAATATTGGCAGACAGACACCACGTCGGCTTTCGACCAGAACACCTATAAGTTCTATGACAGCCGTTCCAGCGGTTTTGATGTCAGCGTCAACGCCCGCTACAACCGTCCTTACAGCAAGGATGGCGAGATGAGCTATGGCCTTAGCTTGGGCACCGACAATTCCTCGTCAGACTATCGTCCCTACATCCTCTCGTCCGCCTACGACGAGGATGGCACAACGTTGAGCGACAATCTCTATGATGCCCTCCGTCGCTATGTCTTTGAAGAACATGAGAACCAAGTTAATGGTGACGTTGAATGGACACACCGTTTTGGAGGATTCACCCTTCAGGTGGGTATGGGAGCACGCCTCACCAACCTCCATTTCGCCTATACCGAGACCTCCGATCCCGACGACTTTACAAAGACTTTCATCACCTACAACCCCTCCATCCACCTCAGCTACCGCACCGAGCAGATGCACAACTACAAGCTCAACTACTCGCTCCGTATGCGCAACCCCAGCGGCAGCAACCTCACCACCCACAAGACCTATACCGAGGACAGCTACAGAACCGGTAACCGCGACCTCACACGGAGCTACACCCACAATGCAGAAGCTGGCTGGACGAAGTTCTTCAACTGGGGTAACCTTGGTGTCGAAGGCTATGGCCGTCTCTCTACAGGCGAGATTGACAACCTTACCGATGTAACAGATGCCATCGACCCGCAGATAGGTCGCATAATCCAATACACCACACCTTACAACATTGGTTCGTCGTGGCGTTATGGTGCTTCATTCAATGCCGCCTATCGTCCTTCGGGCTTCTTCAACCTGCGTCTTTATGCCAATGTCTACGACTATGGCTACAGTATGCAGTACGACAAGCTGGGCAAAGAGGCATTCAAGGACGACAAGTGGAGCTACTCCATCCGTCTCAACATGTGGACCAAGGTGTGGAACAAGTACCAGATTCACGCTTCGGCCAACTACAGCTCGCCGACCCTCGGCCTTATGAGTACCCGCAGCGCCCGCTATTGGGTCAATATGGGTGTCCGTGCCGACTTCTTCAACCGCAAGCTTAGCGCCTTCATCAATATCCAGGATATCTTCAATTGGGGCAAGAATATCGGTAATGCCTCGAGCAACACCAACCCGTTCTATCGCAGCGAGAGCAAGAGCCGCACACTCAACAGTCGCTACATAAGCGCCGGTATCACGCTCCGTTTCGGTAAGATGGAACTTGAACGCAATACCCAGAGTGGAAGTGAAGCCGACGGTACATCGTCATCATCTACGACATCGAGTACATCAACTTCATCCTCAGCAGAATAACAAGACTTTATGTAATATTGTGGGGGCTCCTCGTGATGAGGGGCCCTTTTTTCTTTTTTTTGAGGATTCATTTGTTCAAATAAAAGCCATGTGACTTACTTTTGTGCTTTTTCAACAGTCACAAAAACAATGAAATAGAAAATAATTTAAAAAAAATTTGCTGCATTCGAAAAAACATAGTACTTTTGCACCTGATTTCAGAAGAAAAAACCGGAATTGTCCTATGGTGTAACGGTAGCACATCTGACTCTGGATCAGCTTGTCTAGGTTCGAATCCTGGTAGGACAACAAAAGCACCCAAATTAGGGTGCTTTTTTTTATGCCATAATCATCATATTTATTCAACACTTCAACATCCCCATTTCGCGTTGCAAAAGTACAAAAAACAACCAAAACCAGCATATTTTATTTGTGAGAGAGAAGCTTTTGCTTATTTTTTTTTCAAAAAAAATGCGTGTATATAATGCTTATAATCAGAAGGATAAAAAATATTTTTAATTTTTTTTCAAGCTACGCAAAAAGACTGCGCATCGACTATAGTATCTTTGCATCGTCAAACAAAGAGAGAGAGAACATCGAGAAAATAATTAAAGGACATGTAGCTCAACGGTAGAGCAATAGGCTGTTAACCTATAGGCTGTGAGTTCGAATCTCACCATGTCCGCAAAAATTTGAAAATCAATATTCGCGGGCTAACCAGCGTAGCATAAACAAATCAGCGACACGGTAGTAGGTTCGCTCTTTTGTTGTCTCCACAAAAACAAGATCTTTGTCGATAAGCGTTTGCAATTGGCGGCGAGCCACAGCCGTTGCACCTATGTTATGTTTTTTCAGAAAAGAATTGGCATAAGGTTGCGTTACCTCCTCTTCTTTTGCCAGAGCTATCAAATAATTCCATTGCCCATCGGTAAGCAGCTGCTTGTATTGCAGAAAATAAGGCTCACTTAGTTTCAAGAGATTATCACAGCAACCTTGCACAGCCTCAATGTCAACAGTGTCTGTTTTGAGTTCATACAAATCGTGGCACAAACGCTGAGTATAATATGTATGACGCTTTGTCCAATCCAGCACATATTTGACTGCATCGGAGTCTATTTGCTTTCCTCCATCAGAAAACATACGCTGAATGTGCTGCGCATACTTCACTTCAGGAATGGCATCCAGTCCTATAAACTGTGTGCTTGAGAAGAAAGGACGTTGCGGATTGCTGAAAATATCAGCCATCAGATGTTTCTTGCTGCCACAGAATATGAAACACACATTGTGCAGGCGTTGGATAAACGTGCGTAACATCGCTTCAACGTTCTTTTCTGGATATTCGCGTATCTGCTGAAACTCATCTATGGCCAACAGTACGGGGTTGTTCTGTTGTTCAAGGAATTGCAGCAACCCATCCAGCGTGTGCTCTTTCTCTGTCTGATTCTGATAAGTGAATTGAACCTGAGGACTTCCGGACAATGGGTCTAGTGAGAACAATGGTCTAAGACCTTTCAACATGCCGAGCAGTTTCTTACCTGCCGATGTGTCGTCGGGGAAAATCTTGACAATGGCATTGGCAATGTATTTGTTTAATTCCGCGATGTCTCGAGTGGCAAATATATCGACATATATCGGTGTAACATTGCTGCCACTACTTTTCAGTTCGTCTATCAAACGAAGAATTAAACCAGTTTTGCCCATTCTTCGCTGTGCAATCAGGGTGACGTCTGTTTTAGATGAAACGCATTTCATAAGCGTTTCTAGTTCCATTTCGCGGTCAAAAAACAACTTTGCGCTTTCGTAGCCGTTGAAAATAAAGGGATTATCCATTTTTTATTCCTTTTTTGCAAATGCAAAGATAAGACTTTTCTTTGACTTAACAAAATGTTGTTAACAAAATGTTAAGTGGTGGTGTCGTGCTGACAGCATGGCATTTATTGTTTCGATGAAGGAAAAAGAAGAGACGTGTATAATAAAAACGACAGAAGAACGTTAAAGGGAATTGAAAATTGAGAATTGAAAATTGAAAATTGTTTAACTTGAAACTTGAAACGGCCGAAGGCCACTTGAAACTTGAAACTTGAAACCTGAAACTTGAAACGGCCGAAGGCCACTTGAAACTTGAAACCTGAAACTTGAAACGGCCGAAGGCCACTTGAAACTTGAAA
>CADBOG010000127.1 GCA_902796265.1 uncultured Bacteroidota bacterium
AAGGATGATGGGAATGGGAAATGAACGATAATCATATCTCTTGCACAATAAGAAAGAGCATAATTCGTTATCAAGAAATATGAAAGTCACCTTCAAAAACGCTATCTGACATAAACACAAACATCATTCTTAGAATAAACATTAACATTATATCTTGAATATGAAGAAATTTTACTCATTCGTCATGGCTGCACTCTGCATTGCCGCTATCGGTTGCAAACAGCAAGCCGAAAAACAATCAGACATGAAGTTCCGCCCTCTTGGCAACACCGGTCTTATGGTCAGCGAAATAAGCATTGGGTGTGGAGGATTCGAGAAAATCGACAGTGCTGCATCTCTCGAACTTATGACTATGGCTCTCGACAGCGGAATGAACTACATCGATATCTATGACGCTAGTCCCAAAACACGCTCTAACATAGGATACGCCCTTAAAGGTCGTCGCGACGAGATGATTATCCAAGGTCACATCGGTACTGTATGGGCCAATGGTCAGCACAAGCGCACTCGTGACCTCGACTCGACTCGTGCTGGATTCGAAGACCTTCTGGCTCGCTTAGGAACCGACCACATCGAAGTGGGAATGATCCATATCACCGATAGCCGCGAGGAATGGGAAGAAATCCAAGACTCACCTTTCCTCGAATATGTCTTCCAACTGAAAAAAGAGGGTAAAATCAAGCATATAGGTCTCAGCAGTCATAATGCTGAAGTGGCCCTGATGGCCGCCAAGAGTGGTTGGGTAGAAGTCATCATGTTCTCTCTCAACCCTGCCTTCGACCGTCTTCGCGGAGGTGCAATACCTTGGGAAAAAGGGGCTATGGACAACCTTCAGGCTGGCATCGACCCCATACGCGTGGAATTTTACGACTACTGCGCTACCCACAATATAGGTGTTACTGTCATGAAGACATTCGGTGGCGGTGGACGTCTGCTTGATGAGAAGACTTCGCCTCTTGGCGTTGCATATACCCCTGAGCAATGTATAGCCTACTGTCTGGCAAAGCCTTGTATCTCCACATGTATTCTTGGCATCGATAACCTCGATGAACTGAAAGCTGACCTCCATTGGATGCATGCTACTGATGCCGAGAAAGACTATACTATTGTCGGTAAACAGGAACAAGCTGCAAAAGCTGGCGACTGTACTTACTGCAACCACTGTTCTCCTTGTGCTGTGGGCATACCCATTGCCAAGGTTAACGAACTGCTCGACAAGGCCGAAACAGAAGGAAAGTCTCCTGAACTGCAAGCCCAATATGATGCTCTACCTCATCATGCAAGCGAATGCACCCATTGTGGCGCCTGCATGTCACGCTGTCCGTTTGGTGTAGATATCCCGTCCAAAATGGACAGAGCTAAAGAGGTGTTTGAGTAGTGGTGCAAGTTTCAGTTTCAGGTTTCCAATTCTCAATTCTCAATTTGTTGTATTTACGGGGTTTGCGTAGATGTCAAGCAGGATGGGTCTCACTGCTTCGCTGCCTGCCTTACTGCAGCATTCCTCAATATGCGACAAGAAACGCTCCTTCTGGGTTGCATCATATTTGTCGCTATATCGTGATTCGCCTGAACGCAAATCGTGGGCTATATAGTTATTGGGCATCAACTTGTAGCCTGAGAATATGCGGCTGTCTATCAACGACGCCAACCATTTGAAAAAGTCTCCGTCGCGCTCGGCATCGTACTTCTCCAAATCCTCATGTGACACTACTCTTCCTATTCCGAAATGCACATCGCCTTTGGGCTGAATGATTCCCGTGATGATGCTCTGCAGGTCCTCGTTCTCTGACTTATGGTATACTCCACCTACGGTCAAGCTCAACTCTCGAGCCTTCATCCAATCGCAGGGCTCCCATTCATACGAAACCGAAACGGGGACTATATTCAGCTGCGAGATATTGGCAACCAGATCTTTAGTATCACCACTGCTGGCAAACATTTTCAGTAGCGAGGGTTCTGTCGCATCCTTGCCGTTCTTGGTGCGTCCGTTACGTTGTGCAATCCATACGGACTCGCGTCGCTCAGTTATACAGTAACGCATATAGGCCGACACCTTTGCCATGCTCGTATAGAAACTGAGAAGGCTGCCGCCACGCTCCACTCGAAACATCTTATTGATGCGTCCCACCTCTATAACAAGGGGGTGCTTCATTAGATTGGCTCCAAAAGTTATCTGACAGGTGGGTAAATTATTGACATGCAGTATATACTGCAAAAGGAATGCGTCAAGGGCTATGTCTCGGTGATTGGAGACAAATAGGTATGGGCTGCCTGGTGACAAAACGTCGGCACCTTCCCATGTGATGTTGGTTATAGTGTTGTTGACGATGCGCTTAAGCCCATCATACATAACCGATATCTGAAACTTGTCGATGCTATCTATTGCAAGAATCTGTTTCTTTACCTCATCGGGGTTTACATCGGGGTATACGAAACAAGAAACAACATCAAAATCAGGACACTGCACCAAGCGCTGTAATGCTGATGGCAGTTCCTCTTCGCTATAGGGGCGTATGGTATCAAACTCTTGTGGGTAACGATCAGCCATTTTTCTGTCTCAGGTCGATGAACTTAATTGGTTTTCTGCTCTTTTCAGGATAATTGATGCGCCTAATCTCCTCAACAGGGAGTATCTCGATGCGGGGTGCCACACGTATGCGTGAACGGAAACGGTCTTTCAACTCTTTGATAATCTCATCATTGTCACGACTCTCTCCGTTCTTGAGCCCTATCTTCACAACCACATCGTCGGTACCTGTGTCGTTGGTATCGACGTAGATGACATAATTCTCCACATAGTCGGTATTATCCAACACATCATTGATGGCCGGAGGATAGAGTGTTGTGCCTTTGAGCTTTATCATATTGTTCTTGCGACCAATAAGTGGAGTAAGACGGTAGGAGTTGCGACCGCAGCGGCATTGTTCCACGCGCTTGGCTGCTATATCGCCCGTGCGGAATCTCAGCAGCGGCATACCCTCCACCCCGAGTGTGGTGACCACTATCTCGCCTGGCTCACCGTCGGCTACTGGCTTGTCATCATCGCCTATGATTTCGACGATGATGAGTTCGGGATGCACATGCCCTCCCATACCGTATTCGCACTCCGAGAATGTTGCCGACATCTCTGTAGATGAATAGGTTGCAAAGAGTTTCACCTCTGGCCATTTATCTGCTATGCGTCGTCCGAGGAGATTGAGTTCGAAATCCTGATTCCTCAATCCTTCGCCAATGCCGATGATGCGACGCACGCTGCTTTTATGGTAGTCGATGCCATGTGCCTCGGCGTACTCAATAAGTCTGAGTATGAATGATGGAACACACATTATGGTATCGGGATGGATGCGCTGGATGGTGTCCCACTGCAATTCGGGGATTCCGTTGCCGACACGTATTATGGAGGCTCCAAGCTCACGAATGCCCAAGAAATAGGCCAATCCCGCCATGAAACGCTTGTCGATGGTGGTCATCAGCTGCAAGATGTTGCCCGGATGAAGTCCTGCACATGCAAAGGATTTCTTTTCATTGTAGGCAAGACGCTGAAGGTCAAGCTCTGTGCATCCAAACGTCACAGGGTCTCCCAAGGTGCCAGAAGTGGTTATATAGTCGATGATTTTCTCCTTCGGGCAGCAGAGGATATCGTCGCTATGCAGCTGCAGGTCGCGTTTGGTGGTAAACGGGATGCGAGTGAGGTCCTCAAGATGGCGTATATCGCGGATATCTATATTATTATCAGCGAACATACGCTTATAGAAAGGAGAATTGGTGGCTAGATAGGCAAGTGCCTTGTGCAACAATTCTTCCTGAATACGCTTTATCTCCTCAGGAGATTTATATTCAATGTCATTATTCATTTCTTATTCTTATGCTCGCCTGTGCGAGTTTTTTTATGTCTTTGTATTTTTATCATCTTCTCCATCACATGCTTTATTCTTCTTTCAAAGTCTTGTCGAGCCATTCCAAAAAGCGGTATTTCCATGGCCTACACTCGTCGCTGCCCTTTGTCTCGCTCACGCCAAAACCATGACCGCCTGTCTTATATTGTATGTAGAGATGATCGACTCCCGCGGCAGTCAATGCCGAATCGAGCAGCACGGAATTGCGGTAGTCGACCACGGGATCGTCCACGCAGTTAACCAAGAATATTGGTGGACATTGCTTTGTGACATGCTTCTCGAGCGACCACATCTCCATCCTTTCCCTTGTACGGGTGCGGCACTCGCCAAGCAGTCCCCGACGCGAACGCTTATGCACACAGTCTTCTGTCATGGTCACCACGGGATAGATGGGTGCTGCAAAGGCTGGACGCACATCACCAGGGTAAACTGCCTGACTCATAGCCATGTGGCCGCCGGCAGAGAAGCCGATGATGCCTATTTTCGAGGGAGGTATCCCATATCGTGATGCATTAGATGCCACCCACTGAAGAGCCTGCTGCCCGTCGTTATACATATCGGGAGCCACATTGCCTCTGAAAAGGGCACGATAATGAGTGAACCACGCCCACCAACCGGCAACACGATAACGAAGCACGAAAGCACTTATACCATTCAACTGAAGGAACTTTGCAACTTCCACACCCTCGCCTTCATAGTCGAGCCAGCAGTAACTGCCTCCTGGACACACCACCACAGCAGCCTTGGGATTATCGGCGGCATAAATCTCGAGTGTCACATTGTTGAGCGACGAATCTTCAGGATAGATGCAAACCCTCTCCTGCCCTATTGCGGAGATGGCAACAGAGAGAAAAAGGAAGAGTGAAAATATGTGACGCAAAGGCTTCAACCTAAAATCTTTTTTACTTCTTCATTAGCCAACTGCCTGTACATGTGCGCCTTGTCGGCACCGAAGTCAACCTCGAAATACTCCTCGTCATAGAACGAGAGCTTGGAGTTGGTGTCGGGATTGCACTCTATATACTTTATGTTGTCAAGTTTAAGCCCTTTTGCATCACAAATCTGCTCTGCCAACGAACGCCCGGCATAGGTTACCGATGTTCCTGGATTATCTTGATAAAGCTCGGTGACAATGACGAATGTCTGTCCGTCGACATTGCGTATCTTCAAGCCGCAGCTTGACGGCATATCCCATTGTCCCTTGAATTCGAATATCTCGTCGTAATATTTTTCAGATACTTTCATTGTTTTTCGGTTTTCAACGCTCAACTTTTTTTATGTTTCTGACCACATTCTTACCGAACGACTTGTTGGCCAGTGCCCTGTTGCGTGGACGATAGGTTCCGTCTTCCATCTCCCTAAGCGTGACGTTGCAGAAGAGTCGGAACATCTTTGACTCTTGGCTCTCGGTTGCATAGAAGCTCTTCCAGGCATACTCGTATACATCCTGCAGTTCGTCGGGAGTCATGTGGCGCGGCTGGAAGACCACCTGACCAGCATTGTAATGATCCCAGTCGAAGTCGAAGATGCGGCCTTGACGCAGCAGGTCGTCATAAGCCTTGGTGTGAGGGAACGGGGTCATCACCGTAAACTCGGCCAAATCGAGGTCTATCTCACCGAGGAAGTCTATCAACCGCTTGCAGTCGTCAACCGTCTGGTTGTCAAGACCCAACAAGATAGTACCCTCGACTCCGATGCCGTAATCGTGATACCTTTTCACACGCTCCTTGATGTAGTCGCTGGTGTCATAAACAGCCTGATAAACATACCAAGCGCCTGCCTTTGCGGCAAGGTCAAGCACTTCGGGGTCGTCTTCAATGGTATGGCTAATCCATTTCTTTTTGAGCGGTGCTATGGCGGTGAAGAGTTCCTTTTCCCATTCCTTGTTCTGCGCCAATGAGTTGTCGACGATAAAAAGACGGTTGTTTTCGATGGCGGCCATATCCTCCACCACCTTGTCGACAGGACGTGGACGGAACTTGCGGCCACCAAGATAGCTTACGGCACAAGGATAGCAGCTGAAACGGCACCCGCGCGACGCATGGAAAAGGTCGACCATCTGCACTCCCTTGTGGTTATAGAGCTCACGTTTGTAAAGGTCACGACGGCAAGGGCCCACACTCTCGATAGGAGGTTGGTTGCCCATAAAGTTGTAGACTTTCTTAAGGCATCCGTTCTTCCAATCCAAAATCTGCTGCTCCGAACGGCCTTCGGACTCACCAAGCAACACGCTGTCAACATGCTCCACCATCTCCTCTGCATGAAGCATGGTAGAGATGCCGCCTGCGATAACTTGCTTGCCCCTCTTGTGGTACTCGTCGGCTATTGCCCATGCTCTCTTCACCTGAGTGCTGAGCATCACCGAGAGGGCCACGAGGTCACATTCTGCATCAAAATCAATCTCTTCCACGTTCTCGTCCACGAAGTCGATGTCCACATATTCGGGCAGAGTGGCTGCGAAAGCCACGGGACCATGAGGAGGAAGATTGAAGGTCGTCTGACCTTTCAGTTTCTGCCATTTCGGATAAATCAGCTTCAGATGTATGATATCCATAATGAAATGTTTCCTATTATAAAAAGAGGTATGTTATCGATATTGAATTATTACACAATAATATACACCCAAACAAAGCCTCGTTTGGGCATAAAAAGAAAATGCAAAGTTACGCTTTTTTTTTCAGAACAAAGGAATTATGTACGTAAACATTTTTTTACACAATAAAATCTTTTTTTGTGACAGTTTTGATGTCTGAGTTAAGTTAGACTTAAGTTAGACTTAAGTTAGAGTTAGGTTAGAGTCAATCATTGGCCAAATTCAGCCTTTGGTATTTTTTTTTGATTGTTGTTTAAAAAAAACATGTAACTTTGCAAAAAATTTTGCAATGTATATTGAAGTCTTAAAATCTAAGATTCATAGAGTTACAGTCACAGAGGCCAATCTTGACTATATTGGAAGTATAACTATCGACTCCGATTTGCTGGATGCTGCCAACATGATTGAGAATGAACGCGTCGATATCTACAACATAACCAACGGCGAACGTCTCTCGACCTACGTCATTCGCGGCGAGGCGGGAAGTGGGGTGATAGGCATTAACGGTGCTGCTGCCCACAAGGCTCATGTAGGCGACTTGCTTATCATCGCCTCTTACGCCTCAATGGATTTCGAAGATGCCAAAAAGTGGCACCCCACCGTTATCTTCCCTCAAAACAACCACTTACAATGAGCAATCCCGAGGTCTCCACACCTTTGGGAGACAAGCACAAAAAGAAAATCATCCTCGACATACTGAAGTTTGTCCTCTTCCTGGGGATAGGCATCTTCTTTATTTGGTGGTTCTTGCTCAAACTTGATGCTGAGCAGAAAACTGCCATTTGGCAGTCGTTCCTCAGCGCCAACTGGAGCTGGGTCGCCATAGTTATGGTTGTCAGCCTCTTGTCGCATTTTGTACGTGCGCTTCGCTGGCGTCTGCTCTTCAAACCTATAGGCCATACACCGTCGCTTGGCAACACTTTCGGTGCCGTAATGGTTACCTATCTGGCCAATCTGGCTTTCCCAAGGCTGGGGGAAGTGATGCGTTGCGCCATGCTGCGCACAAGCGACAAAATACCAATGGAAAAATCGGTAGGCACAGTAGTGACGGAACGTCTTTTCGACACTCTGATGTTTGTGGTCATTGTTTTGCTTGGTTTCCTACTGATGTTCAGTAGCGTAAAAGACTTCCTATACGATGCCTTATCCGAGAAATTCAGTTCTCTGCCTACTATGGCTGTCATAGCCGTCGCCGGCGTGATAATGCTCATCCTCCTCTTCGTAGCATACAAGTTGTTTCACAAAAAGCTACTGAAATTCAGCCTCTACCGTAAAGGATTCGAACTCATAGAGGGTTGCGCATCGGGTGTGAAAAGCATTCTTCATCTAGGGCCAAAATCTACTGTTCTTTTCCTTATCTACAGCATTGTAATATACTTCTTGTACATCGCTGGCGGATGGCTGATACTGAAAGCTTTCGGCGACACGCAGATGCTTGGTTTTCAGACGGCTTTTGTCATCTACCTGTTCGGTTCGGTGGGTATGATGATTTCGCAAGGAGGCCTCGGAGCATACCCCGTTCTGGTATGGCAGGCACTTGCTATCTACGGCATTGGAGAATCGACCGGTTTGGCTTGCGGATGGTTGCTGTGGGGTTCGCAACAAGCCATAGTCATCGTCGTGGGATTGGCGTTCCTCATCTATTTCTCACTTCTGAAAAACAAGGGAGGCTCTGCGCATAACGGAGAGATAAAAAAATGAATACGAAATTCAACATAGGTCTGAAACTCAAGATTGTGACATTGCACGATTTGAAACATATCCTCGAAGGCAGACGTTCACAATGCAGGATGGATGGCACCCCTCTGGAGGTGGTTTTCACCAACGGATGTTTCGACCTTGTTCATCGCGGTCATGTCGATTACCTGAGCAAGGCGCGTGATTTGGGAGACATGCTTATCGTTGGTCTCAATAGCGATGCTTCTGTCAGAAGACTGAAAGGCAACTCACGTCCAATCTCAAATGAAGAGAGCCGCGCTATGGTGATGGCGGCTTTTGCTTTTGTCGACTATGTGGTTATGTTCGAAGAAGATACGCCGCTGAACCTTATCAAAGAGATAAAACCCGACATCCTCGTGAAAGGTGGTGACTATACACACGACAATGTTGTTGGAGCTGACTTTGTAGAATCGTATGGCGGCCGTTTGGAGCTCATTCCTTTGGTGCCAGGCGAATCGACCACAAATCTGGTGAAGAGAATGGCTAATGGTGATTAAGTAATACATTAATAAAGGATTAGGGAATACATTTATGTCGAGAAAACTGATACTACTTATCGCAATAACAGCACTTTTCGCTGTCTCTCACGCCCAACGGCGAGGTTCGTCGAACAACGACGGCTTCGACTACGAGTTGCGTGCCGGAGCAAATTTCTGCCAGATTGACGGAGATGCCTCGGGGCACTACAACAAGTTGGGATTCCATGCAGGAGTTGGCACATCGATGCCTGTCAGCGACGATGGTCGCTGGCGTTTTTGTGTCGAAGTGGCACTCTCGCAGAAAGGTTCTCGTATTGTAAACAGCAGTATGGATCGAAACATATCAATATTTTATGTTGAAGTGCCACTCATGGTGGCTTACGACTTCCTCGACAGCCGTCGGCTTAGGATAGCAGCAGGCGTAGCTCCTGCCATTCTCGCAAAGGCCAACGTCACCACCGACAAAACATTAGATAACGCACAGAGCAACAACTACAAACGATTCGACATTCTACCCCTTATGGCAAGCCTACGATACAGACTTACTGACCATATAGGCTTTGACTTCCGCTACTGCAACTCGATGATTAACACCGCCAAAGAGAACGGTAGCGGCACTTACCGCATCTTCCGCAACAACAAAGGCCAATTCAACCGACTACTTCAAGCAGGCATAACATTGACTTTTTAACGGAAGCATCAAGAAAAAATAAGGAATAACTAAAAAATAAAGGAATAATACAGCATAATCATAAACAAAAACAGATATGACCCACACACGTTGTTTAATAATTGGTTCAGGTCCTGCAGGTTATACCGCAGGCATCTATACTGGTCGTGCCGACCTCAAACCGCTTCTTTATGAGGGACTTCAACCTGGTGGCCAGCTCACCATCACCACCGAGATAGAGAACTTCCCTGGTTACCCTGAAGGCATATCGGGCACCGCCATGATGGAAGACCTACGCAAACAGGCCCTCCGTTTCGGTACCGAAATACGCAAGGGCACCATCGAGAAAATAGACCTCAGCAAACGACCCTTCATAGCTACCGACGACAAAGGTGAACAAGTTGAAGCAGAAACTGTTATCATTTCGACTGGAGCTACCGCCCGCTGGCTTGGCCTCGAAAGCGAGAAACGTTTCTATGGTCAAGGTGTTTCCGCCTGTGCCACTTGTGACGGATTCTTCTACAAGAACCTCGATGTTGCCGTTGTTGGTGGCGGCGATACAGCTTGCGAAGAGGCCGCTTACCTTGCAACACTTTGCCGCAAGGTATACCAGATTGTGCGCCGCGACGAACTCAGAGCTTCTAAAGCCATGCAGCACCGTGTGCTTTCCAATCCCAAAATCGAGGTGCTCTGGAATAGCGTAACCCAAGAGATTGTAGGCGACGACATGGATGGTGTCACAGGTGCCGACATTAAGAATGTGAAGACAGGCGAAATCACACGTCTCGACATCGCTGGTTTCTTCGTAGCCATTGGCCATCAGCCAAATACAGCTTTCCTCGATGGTCAGATAGAGCTTGACGAAGCTGGCTACATAAAGGTGCAGAACCCCAGCAGCGCCACCAATATTCCTGGTGTCTTCGCAGCTGGAGATGTTTGCGACCCCAACTATCGACAGGCTTGTGTCGCCGCTGCAAAAGGCTGTGTCGCTGCCATCGATGTGGAACGCTTCCTGAACGCCTGACATACTTCAATTGCTTGAATGCGCAAGGCTCTGCTCATATTAATAGCATGCATTGCACTTTCTGGGATTTCGGTTGCACAAGAGATAATACGCTCCAACACTTCTACCACAAGAAGGAACAACAACTCCAATGCCCCAAACAACCCGTTGTACGACCCTGAAAACCCTAACAATCCCGACTCTGCAATGAACAACCAACCGGAGGGTATCGTCTTCGACGATGATGCGATACCCGACTCGGTGTTGCGCAGTCGTGTGTTCTCTTTTGAAAGGTGTCTGCGTGATGTCAAAATCCGCCATCTTGAACACCCCAATCTTCTCCCTACTGGTCTCCATTGCAACGACCCCTTGTCGTCTGTGGAGCAAACGCCCTATGCATCACTTGGCGCTCTTGGACAAATCCACTTGCCATTGACCTTTAATCCCGAACTCTCGACACTCACCTTCGCTCCCGACCCACTCTCCTACTATCGCTATAAGCAGCATCCCTTCAGGCTTTTCCAGACGCAGACACCATACACACTTCTTGGCTACGGCAGTTCTCTCGACAAAGACTACCAAATCCACATCATCCATACTCAAAACATACGCCCACGCTGGAATGTCGCCATGCTTTACGACCTTATCAGCCGCGACGGACTCTATACAAACAGCGGTCTCACAGCACATTACCTCGACCTATCAACCAACTACTACTCGAAGGATGCACGCTATCAGATGCAAGCAACATTCACTCTGAACAGCATCCGCCAAGGCGAGAACGGTGGCGTTGTGAACGATACCACATGCTGGGATTATAGCCGGGAATCGGGTGTGCCTGTCAATATGTATTCTGCCCAAAACAGGTGGCACGATATCGAACTGAATATACACCAGAGCTATAATACTGTGCGACAGTTCGACCGCATACGTGAATATGAAATCACTATTGCCGACTCTACTTCCGACTCTACACAGAAGCCTAAAACCAAGACCATCTCTGACACCACACACGCACCCAAACCGCTAGCTTTCAATACTGGTGTCTTTGCACTCGACCTCTCATATAAGCGTCAACGCCGCAACTTCTATGACAACCAAGCAAAAAGCTGGTTCTATAACTACGGAGTAGTCGACTCTACATTATTTTTCGACTCTACTGCCCATCATCAGCTGGCAGCTGAGCTCTATTGGACAAACGATGCCTATATGCAACACCGCTGGGCCAACCCTGTGGTGATAACTGGCGGCATAAGGCCACAAATAGACATTGTACGCTTTGCTAATCCCGAGAACAAAATCAGCGAACTCAACGTCTCTCCTTTCGCTTCGGCTCGACTCCATATAGGCAAATTCCTCCTCGTAGCCAATGCTGAAGAGACCAATGGGCCTAGACGTCTTGGCGATTACAAACTCGACGGTACTCTCAGCCTCGATTTTGGCAGCAGCAAGCTGCAAATCTCTGCGCTTAGCGAGGCTCAAAGCCCTAACATCATATACTACCACAACAAAGGTGTATATAATTGGGACATAACCAGCTACAACAAAATAAAGCTTCAGCGTATTGCAGCCGAATACACATACCACGAACCCGACACTCAATCATTCAGACGTTCAGGAATTGAGTCTTTCAAGATCAATCTCTCGTCATCCCTTCTCAGCGACAATATATGGTTCGACAGTAAGATGCGTCCCACTCAAGGCAACGCCTCTGCACTCATCCTGAATGCAGACATCTACGGACACATTAGAATGGGTTGGCTACATTTGCGCACTCATCAGATAATACAACACAGCAGCAACAACGACGTTGTCCGCGTGCCCCTCTTTGCAAGCAAGAACAGCCTTTATGCCGACTTCAACCTATTCCGCAACGCACTAAGAGCACAAGTGGGTGTCGACCTCAGATACCATACCAAGTTTTACTGCGACGCATGGAATCCTGTCCTCGGAGCTTTCTATCGTCAAGACAATGTGGAAGTTGGAAACTACTTTATTGCTGACCTTTGGTTGACTCTTCAGGTGAAACGTGCCACCATCTATCTGCGTGCCAGTCACCTCAACGCTCCCATCGAACAGCTTGCCGGCTTGAAACGCAACTATTTCAGCCTTCCTCATTACCCATACGAGAATTTCACTCTCTACTGGGGGCTTATCTGGAGATTCTTCGATTAAGGGCTTCAGATTCTTAGATTTTTTTAGACGTTGCCGACTTTTATATATGTCGCTCAAAAAAAATCATCGCCTAAAAGCAAAATTAAAAAAAATACAGTATTTTTGCAATTTGTTAAACAACAATTATAAGGAATGTAGAAAATTGATAACCAGCAGTATAATAATCCCATGATGCAATAATAGTTTTCCTATTTTACATGAAGAGATAATAAAACTGCACAAAAAAGAAGGGAGGAAACCATGATTGAGACCATCCAACACGGATCCTTGAAATGGGAACATATAACCAATCCTACCGAAGATGACTTCCGTTATCTGCTTGAGGATTACAATTTCCACCCCCTCGATATCGAGGACTGCCGCGGCACAAACCAGCGTCCGAAGATAGACGAATACGACGACTACTACTTCCTTATACTCCATTTCCCCTATTTTGACAAAGGCAACAAGAATGTCCGCACCCGTGAGGTCAAGATATTCTGGGGCAAGGACTTCATTATCACCATCGGCAAGTCGCATTGGGTAGTGAAGAAACTCTTTGACGAAGTACAGGAAGACCTTGCCGAGAACGATGAGGACACCCTCGAGGCCATGTCGTGCAGCGACCTGCTACTTTACAACATCCTCGACCGACTGATGCTTGAGACTTACCAACTCATCCTGCGCATCGGATCAGAAATAGACCTTATCAACTACGATATCTTCAACAAAAAAGCCCGCAACATCATCGAGCTCATATCCATTACACGACGCAACATCATCTTGTTGAACACCACATTCAAACCGCAGCTGCGTGTGCTGCACATGTTTGAGAGCGGCGGTATCAAAGGGTTTGTAGACCCCGAGCAGGTGGATATGGAAGACTACTGGGGCGATATCCTCGACCAATACCAGAAGATGTACGACTTGGTGGAGGATTACGGAGAATTGATTGAGGGCTTGTCGAAAACATTCGACTCCCTGTTGACCAATCGCTCCAACGACATTATGCGTGTGCTTACCTATTTCAGTACCGTCATGCTCCCGCTAACTGTGGTTGCCAGTCTTTTTGGTATGAACGTGGACTTCCCATTCACCACCAACACGGTGTCATTCTGGATAATACTGGGTGCGATGGGACTGCTGACCACAGGGTTGCTTATATACTTCTATCGCCTGACAAACAGATAGAATTCTCACTTACAACAATATCCATAGGGACATCAAAAGGCTCGACGGGAATAGTGTCGAATATTTGGAAATCGAAAGCGACACCCACCTTTATGGCATTGGGTGTTGACTTGAGCAATCTGTCGTAGAAACCGCGACCACGACCCATGCGGTTGCGACTACGGTCGAAAGCCACACCCGGAACAACAATCATCTCCACTTTTTCAAGTTTGGTAAACACCTGACCTATAGGCTCTGGAATGCCAAACTGAGGTCCTGGCTGCATGCTTTCGGGACCTGTATATTGGCGCAACAGAAGGTCATCTCCGTCGACACAAGGAAGCAAAAGGCATTTCTGTTTATACCATTGGCGTACAAAGTCTTGAGTATAGACCTCATCGTCCATCGACCAATACAACAACACCGTTGAGGCTTTACGGAATGATTCCAAGTCAGACACCTTCTCCAGGATTGGTAGTGAACGGCGTATCTTTTCCTCGAGCGGAACCTCTTTCTTTAAAGCTCGCACTTGCTTGCGAATCTCTGCTTTTTCCATATTAATTATAAACTAATGGGGCTAACCCCGGAAGGTCAACCCCACACGTCATGAAAAAAATGTTTATTATTACCTTAGAACGGAAGGTCGTCGTCGCTTCCTGCAGGCTGAGAGGCGAAGGCAGGAGCCGGCTGGGCGGGAGCGGCTGCCGGAGAGGCAGGAGCTGCGGCGGCGGGAGCAGCAGCTGTAGGAGCTGCGGCGGCTGTACCAGCAAAAGGAATAACACGTATACAACGCAGGTCGGTATACCAACGGTCTTGATATTCACGCGATTCGGGTGAGAATGTAACCATTACGGGAGCATTCATTACCAAGCCGTTGAGCATAGCGATGCGGTCCTCACCAAAGAGGGTGAATGCAATCTGACGCGGGTAGGTGTCGTCGGTCTCGATGACAAAACCACCTCTGACCCAAGGACCACGCTGGCTCTCACCACGCACCTCGGGCAAAATCTTAATTAATCTTCCTGATATATCCATTGTATTAAATTTATAATTATCAAACTATTATTTGATGAACATATACTAAGTAACGTTCATTATTCAAGCCACAAAAATACTAAAAAAACAGATGCCCAAACATATTTTTTTATGAAAAGTTTTTAACATGCCCATTTAATAGCGTTTTTTTATGTATATTTGCGGATGAAAAAAAGGACAAAATGAAACGCAAAATAGCATTTTACATCCTCATTATCATATCGTTCGCGATAGTATGCTGCAATTCGCATTCAACCAAAGAGCCGACAATTGACTCTTCGACGGCAGATACTGCACTTGTTGATGATGAAAACTCTGAAAGCTCGTCAGAGATTCCTTCTGACTACGAGTCGGAAGAATCACCATCGAATCAGCAGCCTGAGCCTACGCAAAACAGAGCAGCCAAAAGCACTAATGCAACTCCCTCTGTCGGAGGCAAAGAGACCCTATACATCTCAACCTATGGTGCCAACGGCAAAGTTTGGGGACATGTGACCATGAACGGCAACAAGGGACGTGGAACTATCCACGACGATGACGAGAACAGCTATTCGATTACTGTCACACGCCATGGCGGTGAACTACATGGCATCGACCAAAACGGAAGAGAATATGTGTTCCGGATGTAGCTATTTCTTACCTCTCTCAGACTTTTTCAACTCTGACTTAACTCTAACCTAACTCTAACCTAACTCTGACTTAACTCTAACTTAACTCTGACGTTAAACATTCTCAAAAATCGTTTTTTTTTCTAACGTTAATCAATACATATAACATAATGACGACACAAGAATTACAAACTATTGCACGTCAAGTGCGACGCGACATTCTCCGAATGACTACTGGTGCTAAATCCGGTCACCCGGGTGGCTCGATGGGCACAGCCGACTGGATGGTTGCCATGCAGTTTGAACTCATGAAACACGATCCTGCCTCTTTCACGATGGAAGGCACAGGTCAAGATATGCTATTTGTATCACAGGGACACATCACACCTGTGATTTACAGCACAATGGCTCGTCGCGGATATTTCCCCGTAAGCGAACTCGCCACATTCCGCAAGTTCGGTACACGCCTGCAGGGTCACCCCTCGACGGCACACAACCTGCCTGGCATCCGCATGGCCAGCGGCTCCCTTGGCCAGGGCATGAGCGTTGGCATCGGCGCCGCCCTCGGCAAGAAGATGACCAATGACGACCATATCGTTTACACGCTGCATGGCGACGGAGAGCTGCAGGAAGGCCAGATTTGGGAGGCCGCCATGTTTGCTGGCGCCAAAAAAGTTGACAATATGATAAGCACCATCGACTACAACCACCAACAAATTGACGGCTCTGTGGATCAGGTGATGGATTTAGGCAACCTCAAAGCCAAATTCGAGTCTTTCATGTGGACTGTTGTCACCATTGAAGACGGTAACGACATGCAGCAGGTGCTTGATGGCATGAACAAGGCCAAGTCGCTCACAGGCAAAGGGAAACCCGTTTGTGTAATCCTCAACAGCCAGATGGGCTACGGTGTCGACTTTATGCAAGACACCAACAAGTATCACGGAAGCGTGCTCAACGAAGAAGACCTGCAACGCGCTCTTGCCCAGCTTCCTCAAACCGAACTTGGCGATTATTGATAATAGTCTAATTCGAATCGAGAATTGAGAATCAGACCATTTAGATTCATTATTGTACTGCTTTTTGCAGCCCTTTTTGTCACCAAAGCGGAGGCCCAGACAAAGGTCTCCGCTTCGGGCGACAAAACACGTGTACTTATCATCCTCGACTGCTCGCACAGCATGTGGGACCGCTGGCAAAGCGACTCGAAGATAAAGGTGACCCAGCAGGTACTTCTCAAGTTCCTTGACAGCGTCGCCAACCAGCAAAACATCGAGGTGGCTCTACGTGTCTTCGGTCACCTTAACAAAAATTCTTACGGAACACGTCTTGAAGTGCCTTTCGAACCAGGCAACAACTATAAGATTCAAAGCAAGATAAAGACACTTGTTCCCAATGGAGCCTGCACAGCAGCTTCGGCTCTAAGCAATTCGCTCAACGACTTCCCTACAGTTTCGCCCTCTTCCGGTCGCTTGCATGGAGGTGCCGACAATCAGCCCCGCAACATCATCCTTATCATTACCGACGGTATGGACGACTGCGACGGAAACATCTGCGATGTAGCACGCCAAGTGCAGATGAGCGGCGTTATCGTGCAGACATTCATTCTTGGTATCGGCAACAAACAGGATTTCCAACACAGCCTCGACTGTGCCGGAAAATTCACCTATGTGCCTAATGAAGAGCTCTATACAGAAACCCTGTACAACATCTTTAAAATGTCGGAAGAGGAGGCTCAGCTTGTCATCGCCATCAACGACGAGACTGACCATCTCCTTGAAACCGAGATGCCTATAGCCTTCTATGACAGTCAGACAGGCGTAGTAAAATATTCTACACTTTATTCCATCGATGGTCGCTATACTCCAGACACCATCATCATCGACCCCCTCATTGCATACGACATCACTCTCTTCACCCGCCCCGAAACGAGACTTCGCAAAAAACAATTCCGCCCAGGTCGCGTCAACCGCCTCAATGTCACCATAGAACAAGGCTCCCTTTGGCTCCACCTCGACGGCAAACGGGTGAACTACCAAATACCTCAATACCCAATACTTGTTTACCGTCATGGAACCACCGAACTGGTTGGCACTCAACTGCTAGGAGAACAATTCAACTACCTCAGCGGAACCTACGACATCGAGATGCTCTCCACACCCCCATTGCGACTTGACGGAGTTTCGGTGGTTAGCTCATCGGCGACTGACCTCAGTCTCCCAACACCAGGCCTGGCCAACATCAACAAGACAAAAGTTATCTCGTCGGGTGCTGTGTTCACGTACAAAGAAGGCGTCCTGACCCATGTCTGCGACCTCAACCCTAACAAAGTGAACGAGCGCCTGATACTAATGCCCGGCGACTACCAGATAGTTATAAAGCCCCAAAACAGCATACGATACACAGCTGTGCGCTCCATGCGTTTCAAAATAGAATCGGGACAAACAACCAATATCAACCTGAGCGGCAACTAAGGGTCCCGAAGAAAGTATCGGCAAAGAAGCTAGTTTCGGCAAAGAAGCAAGTATTACTCCATAAACAAGTATTAATCCCGAAGCAATAATAAAAAAAGGTGGCAAATTATGGCACAGGGGGGATTTTCCGTGGATGGGCCATACCAGGGCGCTAGCCAAAGATTCCAGAAGCCAAGAGTGATCATTTTTTGTATGTCAGAATAAAATGCTATCTTTGCCGCATGGCAAAGAAGAACATAAATATTGATTATAAGGTGCTTGTGCGC
>CADBOG010000128.1 GCA_902796265.1 uncultured Bacteroidota bacterium
ACGTCGTTGCATTGTCAATCAGACATATTCCACCCTTCTCGACAAGGAGAAGATGTTGTCACCACAATTACTGAGAGACTACCCCAGGTAGAATGCGCTCACCCCTCGAATGCGTATTCCGATGATACCCGTTCAGTAATTCCGATGATACCCGTTCACTTTTTTGAGAATTGTTGCTATCTGTGGCAAAATTAATAGATTCTGTTAATTAGTGTTTTTGGTTTCGAGATGCAAAGTTAGTACTTTTTTCTTAAACTCTCGCCTTTTAGTTCAATTCTTCTTGACTTGTGTACGATTCTGTCGAGGAAGGCTTCCGCTATAAGCTCGCTCTGGAAGACGTTGTACCAGTCTGTTACAGGCAATTGGCTCGCAAGGATAAGGGAAGAGCGGTTGTATCGGTCGTCGACAATCTGCTCGAAGTCGTGCTGGACCTGACCGTCGAGTCGAGACATGCCGAAGTCGTCGATGATCAGCAGTTCGTGGGCGGCCAGTTTGCGGAAGAAGTTTCCCTCCCTGCCCTCCAGGTGCACGAGCCTGAGGTTTTCCAGCAGTGTGGTCATTGTGAAGTAGAGCGTCTTAACGCCCTGCCTGCATGCGGAGTCGCCCAGGGCGCAGGCGAGGAATGACTTGCCTGTGCCTGTGGATCCAGTTATTATGACGGTGCGCCCGTCCCTGATGTAGGCTCCGGAGGCCAGTTCGGCAGCTACTGCCGAGGGCAGCCCGCGTATGGTGTCGGTCTCGAGTTCCTCGACGGAGGCCTTGATGCGGAAACCCGCGTTGCGGATAAGCCTTGCAATACGGTTGGACTGCCTTGTGTCGCGCTCGCTTTGGAGCATTAGCTGCATTCCGTCGCGCAGCGATAGTTTGTCGAGCTGGTGGGTTTCCTCGAGGGAAGTCCAGCATCCTGCCATTCCGGGCAGTTTGAGGCTGTGGAAAGCCCTTACGGTTTCATCTGTCATGATTATTTCGTTTTATCGGTTGTACTTGGCTGTATGGGTTAGTTGAAATAGCCGTTGCCGCGCATGTTGGCGTGGTTTGTCGGCACGGGTGCCGTCTCTCACGGCTCGTCGTTGGCCCGCATGAGGCTGTTGTTCTTGAGGATTTTCTCGAATCCCTTGTAGTTGAAGACATTGTTCTCTAGGCATTGGCGGCAGGTGAGGTCCACCACGGCCGGGTCGTGCCTGCGGTAGGACGACAGTATGGCCGAGCATAGCCTGTAGTACACCTCTTCGGGCTTGTTGGTGCGTTCGGGACTGAATATCCGCTTGATATAGGCTCTGCAGTCCTCCGACCTGCTGCCGGCCATGGCGGTGTAGTAGGCGGCGGAGCGTTCGATGACCGCAAGCGAGCTGGATGCCAGGTGTTCCTTGACGTATGTGTGCCCGTATGTGTGTTTCCTCTGGTGTGTCGCCACCTCTTTGCCGTCGATGTATATCTTCACCCATGACCGTGTGAAGACCACCCGCGCGTTGCGGCCGATGTGGATGTGTGGTACGCTGTAGAAGTGGGTCACCTTGTCGTGCCTCAGCTCCACGAAACAGCTGTTCTGCACCTTGAGGTCGGCATAGCGGCGCATCTCGTAGACGGACCCGGGCAGCGGCGAGAGTAGCGGCTTCTCCATGGCGTGGAAACGCTCCTCGCGGGTGTACGGGCACTTCTGCATGCGCGTCTGGTTAAGCTGCCCGCAAAGTCCTCAAACGGCATTGTTGAGTTCCTGCAGCGAGTGGAACTCGCGGTTCCTGAGCTTCGCAGCGATGCGGTTGTAGGCGATGCGCACGGCATCCTCCACCAGGGCTTTCTGCGTCGGCGACGCCGGGTCGCACGGCAGAACCGTGAATCGGTAGTGGTTGCCCATGTCCCGCAGCGCCTCGTTGAGGCGCGGCTCGTGCCTGTCGGGCGTTATCACGGCAGCCTTGAGGTTGTCGGGCACCACTATCGGCGGCACGCCGCCCAGATGCTCCAGGCACATGCGGAGGGCGAAGAGGAAGTCCTCCGTCCGCTGCGACGGCACACAGATCACGTAGATGTAGTCGCTGTAGGGCATGCACCCCACAAAGACCTCCACCTTCACCACCTCGCCCGTCCCGGTGTCGATGTACGAGAGCCTGTCGCCCGCATAGTCCACCATCAGTTTCTCGCCCGGCTTGTATGTGCCGGCCAGCACTGTGACGATGTCCTTCCGCGCCACCAGGTTCTGCTTCAGGTGCTCGTAGAACTGGGACTTGCCGTAACCGTCGGGATGCGTCTTGCGGTACTCCTCCCATAGCAGCTGCCGCGTCACATGGAGCTTGCGGTTCGTCAACTGCTCTCGGAAGTACGGCAGCAGATCCAGGAATTCCCTCATCCTGCCGTCCGTGTACGCGGGGCTGCCCGCATGGAACATACGCTCCAACTCCGGGTCTTCCTTCTCCAGAAGCCATTCCAGACTCCATCCGTTGGCATTGATGGTATTAATGTACCCGTTCACGGTACCCTTGTCTATATCCTTCAGTCTCCGCGCTATGCCGCGGTTCGACTCTCCCAGCTTCTTCAGCTGGATGACTTGCTTTATTATGCTCATCTCTTTGGGTGTCCCTGCCATGTATGTACTGTTTTGGGGGTTATTAACAGTACAAAGATAGCAATTTCCCTCGTCCCCGTGGATGTCTTCGTCGGGAAGTGTGTCTCGAACACGACCGACAGGCCTCTCTTGTGAACGGGTTTGACCCGGAAAATGTGGGCATTCCCAGCCTGTTACAAAGAGCCCGGATGAACGGGTATGCAGCGGAAAAAATTCACTGCCAATGGCCATTTGAACGGGTATGGGGCGGAAATCTCCAACGCTGAAGCCTATGATTTCCGACTGAACGGCTATGCACCGGAATAATGTGGTCGCTATTGTCTGTTTGTCCATTTTTTCACCTTTTTTTGGGGTGAACGGGCATCATTCTGGTCCTTTTTAGGCCTTCTTGGCACCTTTATGTACCATCGGAAATTGAATGGGTATGGAGCGGAATATGCACCCCTCGAAATTGGTATTTGCTTATTGGATTAAGCAAAAAATACACAAATTTGCTTTGTGCATTAAGCAAATATTTGTATATTTGCAAAATGGAATAATTATCATTTTTATATGGAACAATTACAATCACAGCATCTTAGACTTATTTCGCATATCGATATGCGTTTCCAACGAAGCTTAATGTCAGAGGTCAATTGGGAAGCACGACTTATTGGAATCCGCGGAGCAAGGGGCGTCGGCAAAACAACGATGATGCTCCAGCAAATTAAGAAAACCTACGGTGACAATCCCAATGTTGCTTTGTATGTCAGCATGGATCATCTCTACTTCACACGGCATAGCCTTGTTGAGCTGGCAGAAGAATTCCACAATCATGGCGGAATGTGCCTGTATCTTGATGAGGTGCATAAATATGAGGGGTGGAGCCGAGAGATAAAAAATCTCTATGATAGTTATCCCGACATGAAAATAGTGTTTACAGGCTCCTCGCTCTTGAATATTTTGAATGCGGAAGCAGACCTCTCACGACGATGCGTCAGCTATGATATGCAGGGGTTGTCTTTCAGAGAGTATTTGGCATTTAAAGAGGGAATAGAATTGCCTCGTTTTTCATTGGATGATATTCTTGGAAAGTCACTGGAAGTTTCGAAAAGTATTGTGGATGCGTGCAAGCCGCTCAAATATTTCGGGCAGTATCTTCAGGGTGGGTACTATCCATTTTTTATGGAGCAGAATATCGATTATCTGACGCAGGTGCAGAAGGTCGTCAATATGATTCTTGAGATAGAGCTTCCTCAGCTAGGCAATGTGGACATTGGCAATGTTCGCAAGTTGCGGAGTCTTCTCTCCGTGGTCAGTAGCGGTGTGCCTTTTGCTGTGGACATCAGCAAGATGGCTGTCATGTCTGAACTCAATAGAAATACTCTGGTTGGTTATCTTGCGCATCTTGGTCGTGCAAAGCTGTTAAATCTTCTTTATAGTGATTCTGTCAATATGAAAAGGATGCAGAAGCCCGACAAAATCTATATGGAAAACAGCAATTTGTTGCATGCTTTATCACTTACTCAAGTGGAGACTGGTACCGAAAGGGAAACGTTTTTTGTTAATCAACTTGCATACAGGCATCAGGTGGAATATGGGCGTCGGGCGGATTATTATATTGACAGGAAGTACACTGTGGAAGTGGGTGGTCAAAGTAAAGACGGCAAACAGATTGCATCTACAAATGACGCATTCATTGCGGCGGATAATATTGAGTATGCTTTAGGCAATAAAATCCCCCTCTGGCTATTTGGTTTTCTGTATTAATCCGTCGAGAAAAAAACGAATAATGATAGGAGTGGGTACTGGTGGTTTTGATAAGATAGTTAAAAATGGACTTGTTTTTCCCCACAAAAAACGCTCATTTCAAAAATAATTCGTATCTTTGCAAATTATAATAAAAGACGCTCTACCTTAGAACTTCTAATAACTAACTCATTACCACAACTATAGCTACAAAACCATGTTTGGGTTATTTAAAAAGAAAGATACCTTTGCTCCACTAATAGTTGACATGCATTGTCACCTGCTGCCTAATGTAGACGATGGCTCGAGCAGTCCCGAAGAGACTGTCCGCTGCCTTAAAGCCATGTATACCGTAGGCTATAGGAAAGTATTCTTGACCCCACACTTCCAGGCCCGCTACCCCAACATAGAAGATGATATCAAGAAACGTTTCGAAGTACTGAAGAAAGCCATTGCCAAAAGCGGTGAAAAGAATCTGCCCGAAGTGGTGGACATCGCAGGCGAATACCGATTCGACCCTTCATTTGCCCGTATGCCTGGCGTTGACAAAGTGCTTACACTGCCCGGCAAAACGTTGCTTTGCGAATTTTCGCTACATAACAACGACTATATGCCCACTGACATCTTCTCAGATTACATAAAGATGGGCTACAAGCTGATACTTGCACATCCCGAGCGTTATCCATACCTAAACGCACACAGCACTGAAGTCAAGAAGATGCACGAAATGGGAATCGCTTTCCAGGTCAACATACTTTCACTCAACGGCTTCTATGGCGAATCGGCCAAACGCAAAGGATTCGAGTATATAGAGAAAGGTGTGTCGGAATACTTAGGCACCGACACACACAATATGCGATACATAGCGGCATTGCTTGAGACCGCAGAGAACAAAGAGGTCCAAAGAATTCTCAAGAATTATAAATTCAAGAATGCGGAATTTATAAAGTGATATTGCAACTGCGGTGGCTCTGCTGTCCACGTCGAAAAAACAATACAAATGAAAAGATTAGCCTTATCCATTATGGCATTGGCAATGATAGCGTTTGCGGCAAATAGCGTCAACGCCCAGGCCACCAATAAAACCAAATCCAACAACACATCAAAAGTACCACAGACAACAAAAGGCACAATATCGATGAAAGATAAAGTGGCCCAGTATGCAACGGTACCACTTAAATACGACATAGGCAGGCTCACTGAACAAGAGCAAGAACTGGTGAGCATCTTCATTGAGATTTCCGACGTCATCGACAATATCTACTGGGAGCAGGTGTTTGGTAACGAAAACCGCACCAAACTCAACGACCTTAGCGACCCCGACATGCAGCGTTTCGCAATGATACATTACGGAGCGTGGGATCGTCTTGACGGCAACAAACCTTTCGTCCCAGGATATGGCAATAAACCAGCAGGCTCCAACTTCTACCCTGCCGACATGAGCAAGGCTGAATTTGACAAGATTAAAGACCCCAACAAAAACAGTCCTTATACCATACTGCGTCGCAACATGGATGGCGGCATCGACATCATCCCCTACAGCCGTGCCTACGAAAAGCAGATAAAGCATATAGACATGCTGTTGGAGAAAGCCATAGGACTGGCTGAAGACGATGGTCTGAGGAGCTACCTCGCGGCTCGCCGTGAGGCTCTTCACAATAATGACTACCAGAAGAGCGACTTCATCTGGATGAACATGAAAAAGAGTCGTCTGGACTTCGTTTTCGGTCCCATCGAGAGTTATGAAGATGGCATCAACGGTGTTAAGACCGCCTTCGAGGCTTTCGTGCTAATAAAAGACGAAGAATGGTCGGAACGTCTGCAGCATTTCACCAAGATGCTCCCCGAGATGCAAAGCAAGCTGCCCTGCGACCCCAAATACAAAAAGGAAAAGCCTGGCACCGAGAGCGACTTGAACGTATATGACGTTGTCTATTACGCAGGCGAATGCAATGCCGGTGGCAAAACCATAGCCATCAACCTGCCCAACGACGAGCAGGTGCAGTTGAAGTGTGGCACACGTCGACTTCAGCTCAAGAACGCCATGGAGGCCAAATTCAACCAGATACTCATGCCCATAGCCAAACTGATGATTGACGGGGGGCAGATGAAGAACGTCAAATTCGACGCTTTCTTCAACAATGTATGCTTCCATGAGGTGGCACACGGTCTGGGAATCAAGAACACCATCAGCGGCAAAGGCACTGTACGTGAAGCACTAAAGAGCCAGTTCAGTTCATGGGAAGAGGCAAAAGCCGACATCTGCGGTCTCTTCATGGTACAACAGCTCATAGAGCGTGGCGATATCAAAGACATCACCGTTGAGGATGCCTACGTGACCTATATGGCAGGACTTCTTCGCAGCGTACGTTTCGGTGCCAAAGAAGCTCATGGCATTGCCAACATCATGTGCTTCAACTTTATGCAAGACAAGAAAGCCTTTACACGCACCAAGGACGGCCGATATAAGGTCGACATCAAGAATATGCGCAAAGCTATCGAGGAATGGGCAGCTTTGGTGCTCAAGACCGAAGGTGATGGCGACTTCAATGTTGCCTCAGCATACGCAGAAAAGAACGGTATGGTACGCCCAGAACTAGAACGAGACCTTAAATCCATCGAGAGAGCCAAAATTCCTGTCGATATCGTCTTCGAGCAGGGAAACAAAATCCTTGGACTGAGGAAAGGCCTTAATAAATCTGGCTCATTGATTAAAGCCATCAGAGAGGACGACCGACCAATGCCATTTAAGAAATAGTTTCAGTGGCCTTCGGCCGTTTCAAGTTTCAGGTTTCAATGGCCTTCGGCCGTTTCAAGTTTCAAGTTTAAATGGCCTTCGGCCGTTTCAAGTTTCAGGTTTCAATGGCCTTCGGCCGTTTCAAGTTTCAGGTTTCAATGGCCTTCGGCCGTTTCAAGTTTCAGGTTTCAGGTTTCAAGTTTAGCTTCGCTGACTTTTGTCACGACTCGGCATAACCCAAACAAGTTTGGTTCTGCGCTCGCTGCTCCAAAAGTTCAATTTTCAATTCTCAATTTTCAATTTTCAATTCTCAATTTTCAATTCTCAATTTTCAATTCTCAATTTTCAATTCTCAATTCTCAATCATGGTCTTATGACAATAATATGAGCAGTGTTGGTTCCTGATGAATCCTCGTCATGGACCAGCTTCAATATTCTTGAGCCCTTACCATCCGTAGGCACTTCTAAATAAGAGGGGACACAGTAGTCAACCCTACGCAATAGCTCAGCTCCGATATCACTATAGCTTTTGGGTGATGGTTGACCAGAAAGATTAGCAGAGGTGCTGACAATGGGACGTCCAAAGGTATGGAGAAGCCCTTGACAGAAATGCATGTTAGGGATACGAACACCTATGGTGCCGTCAGCAGCAACGAGGTTGCCAGCCAAAACATCAAGAGTTGAAGGCATTATCACCGTCGTCGGCCTGTCACTACTGAGCAGCAAGGCAGCGACCTCCTCCCCTACCCTACCGACAAAACGTTCCACCATGTCTATATCTTCGCAAAGTATCAGCATACTCTTGCTGTGGTCGCGTTGTTTGAGGGCATAGATTTTCTCTACCGCAGCAGTATTAGTGGCATCACAGCCTATTCCCCAAATGGTATCGGTAGGATAAAGCAAAGTCCCTCCCCTATTCAAGGCAGCTACAGCACTGTTTATAACATCGTTATAGAAGTTGTTCGTAGTCATTTCGAGATGCAAAAATACAAAAATAGTTTAAGGATTGAAACATAAAGATTAAAGTTATTTTTTGGCCACTGTTAATCAGCAAAATAAGTAAATGGACAAGAAAAACTTATGTTTTAGATGGCTCAAAAAACCGTTGTTTTCAAAATTTTATGTAAATTTGCAAATTATTTAGGCTCCAGAAATACAAAAAATTTAATTTAAAATATTATTAATCAAAACATTTTACACAATGAAAGGACATCCTAAAGGACTAATTGCCGCTGCATTGAGTAATATGGGTGAGCGTTTTGGCTACTATATTATGAATGCAGTGCTAGTGCTGTTCCTCTGCTCCAAATTCGGTCTGAGCAACAGCGTGGCTACGGGAATTTATTCCGCCTTCTATTGCGGAATCTACATCCTGAGCCTTGTGGGCGGTATCATTGCTGACCGCACGCAGAACTACAAAACTACCATCCAGTCGGGTCTTCTCGTCATGGCTGCTGGCTATGTAATCCTGGCCATCCCCATCCTGGCGACCTCCGGCAACATTGGCTGGCTTCTGCCCCTCACCTGCTTCGCCCTCTTGATGATTGCCTTCGGTAACGGTCTCTTCAAGGGTAACCTGCAGGCCATCGTAGGTCAGATGTACGACAACTTCGAGGCTGAAGCTGCTAAGATTAGCCCTGAGGCTCTCGCTGAGGCCAAGAGCAAACGCGACCCTGGATTCCAGATTTTCTATATGTTCATCAATGTTGGAGGTCTTATCGCCCCCTTCGTAGCTCCTCTGCTCCGCAGCTGGTGGCTTGGCGTCAACGGCATGGCTTACAATGCTGACCTTCCTGCACTCTGCCATCAGTACATCACCGCTGTCGAGACTGGCGTTGCCATGGCTCCCGAAGCTATCGCAAAAGCCACTGAGCTCTTCTCCAGCATGAATGTAGTACTCCCCACCGACAGTGCCGCCGCTATGGAGGTCTGCCAGAATTACCTCAACATCTTCAACACTGGTGTCCACTACTCCTTCATCGCTTCTGTGGCTGCCATGATTATCTCACTGACCATCTTCCTCGTCAGCAAGAAGAAATTCCCCACACCTTCAAAGAAAGCAAGCACCGAAAGCGTCACCTATACCGCAGAGGAGAAGGCTGCCATGGCCAAAGAGCTCAAGCAGCGTCTCTATGCACTCTTCGCAGTACTTATCATCGCCGTCTTCTTCTGGTGGTCGTTCCATCAGAACGGTACCTCCATGTCGCTCTTCGCTCGTGACTTCGTCAACACATCACTCTTCCCGCCCGAGGTATGGCAAGCTGTCAACCCGTTCTTTGTCTGCCTGCTCACCTTCCCCATCATGTGGCTTTTCGGCACCAAGTGGGGCCGCAAGTTCTCCACACCCCGCAAGATTGCCATCGGTATGGGTATCGCCGCTATTGCTTATCTGTTCATGACAATATTCTGCAACGGTGCAGGTTATCCCTCAGCACAGGAATTCACCGAACTTGACGCCAGCACAGCAGCCAGCATGAAGGCCGGTCCTTGGGTGCTCATAGTCTACTACTTCTTCATGACTGTTGCAGAACTCTTCATCAGCCCGCTGGGTCTGAGCTTCGTATCCAAAGTTGCTCCCAAGAACCTCCTTGGTCTCTGCCAGGGTCTGTGGCTTGGTGCCACCGCAGTAGGCAACGGCTTGCTCTGGATAGGACCTCTGATGTACACCAACTTCCCCATCTGGATTTGCTGGAGCGTCTTCATGGGCGTCTGCCTGCTCTCGATGATCGTCATGCTCTGCATGGTGAAATGGCTTGAGCGTGTTACTCAGTAATCTTATTATAATCAACAACAAAGGGGGTGCCTTTTACAGACACCCTCTTTTTATTTAGACAGAAGACAATTGATAGTTGCAAATACTCATAGATTCACATGATTGTTTACTATTTCAACGATTTTGAGAATGTCGGAGAGGCTGAAATCCAGCTCATGATGCCAATCATACCATCTCAACAAATAGAGGCCATCACTAGCACCAAACTGCTCTCCCGCAAACGCGAGATAGCCATAAGCAACCTAATGCTCGCCTATGCACTCAAATACAACCATGAGGAGATACACTCAGACAGCATCATAATAAAGCAGTTTACATGCTCTGAAATTGCCAGCACACATGACGCCCTGTCGTTGCTCCTCAAAAACTTAAACAATTCGCAGAATGTAGATGAACCCATACTTAAAATGCGCATTGCAGAGCATGGGAAGCCATATCTTATAGACCATGATGGCATCTACTTCAATATCAGCCACTGTAAGCAAGCTATCGTCACTGCCGTGAGCGACTATGAGATAGGTGTCGATGCCGAAGGGCGACGCCGCTACAGCGACAATCTGATGGAACGAGCCTATAATGATGCCGAGATAACAGCAGTATTACATTCCAACGAACCCGAAAAAGAGTTTGCACGCATCTGGACACGCAAGGAAGCATTCTTCAAATGGACAGGTACCGGCATCCTCATAGACCATATCAAGAGCGTAGAGCAGGATGCTGCAGCAGCAGGATGCAAGATAACAACGCAACAAGTCGTCCCCGAACAAGGCGAGATGTTCTATCTATCAATAGCAAAAAGTAACAAGTAAGGGTAGAGTGGCCATTTTGGCTCGGCCGGCGTGCTTTCTTGCTTTCGTTCTTTCGCACGAGCGAAAGAATGAAGAAAAAAATCCACGAGCGAAAGAATGAAGAAAAAAAAAGCGAAAGAATGAAAAAAACAAAAAAAGGGCGACCCCAACGAGTCGCCCTTTTTTTGTTGAAAGATTTCTAGTAATAGTAGTCGTATAAGGACGACTACTATTACCTTTTACTTCACGACAAGCTTCTTGACCTGGTTGACACCTTCACCGCTTACGCGGACGAAGTATGCTCCCTGGGCAAGACCGCTCACCTCCATACGCTTGGTGCAGTCGCCTTCGCACGACATGCTGTCGCTCATCACTGTGCGACCATTCATGTCGACGATTACAATCTGTACCTCGCCATTCACGCCGCTGAGGGCGATGGTG
>CADBOG010000129.1 GCA_902796265.1 uncultured Bacteroidota bacterium
GGGGTTAATGTTAGGTTAGAGTTAAGTTAGACTTAGGTTAGACTTAAGTTAGAGTTGGAAAAATGCTATTTTGGGGGTGAAAAACCGAAATGATAGTTAAAAACTGTTAACGGTTTTAGATGGGTTCGAGTTGACTTTATGAAAACCTTCTGATACCCTTAATGATACTCTTATGACACCCTCATGACACCCTCAAGAAGACATGAAAACGAAGTTGCCTTGAAAATATAGAGGTGAGATTTTTCAATTTTTTTTTGTTATTTCAGAAATTTTTCCTAATTTTGGATTTCAATTTTGCTAAACCTACTATAGTTCCCTGTAATGAGATGGGGAAGGGCAACTATTTAAGATACACTATTTTGTACTATATAATATAATATAATTACTCAAAAAAATTGTTGACACAATAGTAACTCATTTCTGCTTTTTCAGTTGTAAAATGTGGGATTTCCTCGCTTTTTCAACATTTTCCAAATGTTAAAATTTTATAATTTCAACAAGATATAAACAACCTGTTAACAACAAACGAACAACTTTCCAACTGCATGAATAATGGTTTCAGGTTTCAGGTTTCAGGTTTATTCCTTACTTACGGTCGACAAGTTAATCAATCACATCGCAACTATTTTAATTGACATCTTAGAACGATAAACAATAATCAAATCATCTGACGAAATAAAATCAAATCATCAATTAATTTATTTATTAACCAAAAAACCACATCATGAAAAGTAAAAATTACTTTTTGAGGTTACTCCTTCTGGCAGCACTACTGCTTCCTGGAGTAACTTGGAGCCAGGTGGCAAAAGTCTCGGAGTACGACTTCAACGCCGATACCGCCACCTACACCTCCATCGTTGGCAATGGCGGTACCGCATGGTCTGCCGCTGACGTTCAGAATGGTTACACAACCATCGCGATGCCTTTTGGTATGCAGTATGGCCAGACTTCGATTGGCCGTGGAGCTACGCTCTACGTCTCGCAAGACGGCTATGTCACCACAGGTGATGCTACCATGAGCGGCATTGTGATTGCTCCGTTGGGCACCCCCTCCGGCTTCACCGGTCAGGGTTCCAACACCATCTACTCCAAGGTGGAGAGCAACAAGGTAACCATTGAGTGGAGAAAGCTCAAGGTTGGAAACAACATTGTCAGTTTCCAGCTCGTGCTTTCCAACACTGGTGCCATCAGGTTCAATTACGGCCCAATGACACTATCAACTACGTCGCAGGTCTTTGCTGGAATGCAGTCCTCTGCGAACGATGTCTACTGCATGTCGACGGTCAACAACCGTTGGGACACCATCGTCCCTTCTTATCTCTCGTTGACCACGACGCGTACTCTCTCTCCCGCGGTGCATCCCTACTATGATGCCACCACCAACGAGGGACTCTCCTACACCTTCACTCAGCCCGAGTGCGCTAAGCCCAACAGCTTCACTGCCGTCCCGGGCGACTTCAGCGTAACCTTCAACTGGACCGGTAATGGTTCTAAGTACCAGATTAAGTACAATCAGGGAGCCGACTTCACTCCTATGACCGAAGGCATCCTCCTCGACAACCTTACTGGTACCAGCACTACCGTCACCAACCTTTCCCAGCGTACTACTTACTATGCATACATCCGTGCCTTCTGCCAGACAAGTGGCAGCTGGAGTGCTTGGCGTGCTGTCTCTGATGAGAGCTTCACCACCGGTTGCGGCAACGAGCCTCTGCCTATGGTTCAGGATTTCACCAGCACCCCCATCTGCTGGGATTTCCTTAGCAGCAATCCCGATGCCTCCAACACCATTTGGATTGAGGGCGACGAAATGACTATGCGTGCCGGCACCGAGGATTACGGCTATGCCAACACTGTATACGCTGTTCTTCCCAAGTTCGATGCCAATCTGAATAACTACGAACTTGATATCACAGCCAGCGTCGAGAGCCCCAGCTATGGTACTCTTACACTCGGCTACCTTACCAATATTAATAATATGTCAGGCTTTGTGGCTCTCACCACTATCGAAGGCCTGTCCACTTCCAATCAGGATATTGCCCTCTACCTCACCGACTATGCAGCCATACCTTCGAATGCACGTCTGGCTTTGAGATGGAGTTTGAACACAAGCTACTACGACTGCTATATTGACCAGATTACTGTCAAGCCGCAGCCCACATGCTTCCCCATCAGCAATCTCCAGGTTACTGACATCAACCCCACATCGGCAAAGTTCACCTTCACCGATGGCCACAACACTTCTGCAACTTATCAGTTGGTTTACGGAGCTCCTGGTTTCGACCCCGCTACCGCTACTCCCGTAACCATCACCAACGGCGGTGTTGTTAACACCCTCGAAGGCTCAACCCACTATGAGGCCTATGTTCGCGCAATCTGCGGAACTGAACAACTTGAGTGGGTCGGACCTGTTGACTTCTTTACTCCCTGCCCCGTTTCCTGCCAGCTCAGTTTCGAGATGGAGGATCAATATAACGACAGCTGGAATGGTGCATATATCAATGTCTATCAAAATGGAGAATTGATAACCTCAATAACTTGCGCTTCCGGTGAATCAGGAGAGACACAATCACTTACTCTCTGCGGTGGTGCCCAATACAGCCTTGTATGGGAAAGTGGTAGCTATGATAGTGAGTGCACGATGACTATCACCCATAACGGCAATGTAATCTACACAGGCGGTGCCCCCAGTGGAACTTTCGCCACCTTCAAGGCTTGCCCCGCTTGCGACGACCCGAGAGACCTTGCTATCAGTGCCAGCAAAGTGCTCACTTGGACCGCTGGTGATGCCACACAGTGGCAGGTGCGTTACGGTATTGCCGGTTCTGACAACTATACCACGCTAATTGTTAATTCAGCAACCGCTACTCTGCCCCTCACGGGTGATGCTGGAACACAGTATGAAATATCTGTTCGTTCCATCTGTGGTGCAGGCGATACTAACTTCTATGTAGCTCCTGTCTACTACACCATGCCTCTCAGCCTGCCTTACAGCTGCGACTTTGAGAACGGTGCCACAGGCTTCATTACTCAGAGTACAGCTAGCAACGCTTGGGTTGTTGGAACAGCCAAGAGCAATGGCGGCAATGGTTACTACGTCTCCAACGACGGCACGAGCAATGCCTACTCAGATGGTTCCAATATAGCTTATGCATACGTAACTCTGCCGTTCGAGAATGCTGGTGACTATATGGTAAAATTCGATTGGACCGCCAATGGTGAGTCTACTTGGGACTTCCTCCGTGTCGCCCTGGTGCCAGATAATGTTACTCTGATTACTACTTATAGCAATTCCTATAACAACACAAATCCTACGGGTTGGATTGCTGTTGACGGTGGTTCGAAATTGAATTTGAGTACGTCTTGGAACACCCATGCCGAGCTTGTTTCTGTAACCACTCCTGGCATCTATAAGCTTGTATTTGCATGGATGAACGACGGTAGTGGAGGTTCGCAGCCTCCTGCTGCAATCGACAATGTCTCTGTAAAAGCTTTGAATTGCAACGCTCCTTCCAACATTACTCTCAATAGCGACGGAGCAGTTACTTGGACTGGCGGCAACACTACCCAGTGGCAAGTGCGCTGGGCTCTGGAGGGTAGCAGCAACTACACCTACGCTTATGTGTCCACTCCAAGCTACACATCTTCAACCTGGATTCCCAATACCAGCTATACTATCGACATCCGCTCCATCTGCGGTGCTAACGATACCCTGGATTGGATGACCTACGACTTCACGATGCCGTGCTTGCCAATGACAATCACTGCAGATGAGCCATACTTCGAGGGCTTTGAAAGCACAACATTCCCCTCTGAATGCTGGCAGAACTACCACGTGAGTGGCCCTGGTACTTATCTATGGACACGCAACACATCCTCCAGCTATATTCATACTGGTAGCGGTAGCGCCAAGATTAACGATATGCAGAACCAGACACTCACAAACTTGGTATGTCCTCCTATCGCCATCGAGGCAAACCAGGCCAATGGTTATGGTGTTGAATTCTGGATGTACAGAAATGCTACTGGTACAAGCAAGGCTAATGAAGGTGTCCGTGTATGGGCTAGCCATACTCCCAGCACCACAGATGCCACGTTACTTGTTCACGCCCATCGTTATACTGGCTTTGAGCCAATAGTTGGTAGTACAGGTTGGTATAAGTACGAGGCTACTATCCCAATAACAGGTACTGTGTATATCATCTTTGAAGGTGTCTGCGAATATGGCAGCTCCTCTTATATGGATGATATCACTATTTTCAAAGTCCCCACTTGTCCGAAACCTAACAATATTGCCGCTTCCGATGTAACGTCCGAAGGGGCTACCATCTCTTGGAATGAAAATAACGGAGCCACCACTTGGCGTGTTCTTTATGGTCCTGCTGGTTTCGATCCCGCCACCGAAGGCAATATAATTACCGCTACCGGTACCGCATCGGCAACCATCAATGGTATTAATCCTAATACCAGCTATGATGTCTATGTCCGTTCGGTTTGCGAAGCTGGTGTTGATTCCTCCGCTTGGAGCGATGCCTTTAATTTCCGCACCGCTTGCGGATCTCTCCAGGCTCTGCCATTCTCTGAGAACTTCAGCGGATACACGGGTATACCGAGCAGTCCTACTGGAACTCCTGTTACGACTCCTTACTGTTGGAGCTATTACAGCAATGGTACGAATACTCCCACGTCATCAAGCAGTTATTATGGCAGTGTAATTAGTTATGGTTATACCTCGTCATATGCTTGTTTAGAGGTTAACAATCCATACCTTTGTATGCCTATCCAGTTGACAGGTGCCAATGTAACAAATGAGTCATATATCGGCTATGGAACATCACGAGGCAGCGTTAAGATTGCCGCTATGCCACTGTTCGACCAACCGATAAACAACGTTATGGTTTCGTTCGACTATAAGATGAGCACAGCTTACAGTGCAACAGGAGCTGCCGCTGTTCTTGAACTTGGTTATATTACAGACAATGATTTTGCCACCTTCCAGTCGATGCAATCTTGGAATGCTGTGACTACGACACAGCATATTGCAGATATGTCGCTCTCTACACTGGCTGCTAATGCTCCTACCAATGCTCGTTTGGCTTTCCGCTTCTCGGGTACTCATAATGGTACTGGTACATATAGCTATTCCACTGTATATTGCGGTATCGACAATATCGTTGTTAAGGTTATCCCCAACTGCTTTGCTCCTCAGGCAAGCACGATTGCCGCTACTGATGTTACACCTACTAGTGCAACCGTTAGCTGGGTTGACCAGAACACCAATACCCCTATAGCTTGGAAGGTGAAGTACAGCAGTGATGCCAATTTCGATCCTACTACAGATGGTACTGCCACCACTGTTTCATCACAGAGCATTAACCTCACCAATCTTAGCGATGCTACATTATATTATGTATATGTAGGCGTCGACTGCGGTTCCTTCGGTGAGAGCGAATGGAGTGATGCTTTCACTTTCACTACTCTGTGCAACCCAAGAACTCTTACTTTAGCCACTCCTTTTGTTGAGGATTTCGACAGCTACACTGCTGAGGTGACCAGCTCTACGGCTCCTACCTCTTATCCTAACCATTCAATGCCTAATTGCTGGAACTTCTTGAATATGAGCCAAACAACCTCGACTTATCCTCAGATGTTCCTCACTGCTTACAGCACCTATGCTGTGAGTGGCAACTGCCTGTTCTTCAAATCGAGTTCGGCAACTCCCGCATTCGCTATATTGCCGAAGTTTACCAATGCTCTTGGCGATTTGCAAATGAGTTTCACCTATCGTAATGAAGGTGCATCGACATCCAATGGTATACTGTCTATTGGTTATATGACCAATTCGAACGATCCTTCTACCTTTGTTGAGGTTGAGTCTATGCCTCAGATTACTACCAAGACTCGCGTGGATCACATGTTCAATGGTGACAATATCCCTGCTGGTGACTACTTTATTGCATTTAAGTACACAGGTGGTACTTCAAATAACTATTATCTTGCTATTGATGATATTGAAGTCAGCGTATTGCCTCCATGCGTAAAACCGAACAATGTCCATACTACAGCATTGGCTTACAATGCCGCTACCATCGATTGGACACAGAACAGCACCAACGCTACCGAGGGTAGCTGGGAAGTGATGTTCGGTGAAAGTCCACTGGATGTTACTACTGCAACTGTTACCACTCTGAGCGACCACGTGTTCAATGCTACTGGTCTCGATGAGCAAGTAACCTACGACTTCTATGTACGCGCCAACTGCGGTGCTGACGGTTATAGTGATTGGAGTGATGTATTCACTTTCACCACTCCTTGTGCTCCTATCACCGTCACTAAGTACAACCCCTACATCTACGGTTTCGAAGATGTTGCCGGTACCGGTTCTTCTCAGCCCATCAATGGCTGCTGGGCTAAGGGTACCAACTCGAGTACTGCTTACCCCTACCCGAGCAACACAGCTTCTTATCTTAGCGCCAACACAAACCCCATTACTCCGACCAACAGCTACTACCTCTATATGTACGGTACTAATACTTATTATAGCTATGCCGTACTGCCCGAGTTCAGCAACCCGCTCAGCTCTCTGCAGCTCTCGCTCAAGGCTATGAGAACCAGTAGCACCACTACATACGGTGTACTCCAAATCGGTTACATGACCGACCCGACCGACATCAATACATTTGTAATGGTTCAGCAGGTTCAGCCTACATATGCTGCAAGTCCCAACTACAATTGGCAGACCTTCACCACCTACTTCGACAATGTGAATGCTCCTGCCGGCGCTCGCATGGCCTTTATGGTTCCTGCTGCTGGTACTAACTACACTTATGTCGATGACATCGAGGTTATGCCTGTTCCCACTTGCCGTGTGGCTACCAACCTCACCTCGGAGAATGTCTATGCCAAGACTGCCAACCTGAGCTGGACAGACAACTGCCTTGTCACTCCCGCTGCTTGGGAGGTACGTTATGCTCCTGTTGCTGCCGACCTCGACAACGAGGGTGTAAGCATCTATCCTACTTCCACTTCCACCGCTCTCGCCAACTTGTTGCCCGAGACCGATTACCAGTGGAAGGTGCGTAGCATCTGCGTTGCCGCCGCCAACAATGATGGTGACACCGCTGACTGGAGCACCGTTGCTAACTTCTCCACAACTGCTACCTGCGTTGCTCCTACCATTAGCACTCCTGTAGCTACTGCTAATAGCGTAACCCTCAGCTGGGACGAGAACACTATGCCTGATCCCGCTACCACATGGGAGGTCGCTGTCGGTGAGATAGGATTCAACCAGAACATCGCTGGTCAGCACTTCACAACCACACAGAACACCAACTATGTTGTTGATGGTCTCCGTCACTCTACTGCTTATCAGGTCTATGTCCGTTCACTCTGCTCGGATGAAGACTGGAGCGATTGGAGCGTTGCCAAGACCTTCAACACTTCTTGCGGTCCTTGGCAGTATGCCGATATGCCGCTCGTCCAGACCTTCCCGGGTACCACCTTACCCAACTGCTGGACTAAAGCTGGTGGTTCTACATCTATAAGTAGCAATAGAATCAATATCTATGGTGCTCACAGCATGGTTATCCTTCCTGAGATGGGCTTTGCTCTCGACACTATCGAGATGAGCTTTGAGGCTGCCAACTATAGCGGTACTACCGAGCGCAGCTTCCAGATTGGTTACCTTGCCGACGGTATGGATACTACCTCCTTCACCGCTGTTGAGACCATCACCCTTAACTCTGCTAGCTACAACCAGTACAACGTTTCGTTTGCCGACATCAACAATACCACTGGTCGCTACATCGCTATCCGCGGTATTCAGACAGGCACCACTTGGGCTGACTTCAACGTCCGCAACGTCCAGGTTAAGCTCCGTGAGCCTATCGCCTACCTGCCCAGCAACGAGACCGAGAGCAATTGCGTTGTCTTCTACATGGCCGACACCGTCAACCATGAGGGTACTTATGCCAGCAACGTCAATATGACTCAGACCATCTATCCTGGTGAGCCTGGTAAGGTTCTCCACCTCACTGGTATCATGGATTGCGAGTATGGTTACGACTTCCTCACCATCTACGAGGGTGTCGGCACCAACGGCACTATCCTCTTCCAGGGTACTGGCTACAATGACAATATCGACATCATGACCGACAGCTACGACTGGGTCAACAAGGGTGCTATGACTATTGTCTTCACCTCCGATGTCGACAACTCTGACCAATATCTCGGCTTCAAGCTCTTGGCTCAGTGCGAGTGCCCCTCCATTGCTCCTCAGCGAGAATGGATTGTTGACACCAACACCGCCTTCACATGGGTCAATGGTCGTACTTACACCAACAACGTTACCGTTGCCAACCAGCCCGACAAGAGCTGGAGCGAAGAGTATATGGAGAAGAATGTTGGTGGATGCGACTCTGTCTACCACACACTCCAACTCAATATCCATCCGACCTACAACCTCACCGCTACCTACGAACTCTGCCAGCCCAACAGCTATGAGTTCTACGGTGAGAACCTGACCGCTACCGGCGTCTACACCCGCACTGTTCAGACAATCTATGGTGCCGACAGTACCACTACTCTGACTCTGCAGGCTCACCCCGCCCCGACAGCTTATATCTATGTCAACGGTCAGCGTACCAATGGTGCTATCGACGCTTTCTGCGACAATGCTGACCTCGTGATGACTGCCCGTTCCACCATCGAAGGTTCTACCTACAAGTGGGATGACAACAGCACCGCTGCTGTCCGCACCGTCAATCCGCATGAGAACGCTAACTACACCGTTACAGCTTACGATCCCGTCTACGGTTGCGCTAGTAATCCTGTTGACCTCGCTGTCACCACCACTCCGGTACCCGTGCTCAGCATCGAGGTTTCTCAGGATGCCATCTGCGCTGGTGCTTCCAGCACACTCACTGTGAACGATGCCAACAATACCGGCTGCACCTACCAGTGGAGCAACGGCGAGACTGGCAACAGCATCACTGTGACCCCCACCGCAACTACCGAGTACACCGTTACAGCTACCACTCCCAACGCCAGCGCTTGCACCGCTACAGCTTCGGCCACCATTACGGTCAACCCGCTGCCCGTTGTCACCATCACTCCTTCGGCTACTCAGATTTGCCGTTACGACAACCTGACCCTCTCTGCTACCGAAGTTGATGGCTATACCTACGAGTGGAATAGCCTTGGTGCTACTACTGCTGAGGTTACCTTCGTTCCCACCGCCACTGCAAACTACACTCTTAAGGTGATCGATGAGAACAACTGTTCATCAGAATTTACTTCAGCTACCGTTACAGTACGTCCTGCATATAATATTAATGATACATTATCTATATGCGAGGCTATGCTTCCTTACACTTGGGGCACTCAGACACTCAACGATGTTGAGGGTGGCGACTATGTCCAGACTTGGACTATTGGCTACGGCTGCGACAGCACCGTCAACCTGCATCTTGATGTCACCGCCACCGGTGTTTCCAATGCTTATGCCACCTACTGCGAGGGCGCTAACTTCACCTTCGGACAGGGCGAGTATCTGACCAACCATGTTGCTGACCTCAACGTCACCTCACTGAGCTACGTCGATACCACCTCCAATGTCTGCCCGGTCAAGTACAACCTGTTCCTCACCGTCAATCCCAATAAGGCTACCTCCTTCTTCGTTGACGAGTGCGACAGTTACACTTGGAACAATGTTGAATACACCGTTGCTGGCGAACATGTCCAGAACCTCCAGACCGTCAACGAGTGCGACAGTATCGTCACTATGAACCTTACTCTCCGCCACTCAACCACCGGTATCGATGTCCAGAATCCTTGCGACAAGCTCGTTTGGATTGATGGCCTCACCTATACCGAGGACAACAACACCGCTCAGTACACTATCCAGAATGTTGCTGGCTGCGACAGCTTGGTGACCCTCAACCTCACCCTCCGTCACGCCAACACCGGCATCGATAACATCCGCTGGTGCAACACTCCTGAGTATACCTGGATTGATGGTGTTACCTATGACATGAACGAGACTGATGGCAATGTCCGTTACCTCCTGCCCGGTGTTACCAACCAGGCTGGTTGCGACAGCGTCCAGATCCTCAACCTCGTCTTCAACCTTGCTGCTGATACTCTCGCTTGGGCCGACACCAGTGTCTGCGATATCTTGATCCTCGACACTGTGGCTTGCGACGGCAGCCTCGTTGAGTGCCAGATTGACCAGGACGGCCAGTACGAACTGAAGACCTCTATCGGCAATGGCCGCTATGTCGTCAGCCGCTACAATGTCACTATCACTCATAGCGACTACCACACCAGCATCGTCCGTAACGAATGTCTGCCTTACGAGTGGAGAGATGGTAACAACAATCTCATTGCTGTTATCAACGATATCTACAACACCACTGGCGATACCAACATCTCCATTACCTTCTCTGAGGCTACTAACGGTTGCGACCGCACCGAGGTGCTCCGTCTCATCAACGCTAAGCCGCAAACCTACAACTATGTCGATGCTCAGATTTGCCTTGGTGAATCCTACAACTATGGCAGTGTTGTATTGACACCTACTGCTGCTGGCACCGAGACACATCGTTTCGCTACTGGCAAGACCAATGCCTTTGGTTGCGACTCCACCGATTTCATCACCCTGACAACCTATCCGACCTCAGAGGAGACCCTCGATGTCACCTTCTGCGAGAACGATTTTGAAAAGGGTGCCGATAGTGCATACCACTACACCTTCGTCAACGAGGAGAACAGCACAGAGACTGTTGACCTGACCTTCGCCAACGCTCTCAATGGCCAGCCCTACAATGGTTCTACCGTTGCTAACTGGACAACAGAGAAAGGTTGCGCTCGTACCGTCACCGTCAACTTCACCGTCAATCCTAACACCAGTACCATCTTCGAGACCACTCAGCTCTACACCTACACTTGGAATGGTGTTACCTATGACAACGAAGGTTTCTACACCGATAACGCTGTTATCGCCCAGAACGTTTACGGTTGCGATAGCCTCGTTACCCTCAACCTCACTCTGCACGACACTGTCTACAATACCGAAGACATCCATGTCTGCACCAGCTATGAGGGTCCTGATAATGTTACCTATCGTGAGAGCAAGACCTTCACCAAGACTCTTGAAGGTGCTTCTCAGTATGGTACCGACAGCGTGTTAGTTACCAACTACATCGTTAACCTCAACCCGCTTACCGATGTTTATGTTGCTTCTACCGATCCTTACACTTGGATTGACAATATCGAGTACACCACCACCGGTGAAGCCTTCTATACTCTCTCCGATGTGAACAACTGCGATAGCACAATCCACCTGTTCTTCACCAAGCTTAATTCCATCGTCCTTTGCGAAGAGACTCTACCTTTCGAGACCGAGTTCGGCTTCACAATCGATGCTAATTCTGTCAGCAACACCTACATGAACAATGACCCGAAGGGCAACGACACTATCGTTTCCTACGTCATCAACATGCAGACCCACAATGTCCTCGTCGACAATGGTTGCGACAGCTACACATGGGATGCTACCGGATTGACCTACACCGAGAGCGGTGTCTACTTCTATGATTACACCAACGCCAACGGTTGCGCTAGCGCTGACACCTTGAAGCTGACTGTTTACAACAACACCAACAGCAGCGAGACCGTCACTGCTTGCGACACTTACGACTGGACAAATCATAACACCACCGTTACCAAGACCGTAAGTGGCGTTTACACCAACAGCTACCTCACTGTCAACAATTGCCCCAGCGTCGATACTCTCTACCTCACTGTTAACTATAACACCAACAGCGCTACCGATGCTGTTGCTTGCGATAGCTACCTCTGGAATGGTACAAACTACGACGCTACCGGTGAGTATACCTACGACTACACAGCCACCAATGGTTGCGCTAGTGTCGATACTCTCCGCCTGACTATCGGCACCGCTGGCAATACTATTGTCAACGAGGATGTCTGCAACACCTACACTTGGGCTGAGAACGGCCAGACCTACACCGAGAGCATTAGAGACAGTGTTGTTATGACCGGCTTCGCTGGATGCGACAGCACCATCATTCTCAACCTTGTTGTCCGTCACAGCACTTCTGAAACCGTTGAGCAGACAGCTTGCGATTCCTTCACTTGGGCTCAGAACGGCGTTACCTACACCACCTCTGGCAACTACATTGACACCATCGACAATGAGGCTATGTGCGACAGTATCGTAACCCTCGCCCTGACCATCAACAACAACAGCAACACTGGTTTCACTGAGACCGCTTGCAATAGCTACGAGTGGACCAACAACGGCAATGTCAACAACTACACCGTTAGCGGAACCTACTACAGCAGCTATAACAATCTTGCCGGTTGCCCGAGCGTCGATACTCTCTACCTCACTGTCAACCACAGCAACAGCTATGATACTACTATCTATAGCAGCGAGGGCTTCTATGAGTTCATCATTGTTGCCAACGATGTAACTTATGACACCCTCTTCCAGGCTAACACACCGACCACCTTCGGTCCTCTGACAGCCACCTTTACCAATGCTGAGGGATGCGACAGCGTTGTTAACTACACCTTCGTAGTCGGAACAACCCGCACCAAGACAGATATCGTTGTTGCTTGCCAGGAGTACACCTGGGCACGCAACGGTGAGACATACGTCTTCATCAATGCTGAAGAGAGCGCTGAACACAACAACGCAATCTACAAGACCATCAACGGTACCTACATCTATGAAGCTCCTATCAAGACCATTGTCAACAACAATGCAATTGATAGCACCTTCATCCTCCAGCTGGCACTCTCAGAGCGTGTTACCAGCACCGCTGATGTCACCCTCTTGCTGAGCGACGTTACCATCACCCTTGGCGACAGCGTCTTCGACTTCAGTGCTCAGAAGGCTGCCGGATACAGAGGCTACACTGAGACTGTCCAGCGTGACGTCCACTTCGCTTCTAACCTCTACTGCGACAGCGTGGTGACCTACAACATCAATCTCGTTTACAACTACGATACCACTTGGATGGACATCTGCGCAGAGCAGGCTTCCGTTGAATGGGGTAGCAACACTATTGCCACCACCGTTACGAACACCACTTATGTTGCTGATTCCATCGGTACCGACGGTTGGTTCCGTACTCTTGTTATCAACCAGAAACCTGTCTACGCTTCGACCGACAACCAGGTTGCTTGCGACAGCTTCACTTGGGTTGATGGCAATACCTACACCGCCAACAACAATACTGCTACTTGGGTTTATGAGTACAACGGATGCGACAGCACCGTTACGCTGAACCTGACCCTCAACTACAACAGCAACACCTCATACACCGAAGAGGCTTGCGACACCTACACTTGGGTCAACAACGGCAACACTCAGACCTACACCGAGAGCGGTACATACTACAGCCAGTACAACAATGCTGACCAGTGCCCGAGCGTTGATACTCTCTATCTGACCATCAACAAGAATGCTGGTCATGACACGAGCGTCATAGCTTGCGATACCTACACATGGCATGGCACTGATTACACTGCTAGCACTGTTGCTTACTATCAGTACAACGACCTCAACGGTTGCGCCAGCGAGGATACCCTCAACCTGACTATCAAGGTCAGCACCACTGGCACCGATGAGATAACCGCTTGCGATAGCCTCGTATGGATTGATGGTATTACCTACACCATCAGCAACTACACTGCTCAGCATACTATTGAGAACGTTGCTGGTTGCGATAGCCTTGTTACCCTCAACCTGACTATCAACCACGCTACACACAATACCACCGTGAAAGCCAACGAGTGCGACAGCTATGTTTGGGAGACCTCTGGTATGAACTATCAATATGATGCTAATGCTACTTACCCGTTGATTATCACTCACAACTATGTCAATGGTCAGAACTGCCCGAGTGTTGATACTTTGAAGCTCACTCTGTATCAGAGTTCTGCCGAGACATTCCAAGTTTCTGCTTGCGACAGCTACGAGTGGGACAACAATGGTAATGTCAACACCTACACTACTAGCGGTGTTTACACCAGCAACTACACCAACCTCGCTGGTTGCGCTAGCACGGATATGCTCTATCTGACTATCAATAGTGCTACCACAGGCAACGACGAGATTATTGCCAACAACGGTTACTACACCTATGACAATATTCTCTACACTGCCGACCGCAATGGTAACGACTACTTCGATACTACCTTCTCGGTTGCTAGCGGTCTCAATGCCGGTGGTTGCGACAGCATCACGATGCTCCACCTCTTGGTTGGTACCGATGCTATCGGTATGGAGAACCAGGTTGTTTGCGACCACTTCACCTGGATTAACGGTAAGACCTACCAGTATCGCGAGAATGCTCCTGCTGGTGCTCTCTACTGGAATGCTACCGATGGTGAATGGGTCTATGCCCGTCCGCGCTACACGCTGCCTGGCGTCGTAAGTGCTAACGGTTTCGACACCATCGCTGTCCTCAACCTCACCCTCACCCAGATTAACTACACCGAACAGAATGTACGCTTCCTGTTGAGCCAGGAGATGTGCTATCTCACCAGCGACAGCGCTGCCCAGTATAGCATCAACTTCAGCGGCCACGCTGCTGGCACTGTTGACACTGCATTCAGCTTCGGTGCTACCTCGCACTACTGCGACAGCATCATCACCTACCACATCACTCTTGTTGACAACTACACAGAGCTGACATCGGTTGATGATATCTGCGCTACCGCTGAGGAATACACTTGGGACAATACCAACATCATGGGTGGCCACAGCAAGACCTACGACCTCACTTCTGGTCAGTATGAAATCACCGATTTCGACCACGTGAGCACCATCACTCTGTACGACACTGTCTTCAAGGGCGATGTCAACAACGAATGGGTCTATGCTAAGGTTATCACCATCCACCCGCTTGTTTACGCTACCGAGCGCCGCACAGTTTGCGACAGCCTGAGATGGAACGGTACACTCTTCACTGAGAGCACCACCACCGCTACTCGCTTCTTCCCGAACGGCTCAAGCTTCGGCTGCGACAGTACTGTGACACTGAACCTCACTGTCAACCACAACAGCAGCACTGGCTACACCGTCGACAACGCTTGCGACGAGTACACATGGGCTCTCAACAACGAGACCTACACCACCTCTGGAGACTACTATCGTTCATACACAGCTACCAACGGCTGCCCGAGCGTCGATACTCTCCACCTCACTGTCAACTACAAGGGTAACACCAACTACGATGTTACTGCTTGCGACATCTATACCTGGAACAGCACTGAGTACACCACTTCTGGCCAGTATGCTTACGCTTACTATACCAATGAAGGTTGCGCAAGCATCGACAGCCTCAACCTCACTATCATGCATAACAGCAACAGTGGTGAGACGGTTGCCGCTTGCGACAGCTACGAGTGGACCAATAACGGTAATGTTAACACCTACACCGCTAGCGGTATCTACTACAGTGAATACACCAGCGTTGAGAACTGCCCGAGCGTCGATACTCTCCATCTGACCATCAACCACAACGATGGACAGGAGATTACCGAGAGCGTCTGCGACACCTACACATGGGCTGTCAATGGCCAGACCTACACCGAGACCGGCATCTACACTTACGATAGCACCGACGCTAACGGCTGCTACGCACAGTGCAAGCTCGACCTCACCGTGGGTTACACCACCAACAATGCTGAGACAGTTGTCGCTTGCCATGCTTACAATTGGCACGGTATCGACTACTCTACCAGTGGTGATAAGTTCTATGCTTACACCAACAACGACGGTTGCCCGAGCGTTGATACCCTCCACCTGACTATCAACAACCAGACCACCTACGCCGTACAGAATGTCGAGAACTGCGGTCCTTACACCTGGATTGTCAACGACAGCGTAATCGGAGTTTTGGAACAGAGCGTTGAGACTTCGACCTCAATCATCAATCCGAGAACCATGTGCGACAGTGTGATCTTCCTCCGCTTGACTGTCTACGAGGCACCTCACGCTTACGAAACCGCTACTGTTTGTGCTGATGCAATGCCTTACAACTGGCGTGGTTACACCTTCAATGAAGCTGTTGATACTGCTATCACCACCGCCTTCACCGCAAACTGCGACAGCACAATCCACTTTACACTTACCGTCAATCCACTTATCAGTGTCGAGCTGACCGACGCCGTCTGCCTGGGTCAGGCTTACAACGCTAACGACTTCGTTATCGCTGCTACCGAACTCACCGCAGGTGTCCACACCTTCAGCCACACTGTTCCTTCAATGCTGACTGGTTGCGACAGCACCACCACGTTGACACTCACCGTTGGTGATGTCATCTACAATGACGCTGTCGAGGTTACCGCTTGCGACACCTACAGCTGGAATGCTGGCGATGGTGAGACCTATGTCTACACTGTCAGCGGCACCTATAACAGCGGTGCTTATCCCAACACTATGGGTTGCACCAGTATCGATGTCCTCGACCTGACCATCAACAACAACACCAACACTGGCTACACAGCTACTGCTTGCGACAGCTACACATGGAATGGCGTGACCTACAATGCTACTGGCGACTACACCTATAGCTACAATGCTGAGAATAATTGCCCGAGCGTTGATACCCTCCACCTCACTATCAACAACAACAGCAGCACCGCTTACACTGCTACTGCTTGCGATAGCTACGAATGGAACGGTACCGTCTACACTGTCAGCGGTGACTACACCTTCGATTATAGCACACTTGAGGGTTGCAACAGCGTCGATACCCTCCACCTCACTGTCAACCACAACAGCAGCACCGCTTACACCGCTACTGCTTGCGACAGCTACGAATGGAACGGCACTGTCTACACCACCTCTGGTGACTACACTTATAGCTACAACACCACCGCCGGCTGCGCTAGCGTCGACACTCTCCATCTGACTGTCAACTACAATAGCAACTCAGCTTACACTGAGACTGCTTGCGAGAGCTACACTTGGAATGGCACTGTCTACACCACCTCTGGCGACTACACCTATAGCTATAACAACGCAGCTGGCTGCGCTAGCGTCGACACTCTCCACCTGACTGTCAACTACAACAGCAGCACTGGTTATGAGATTTCCGCTTGCGACAGCTACGAGTGGAATGGCCAGACCTTCACCTCCACTGGCGTCTACTACTATCCTTACAACACTGCTGAGGGATGCGCTAGCCTCGATACCCTCGTTCTGACTGTCAAATATAACAGCAATGCTGTCTACAGCGAGATTGCTTGCGACAGTTATGAATGGAACGGTACCGTCTACACCACCAGCGGCAACTACACCTACCATTACAACAACGCTGCTGGTTGCGCCAGCGTCGATACACTCCATCTGAAGATTAACTACAACAGCAACAGCAGCACCACTGCAGAAGCTTGCGATAGCTACACTTGGAACAATACCGACTACACCGTCAGCGGCACCTACTTCCGTAATTACAGCACCGCTGCTGGATGCGAAAGCGTTGATACTCTCTATCTCACGATAAAGAACAATACCAACAAACAGCGCACCATCATCGCTTGCAACGAGTACACCTGGAATGGCGAGACCTACTACCAGTCTGGCGACTACCTGTTCAGCTATGAGGCCACCAACGGTTGCCCGAGTGTTGATACTCTCCACCTGACCGTCAACTACAGCACCAGCGTCAAGGATGTCGTTGAGGCTTGCGACGAGTACACTTGGAACGGTACCGTTTACAACACAACAGGCATGTATATCCGCGACTACGTTGCTACTAACAACTGCGAGAGCAGCGATACTCTGATGCTCACCATCAACGAGAGCTACCAGTCGAACTTCAGCGACGCAGCTTGCAACTTCTATGTATGGGACGGCAGAGGCTACACCGCTACTGGTGCTTACGACTACACCTACACAGCTGCTAACGGCTGCGACAGTGTTGTCACACTCAACCTCACCATCAATAACCAGGTCACCAGCAATATTGAGGCTACCGCTTGCAATAGCTACACCTGGAACGGAGCTGTCTACACTGCTTCTGGCATCTACACTCAGAACTTCGTTTCAGCTACCGGCTGCGACAGTGTTGTGACTCTCACGCTGACCATCAACCAGCCCAGAACCAGCACTCTCACCGTCGCTTCTTGCGGTAGCTACACATGGCATGGTACTACCTACACCACCAGTGGTAACTACACCTACACCACTACTGCTTCCAACGGCTGCGACAGCATTGCTACTTTGGTCCTCACCATCAACAATGCTACTACCTCGTCGGTTAACGTTGCCGCTTGCGACAGCTACACATGGCACGGTACTACCTACACCACCTCTGGCAACTACAACTACAACACCACCGCCGCTAACGGCTGCGACAGCATTGTAACTCTGCACCTCACTCTGAACAACAGCACCACCGGTACTGTCAGCGTGACCACCTGCGGTAGCTACACTTGGATGGACGGTAATACCTATACCGCTTCGACCAACACCCCGACTGTCACTCTCGTTAACGCCAATGGTTGCGACAGTGTCGTTACCCTCCACCTCACCATAAACCAGACCATCACTGGTGATGCTTACGTTACCGCTTGCGGCAACTACACTTGGGAGGGTATTACCTACACCACCAGTGGTAACTACACTCACAACTATACCGCAGCCAACGGTTGCGACAGCGTCGTGACTCTGCACCTCACCATTAACCAGCCTGTCAGCAGTAACTTCGACGTTACCGCTTGCGGCAGCTACACTTGGGAGGGCACTACCTACACCACCTCTGGTACTTACACTCACAACTACACCGCTGCTAACAACTGCGACTCCGTTGTGACCTTGAACCTCACCATCAACCAGCCTGTCACCAGCAGCCTCATCGTTACTGCTTGCGATAGCTACACTTGGGAAGGTGTCACCTACAATGTACCGGGTAACTACACTCACACCTACACCGCTGCTAACGGCTGCGATAGTATTGTGACTCTCGTTCTCTCACTGAACTACTCTGTCAGCACCGTTGAGGAAGTAACTGAGTGCGATGGATTCATCTGGATTGACAACATCAATTACACTGAATCTACCAATACACCCACTGTTACTTTCCGTACCGTTAACGGTTGCGACAGCGTTGTTACTCTCCACCTGACCATCAACCACAGCGTTGAGATCTATGACTCCATCGATATCCTCGAGACTCAGCTGCCCTTCAACTATCATGGCAACACCATCGACGCTGAAGGCGACTACATGATTTCTGGCACCACCGTCAATGGCTGCGATAGCACCGTCTATCTGCACGTCAGCGTACAGCCTGTCGGAATCGAAGTCACCAGCGCTCTCGAGAACATCACCGTCTACCCGAACCCGACTCGCGGTCACTCGACTGTTACTGCCGATGACGTGACGACTATCGAGGTATACGACATCGTTGGACACATGGTGGCCAAGTTCGAGAACACCAACCAGATTGACATCTCCAACCTTGCTGAAGGTTCCTACACTCTCCGCATCACGACTCCGAACGGTACTGCCGTCCGCCGTCTGATCAAGAAGTAAGGTCATACCTTGCGTATGTCCTAATGGACATCAGCAATACTCTACTTCAAAAGGGGCTCGCATATCGCGAGCCCCTTTTTCCACATAATAAAAAAGCAGGATGAACTGATGTTCATCCTGCTTTTTGTTGATTATTAGATAAGAAAGAGTATCGTATGATTCAGATTATTGGATTTCCCTAATCCAAAACTGCGTGCATTTCTGCATCGTTCCAATATGTCATGTGGCGGAACTCGTTATCGTCATCTTTCTTTCTCGAGAGAGCTTTTTGGTCAGCGACAAATTGCTTGATGCGGCTGTATTCAGCCTCATATAGTGCCCATTCCTTCTCATCCAGGTTCTTCTTTTGCGACAGATGGCATAGCACTTGATAGGCATGCTGACGTTTTTGCTCAGGATAGGCTTCCCACAGCTGGTCGAGTCGGGCATGAATATCGTCCCATGTTGCAAGCTTCCCGCAAGCGATATCAGAAATAAGCCCCTGCATGTCGTTTTCTGCGATGAGCTGACCTCCGATATTGACCCAGCGGGTTACTCGCTCAGCGTCGCTATAATTGCCCTTATTTGGCATTTCGCCAAGGTTGTTCATGGCGTAGTATATTAGCATATCGCGATAGGCTTTGTAACCCTCTCCTGGCTTAAGGATGACGGTCTTTCGTTTTCCCTTCTCCATACCGTGGGCAGTTACCTCTGTCTTACCTTCGCGATAGGCTTCTTCTGTCCAGATGTGCAACAGGTCGCGTCCTATTATTATCTCTTCAGCGGTGTCGGGAGCCAAGTTGTCGAACTCCACATGTTGCGCCTTGACTTTACGTTTGTCGCGTTTTGCAAACTTCTTGCTGTTGCGATCCATAGCGTACATGTTATACATCCACCAGTAGGCAGGCATGACCTCCAGTTGGTTCTTGGCGGCATTGTTGTTGACAAGAGCAAATGGAAGGGTGATGTTGAGTTCGTTGGGGTAGTCGGCTTTTGCCAAGAGGCAGTTGCTTGCAAAGCGGCTGCTGTGTTTGACGCTTACGCAGAGTCCTGGCCAGAAACCTCTTCCACAACTTAGTTCGTTGTCGGCTGTACGGCTGTTGTGGTTGCTGCCCAATGTACCGCCAGCGGCTATGTTGCTCTGTCCCATGATGAGGGCGGCAATGAGGAACGAGTTATTGTGGTGCTGTTCGTGAGCAGGGAAGATTATGCTGTTGCCCACCTCGCAGCGAGCCAATGTCGAGTTGTCGCCCACTACGGTGTCGTTGAGGCGCAATCCGAATTCGAGCTTTACATGTTCTCCAAGCAAGAAACGTTCAGCGATGATGCCATGCTCAAGATGGCAGTCAATACCCACCACGCCATCGCGAAGGGCTATGCATTGCTCGGCCACGGAGCCCTGCATGAATGCCACATTGCATATCATCTTGCAGTTTTTTATTACAACATTGTCGGCAACACTTCCCATGCATCCCTCTGGGGTGTCAAGATGGTGAATTGTCATTTCCTCTAGTTTTTTCATCATCTCGCTCTCGCCACGGAAACGTGCCCACATAAAGGCGTCACCCACGGTCATCTGCGGGAAGGGGAGGATGCGGCGTCCGCCGTTCTCGTTCATGGGTTCAATCCAGACTTTGCGTTCTGGTTGATAGCTCATCTCGTCGATATTGAAAAGGATGACGCGACTACCGACGGTATAGCCGTTGATGTATCTTACATTGTGGATAGCGCAGTTCTCACCTATGGTGGTGTTGGCAATCCAGCTGCCGCTGATGCCAACAGGCAAACATAGTGCATCATGCGAGAGTGTTGTCTCGGTCATGTTGCCTATGCGCACCTCACCACCGAAATGGTTGTTCGTTATGCGAGTTGCATCAAAGTTTTCGGCAACGAGTATGTTCTCCCAATTGTCGGCCATGTTGCCGTTAGTTTTGAGAGCAGCAACTTCATCAGTTGTTAATTTGCGGTAACTCATATTGTTAATAATTAAAAAAGAGGAGGCGCAGGTTGATGGCCTCCTCAATGAAAAGACTGATTTTTTTAGATTGCGTAATAGCCTTTGAAGCGTTCTATGGTCTTCTCGATGGTTTGTTTGTCCTTGAAATACTCATAGGTGCTCATCTTAAGTTCGACGGTAGCCTCTTCGTCGCAGAAGACGGTGCCGTGTGGGTGCATTTGCAGCATGCTGCTGGTCCACATGTGGTTCACACCGTTCTCAATCATGTGGTGCAGAGCACGGGCTTTTTTGGGACCGTTGCAGAGTATCACCACTTCGCGAGCATCCATCACGGTGCCGACACCAACGGTGAGTGCCTGTTTTGGCACCTTGGTGACATCGTTGTCGAAGAAGCGGCAATTTGCCTGGATGGTGTCTGTTGTGAGTGTCTTGATGCGGGTACGGCTTGCAAGGCTGCTGCCAGGTTCATTGAAGGCGATGTGTCCGTCAGGACCTACGCCTCCCATGAAGAGGTCTATTCCGCCTGCTTCGGCAATCATCTCCTCGTAGTGTTCACATTCGGCAACGAGGTCGGGGGCGTTGCCATTGAGGATGTGTACATTTTCGGGACGGATGTTGATGTGGCTGAAGAAATTGGTCCACATAAAGCTATGATAGCTTTCGGGATGCTCTTCAGGCAAACCAACGTACTCATCCATGTTGAAAGTCACCACATTTTGGAAATCGATAAGACCTGCTTTGTTGAGTTTTGCAAGGTGCTGATAGAGTCCAATTGGAGAACTTCCGGTAGGACAGCCCAGAACGAATGGACGGTCGGCAGTGGGCTTGAAATCATTGATTTTTTTGGCAACATAATTGGCTGCCGCTACTGACATCTCGTCGTAGTTTTTTGCAATAAGTACGCGCATTGGTTTTGAAGATTAATTAATATATAATGTTTATTAAAAAATGGTCGTTTTGTTTCCTCGGTTATTGGTAGTATTGTAGAATGTTCCTCGTTCAGAATCCTTCCGATGTCAAGAACTTTATTCTCATCAGTCGTATCTCTTCGTGTGTGTAGTCGGGGTCATCTTCGAATTCGTCGTAGGCATCCTGTAGAGAGTCGCTTTCAGCTTCGTGCCAATAGTCGAGCAACACATCTTGGTGTTCCTGCTCTATATTGGCGTCGATATAGTAGTCAATGTTAAGTTTGGTTCCAGACGATAGTATGTGTTCCATTTCGGTAATCAGTTCATCCATCTTGATGCCTTTTCCGCGTGCTATGTCTTCCAACGGCATCTGTCTGTCTATCGCCTTAATTATGTATACTTTAAGACCCGATTTGTTGACAGTCGAGCGAACCACGATATCCTGGGGACGTTCAATCTCGTTCTCCTCCACATATCTCTTGATGAGTTCAACAAATGGCTCTCCGTTGCGTTGTGCTTTGGCGATACCCACTCCTGTGCATCGGCTCAGCTCCTCAATAGTGCATGGATATTGGATTGTCATATCCTTAAGCGAACGGTCTTCGAAGATGACGTATGGGGCCAGGTTCTCCTTTTGGGCGATGTCTCTAAGCAACAGTTTGAGTTGGTTGTAAAGCACCTCGTCGCCTGCTGCTGCTCCACCGCCTCCGGCCATCAATTCGTCATCGTCATCGATGGCTGTACCAGTATAGTCGTGGTCGCACGGTATCATCATCGTGTAGGGGTTCTTTATGTAGCGGAACCCGTTGGGGGTGAGCTTCAAGATACCGAACTGTTCTACCTCCTTTACCAGCAGCTTCTCGATTAGGGCACCTCTGATTACAGCTTTCCAGTATAGTTCGTCTCGGTCGGTACCTTTGCCGAACTGCTCGAGAAGGTGATGTTTATATGTACGTGTGTGCGTGTTGGAACGGCCAAGGATGACGTCGACAATCTCTTGTGCCTTGAAGGCCTGCTTCATTGCCACAATAGTTTCCAGCACATATACCATCTCTTCTTTTGTCTCGACACGTGGCTTGGGATGCAGACAGTTATCGCAACAGCCGCAGTTTTCTTGGTTGTAATCTTCGCCAAAGTAGCGCAGCAGGTTCATTCGCCTGCACATCGAACTTTCAGCGTATGAGACCATCTCCTGCACCAGCTGGCGTGCCATCTCTTGCTCTGTGATATTCTTGTCGGTGAAAAATTTGTATAGTCGTTCCACATCGTGTTCGGAGTAGAAGGCTATGCATTTGCCCTCACCGCCGTCGCGACCAGCGCGTCCTGTCTCTTGGTAGTAGCCTTCTAGACTTTTGGGGATGTCGTAGTGTATTACAAATCGGACGTCGGGTTTGTCGATGCCCATGCCGAAAGCTATGGTAGCTACTATGACATCAACCTCTTCCATCAGGAATTTGTCCTGATTCTCAGCTCGGGTCTTTGCGTCAAGTCCTGCATGATAGGGTAGTGCTTTTATGCCATTGATTACCAATAGTTCGGCAAGGCTTTCCACACGTTTGCGCGTCAAGCAGTAGATTATGCCGCTCTTGCCGTTATTCTCCTTGATGAACTTGATGATTTCTTTGTGCAGTACCAGCACTTCAGCAGGTTTGGGGCGTACCTCGTAGTACAGGTTGGGCCTGTTGAAACTGGAAACAAACAGCTGGGCATTTTCCATTTTTAGGTTGCGGATGATGTCCTGCTGTACTTTTGGGGTGGCCGATGCTGTAAGTGTCAGTAGGGGCACTCGGCTGTTTATCTGGTTGATGGCGTTGCGCAGTCGTCGGTATTCGGGCCTGAAATCGTGTCCCCATTCCGAGATGCAATGTGCCTCATCTATGGCGAAGAATGTTATCTTTAATTGTTTAAGGAATTCTATGGTGTCTTCACGCGAGAGTGTCTCGGGTGCCACATAAAGTAGTTTTGTCCCCCCCTTGAGGAGGTCTTCTTTGACTTCGGTGACCTGCTGTTTGTTGAGAGATGAGTTTAGGAAGTGGGCTACAGCGTTGGTGCCAGATGTGTAGCGTACTGCGTCGACTTGGTTTTTCATAAGTGCGATGAGGGGGGAGACGACGATGGTGGTGCCGTCAAGTATCATCGCAGGAAGCTGATAGCAGAGCGATTTACCGCCACCTGTTGGCATAATGACAAAAGTATCCTTGCCAGCAAGAACGCTGCGGATAATCTTCTCCTGATCGCCTTTGAAACTAACGAAGCCGAAGATTTCTTTTAGTTTTTGTTGCAGATTAATGTTAGTCATCAAATACTTTTATTGCAAAAGTGACGTTAGTTATATAATTTACAAAGTTACAATTTTTTTTTGAAACTGAAAAAAAAATTTAGTGTTGAAGACATCAGAAGAGATTAAACATATTGCATGTCAAGTTATTGACGATGAAAAAAAAGCTGTGGCAGGATTGGCTGCACATATAGATGATGCTTTTGTTAGGGCAGTAGAAATTATTTTTTCGGCCCATGGAAGAGTAATTATTACAGGTATTGGCAAGAGTGCTAATATCGCCACCAAGATTGTTTCTACCCTTAACTCGACGGGCACTCCAGCCATCTTCATGCATGCTGCCGATGCTATTCACGGCGATTTGGGTATGGTGCAGTCGGGCGATGTCGTTATTTGTATCTCTAAGAGTGGCAACACGCCCGAAATCAAGGTCTTGGTGCCGCTGATTAAGAACTTCGGCAACACCTTGATTGCTATGGTTGGCGACATCGACTCTTTCCTCGCACAGCAAGCCGACATCGTGCTCAATACTACTGTTGAACATGAAGCTTGTCCCAACAACCTTGCGCCTACCTCGTCAACAACGGCCCAACTCGTCATGGGCGATGCCTTGGCTGTTGCCCTTATCGAGTGCCGCAACTTCACGGCAAGCGACTTTGCCCGTTTCCATCCTGGTGGTGCGTTGGGCAAGAAACTATATATGCGTGTCGATGAACTCTATCGTCAGAATGAGCGGCCCTTGGTTAACCCATCCACTCCTCTTCGTGAGACGATTTTGGAAATGACTTCCCGTCGGTTGGGATGTGCTGTTGTCGTCGACGATGGTAGGGTGGTTGGTATTGTCTGCGATGGCGACCTTCGCCGCATGATGAAGAAGCATCAGCAACTTGATGGCCTTCATCTTACCGCAGCCGACATCATGACGCCCAAACCGAAGACGGTATGCCCCAATGAGTTTGCCGTTAAGGCGTTAGACAAGATGAGGAAGAATGCCATAACTCAGCTTGTGGTCGTCGACGAGCAAGGCTCTTATCTTGGCGTGTTGCATATCCACGACATCTTGAGAGAAGGAATACTTTGATAGTAAAAAAAACTCACTCTTGTGGAGTGAGTTTTTTTGTTTGTTTGCGGCCGTGCCAAATAAAATCTCGACCCAAATATTTTTCTCGCACATCGGGGTCGGCTGCCATCTCTTCGGGCATTCCGTGATGCAGCACGGTACCCTCGAAAAGCAGGTAAGCTCGGTCGGTGATGCGTAGCGTCTCGTTGACGTTGTGGTCGGTTATGAGTATACCGATATTCTTCTCTTTCAGATGGGCAACGATATCTTGTATGTCTTGTACGGCTATTGGATCTACTCCTGCAAAAGGTTCGTCGAGGAGCAGGAACTTGGGATTTGTGGCAAGTGCTCGGGCTATTTCTGTACGTCGCCTCTCTCCACCACTTAGTTGTATACCCTTGCTGTTGCGTATTCGCTGCAATCCAAACTCGTCAAGTAGGCTCTCCAGTCGCTCCTCTCTCTTCTCGCGTGTGAGCTCTTTTTGGAATTCGAGCACAGACATGATGTTGTTGGCGACTGTCATCTGTCGGAATACCGATGCCTCCTGTGCCAAGTAGCCGACTCCCATTTGGGCTCGACGATACATTGGCAGCTCTGTTATCTCTGTATTGTCGAAGAACACCTTACCCGAATTGGGTTTGATGATGCCTACTATCATATAGAAAGTGGTTGTCTTGCCTGCCCCATTGGGACCGAGCAATCCTACTATCTCTCCTTGATTCACACTTACAGAGACACCTTTCACAACGGTGCGGCTGCGGTATTTCTTTACTACTTGCTCAGTTCGTAGTTCCATCTCTTCCTCCTACATCTCCACCGAATGCGCATTGGCATTGGCGTCTACTCTCTTTATCATGCCTTGCAGGGCGGTTCCGGGTCCCACCTCTATAAACTCGCTGGCACCGTCTTTCAGCATGTTCTGCACGGTGGCTGTCCAGCGTACTGGTGCGGTGAGCTGCTTGTTGAGGTTGGCCTTGATTTGGTCGGGGTCGCTGACGGGCAGGGCACATACATTCTGGTAGCAAGGGCAGATAGGTGCTGTGAAAGCCGTTTTCTCGATGGCGGCGCTGAGTTCTACGCGTGCCGGCTCCATGAGGGGTGAGTGGAATGCTCCGCCCACAGCAAGGGGAAGTGCGCGGCCTTTTGCCTCTTTCACCTTCTCGCAGGCTTTGTTGATACCTTCTACCGTGCCGCTGATTACCAGCTGGCCAGGGCAGTTGTAGTTGGCTGCTACTACCACTTCGCCCTCTATCGAGGCACAGATATCCTCTACGGTCTTGTCGTCAAGTTTCAACACCGCTGCCATTGTCGAGGGATGTGCCTCACAGCATTTCTGCATGGCGTTGGCACGTGCAATGACAAGACGCAATCCGTCTTCAAAACTCATTGCTCCTGCGGCTACAAGTGCCGAGAACTCTCCAAGCGAGTGTCCTCCCACCATATCGGGTTGGAATGAGTCGCCCATATAGGTGGCAAGGATGGTCGAGTGCAGGAATATGGCTGGCTGCGTCACCTTGGTTTGTTTCAGGTCTTCTGGTGTTCCGGCAAACATGAGGTCGGTAATGCGGAAACCGATGATGTCGTTGGCGGTTTCGAACATTTCGCGGCACTTCTTGTTGCCGTCATATAAATCTTTACCCATACCCACAAATTGGGCTCCTTGGCCAGGAAATACGTATGCTTTCTTCATCTGTTTAGTTTTTTCTGGTTTTTCTAGTTTTTTTAGTCAACCTCTGCAAATGATGTCTTTCTAGAGGTCTTTGTTTTTTATGCTTTTGGTTATCTCTTTTATATTTATCAGTTTGAGTGCCAATGCCATTATCATCGCCACCGCTCCACATATCAGCAGCGTCTGCCACCACACCACAAACTTTGTGCTCAACGTGCAAGCTATTATAGATAACGTAAAGGTTGTCAGTTTTAGTATATATCCCCACGAAAGTTTTATCTCGAAGATTTTCAATGCCGCCACTATCTGGGCAACCGCCATAAGGCTCTGTGCCGTAACTCCTGCCCACGCGCTACCCACAGCCCCATATCTCGGGATAAGCAGCAAGTTGACGCCAATATTGGCCATCAGCGAGCAGGCAGCAAAGATGTTGAGTTTCCGAAGGTATCCACCTGCGGTGAGAAGAGTACCGAAGATGTAGGTTGTAGAGATTGGTATGATGCAGAAAATCACAATTCTGAACACATCTGCATACTCCTCCACATTCTCTTCATAGAATAACGCCATTATGTCATTTGCAACGCAGGCAAGTGAGCATGCCGCCGTGATGGCGAAAACCATTACCATCGCGAACATCCCCTTCGTTGTCTCCGCTATCTCTCCATCTCTCACCCCTTCGCTCCGTTCTTTGGTCAATTTCGAAAATATCGGCAGCAGCGGCACCGACACCAAATATGCTATCATCGTAAGGGCGTCAAGCAGGCGGAAAGCACCGGCATAGATGCCTGCGTTCATGTTTCCCATGCCATCTGTCGACAGCTGTTCCAATAGGATGGGATCGATACGGTTGTAGCTCGCCATAAGCAGCACAAGCAAAGCAAAAGGCAAGCTCTGCTTTAATATGGCTATGGCGAACAGCCGTTTCCGTCTATTAAATTTGAAACCTGAAACCTGAAACTTGGAAACTGAAACCTGTCTCCTTATCAGCACCGTCAGAGCCAATACTGCCGTCACAAGGTATGCGGCCGTCTGTGCCAAAGCAAAACTGTATACCGTCATCCGGCTTCCTTCGCCGCTATAGGGCAACCACAACATCAATCCGCATATCACAATCATAAGCACTCGGTCAAGCACGCTGATAAGACTATCCCATTTGAAGAGAAGCAATCCTTCGTAATTGCTCCGCAGGTATAGTATCATCGAGTTGAGGAACTGGTTGAAAGTCAGTATCGCCAGCAGCAAAAATTGTTCTGAGGAGAAGCCTTTTATCAATCCTATGCTGAAGGTCACCACAAGATAGAATACCAGCAGCAGCAGCTTGATGCTCAGTAAACCAGGAAGGTGTTTTTCAATCAGCTTCGGGTGGCGAGCTATGTTGCGTGTGTTGAAGTTGGTGATGCCTAGGTCAAGGAGTATATTGAAGATATAGCTTATATTGAAAATCGTGAAGTAGAAGCCATACATCTCGGTGCCGACGGCATTCTGCACTCCCACCTCGATGCCAAGTATCCATAGTGGCTTAACCAGCAAGTTGGCCAGCAAAACCCAAAATAATCCCGATACAAGCTTCCTGTTCATTTTATTGTCAACTTTTCCTCAAAATCCCAATTGGCTCTGATATCCAGTTCTTTGTCCATATATATCACTCTCTCTGGTTGCTTCTGCATTCCGAAGTCGCCTTCATCCCATTTCCCGTTGCCATCCGTGTCGATGATGGCTCGCACCCGATATTTTGCAGGCTTGATATGGTCGAATTTCACCTTCCCGTCTTCTGCGATTCTCTTTTCGCACAACACTTTACCTTTATCGTCTATCAACTCAAGGATAATCGCCTCACTCTCTATTTCGCCCACTACGCTAACAGTCAGATTGCCATAATCCTCTGCTTTCGTTACTGTTATTACTCCGTTCAGCGAGTCATTTTCATTTCCCTGCACGTCAACAAAGAGTCCTTTGTCTATATTCACAGCGTATTTCTCGCCTTGGTGGAAACTATATTGTAGCCGTGCCCTCAACCCGTTGCTGTCAACCTTGACGGCACAATACTCCACCGTGCTGTCCTTCAGCAACATGACACGTGCTTTGGCCATTGCCTCTTCTTCGTGCTTTACCGTGTCTTGTGCTGCCAAACTCGAATCGCTTGTCGTTGTATTATTGTCTTTAAGGGTGGCTTGTCTTGCAATGGGTGTCGCGAACACCAGCACGAGCGAGTCGTAGTAGGGGAGTGTCTTTGTGCTGAATGTCACGCTGCCAGTTTTTATCGAAATATTACCCACGCCTTTCTCCTTGCGTTTCTTGTGCCATCTGAGGCTTAGCGTGTCATCTATGCCCGTCGTGTCCTTGACGACGAAAGCTATCGAGTCGCACTCCTTGTTCAAGGTCCAGAGTGTAATGGTGTCGCTTGTCTTGTTCATTCGCCACACAATGCCCTCCTCTCCGGCATCAACCTTTGGTGCCTTAAGGGGTAGGAGAGAGGTTACTACCACCTTTCCGGCATCCACGAATTTGCTTGATGTCAGTCGTTGTTTCTCTATCTTCTTTGCCGACATCCTCAGTATGGCGTTTTCTTTTGGCTTGCTTGGTGTTGTCTTTGGTGATGCCTTTGCTGCGTTTCCTAGATAGCTGTAACCCGAATCTTGCACCTTGAGGGTCGAATCAAGTACCTTCAAAGTCGAATCAGGCATCTTCATAACCTCAGCTGCCCATGCGCTGTCGCTGAAAGCAACAGCCTCGCCAACGCCTACTGCACCATTCTTGTCATCGTCCTTAACCGCAATCATACGGTAGTTGCCGGGTTTTATGTTGTTGAATCTGAATGTTCCGTCCTTGTCGGTACGTGTTATGTAGTTTGCCGTTGGTGTCACATTATCCTGTTGGGCATGTTTAGAAGAATCGGGCGAAGAAGACGACGAATCGTTTTCCGAGATGTTCAGCAAGAAACCCGTCACAGCTTGCTGGTATCTTTCCTCATCCATAAGCCACACGGCCACGGGATCCTTGTCGGCTTCCATAGTGAGGGCGTCAACCACCTTGCCGCCAAGGGTCATGCTGTCAATATAGCTGCCCGTCGAGAAGACATACTCCAGCGAAGGCAGCATGTTCCCCTCGTTGAAGTCGGCAACCGCCTCCTTAAATTGGAACAGGTAAGTGGTGTTTGGCTGCAGCGAGTCCTTGATGGTCACCTTGATGCCGCGCCCTTTCGTCTTCACTTCAGGGCGTTCCTTCATCGGAGGCGACACAAGCATGTTGTTCTCTACATTTTTCAGAACCACATATTCGTCAAATTCTATATAGAAATCCTTTTGGTTGCTGTTCAGCGTCCCACTCGGAGGCGACATTTGTAGCATCATCGGAGGTGTTACATCCTTCTGGCCGCCAGTAGGCATTCCCGGTTTAGCGCATCCGCCAAGCAAGGAGGTGGCAATTAACAATAATATTTTCTTTTTGATATTCAATTTCAATACTTAAAAAAGGCTCATCCGAGCATGTTAATGAAGCATTCCCCATCAAGTTAAAAAAGGCTCTCCCGAGCAGGTCAGGAAAGCCCACAAATACATCTTTGTTTTATGTAAGCACGCAATAATAACGCAACGATATTTTTTTTATTTTGTGACATGGAAAAATTTTTTTCAAATCAGCATCCATAACAACCATCAAAAAGACTACCTCCAACTCTAACCTAACTCTAACCTAACTCTAACCTAACTCTAACTTAACTCTGACTTAACTCTGACTTAACTCTGACTTAATTCTGTCCTGAATTCTGTCCAGACAAAAACACAATTCTAAACCTTAATTCACGATGCAAAAACCCAATTATTATGTCAACAACCACCATTTGGCTACAAAGTTCATCCCAAATGAGGTCGGGATACAGAAATTCCGAACCGCTTATGTGTTCGCCAAGAACGGGGAAAAGCATCGGAACAAGGGGTTCATGCACGTCTTTTGATGCCTTTTAGAGGAATAAAATGACACATTCTGTCCTCTTTCCAAACTTTGGCATCTTTGGTGATAACTGTTTACTAATGTCGTATTTCATTGTATATTTGTTTTTTAGATATTATTATCTTGGGGTTTAGCGTTCCGTTCCGGTTGTTCCGGTTGCTTTTTTGAGGGTTCCTGTTTCTCTTATTATATATATAATTAATTATATATTAATAAGTTATATATACTTTATATACTTTAAAAGAGGTATGATCGTGTCATTATTTTAACCGGAACAACCGGAACGGAACGCTTTAGTATTAATAACCAATTGATAATTAAACCTTTCTTCCCTACAAGGCCTATTGTGTATCGTCGCTTCTTGTCTTGACGAAGTACTCAGAAGACAAAGGCAATACCGTCCCTCTCCTTTTTTGGTTCAAATATTATTCTGATGCCCGACTGCTACTCTGACGAAAGCATTAACTACCAACGTGTTGTCGTGTATAGCTACTTAACCAACAGGTATTGTGAAGTTGCTTGATGGCAAGGCGTTTTTTGGGTTGAAAAATTTTTCTCAATAATTCACACAATAATCACATTTTTCTACGTTATATATTGATACTTCTTATAAAAAATAAACAACCTTATCGTCTTGATTTGCCCTATTCGAAATAACACATAGAATACTGAAACAACTTATTAATCAATTAATCAATAAAAAAAAACAAACATGAAAAAATCATTCTCAGTTTTAGCTCTTGTAGCTTTCGTTTTTGTTGCATTCAATGCAAACGCTCAGCTCGGTATCAATTTCGGCTTTGCTCCCGAAACCACCACATCTCAGTATACCATTTCTGGTAATACAACTTCTAATGATAACCATTACAATGGCTTCTTCGGTGGCGTAAACTACAATCTCGGCCTCACCGGTGACCTCAACCTCTCTATCGGTGGTCAGCTCCGCTTCAACTATCATAAGGAAAGTCTTACTGTTGTCGGTGTCACCACTACCAGCGTCGACAAACAGTTCGTCATCGATGTTCCCGTTCTGTTCAACTATGGCTTCTCTCTCGGCAGCGATGCCAAATTGAGCTTCATGCTCGGTCCTGTTGCCACTTTTGCCCTCACCGGTAAGACTACTACCGAGACTACTGTTGGTAACGTTAAGAAAGACACCGATTGGTATGGCGACAAGAGCAACCTCCGCCGTCTCGACCTCGGTATGGCCGTTGGCGTTTCCTTCGACTTCAAGCAGTTCCGCCTCTTCGGTGGTTACCGTATGGGTCTCATGAACCTCACCTCCGCAGACAACACCACCGTCAAGACTTCTGACTTCTTCTTCGGCTTGGGATATATTCTCTAAGAGCATTTTTTAGTGATTGGTGAAATGGCACAATACAAGCCTTTTCACCAATCGCTTTTCATTTTTAATACACATTATAATTAATATATCATGTACACAAAGTTCCAAGAACATTTACAGAAAGAACTGGCCGACATCGAAGCCGCTGGTCTTTACAAACATGAACGTATTATCGAGAGCCCTCAGGGTGCCGAAATCATGGTTAAGGGCAAGAAGTGCCTCAACTTCTGCGCCAACAACTATTTAGGTCTTGCTGACAATCCTGAGCTTATCGAGGCCGCCAAGAAGGGTATGGATGCCCGCGGCTACGGTATGGCTTCTGTCCGTTTCATCTGCGGCTGCCAGGATCTCCACAAGCAACTCGAGAAGAAAATCGCAGACTTCTTCGGCACCGAGGATACCATCCTTTATGCTGCCTGCTTCGATGCCAATGGCGGTGTTTTCGAACCCCTCCTCACCGAAGAGGATGCCATCATCTCCGACTCCCTCAACCACGCTTCCATCATCGACGGTGTCCGTCTCTGCAAGGCTCAGCGTTATCGCTATGCCAATGCCGATATGGCCGAACTCGAGGCTAAACTGCAGGAAGCACAGAAGAACCGCTTCCGCCTCATCGTCACCGACGGTGTCTTCTCAATGGACGGCAATGTCTGCCCGCTTGACAAGATTTATGAGCTCGCCAACAAGTACGACGCTATGGTGATGGTCGACGAGAGCCACTCCGCTGGTGTTGTCGGCAAGACCGGTCGTGGTGTCACCGAACGCTACAACCTGCGCGGCAAGATTGAAATCCTCACCGGCACCCTTGGCAAGGCCTTTGGTGGCGCTATGGGCGGTTTCACTACCGGCAAGAAGGAAATCATCGACATGCTCCGTCAGCGCAGCCGTCCTTATCTGTTCAGCAACTCTATGGCTCCCGGCCTTGTTGCCGCTGGCATCCGTATGTTCGACATGATGAGCGAGACCAACGCCCTGCAGGACAAGCTGCATGAGAACACCGAATACTTCCTCCGCCGCATGAAGGAAGAGGGTTTCGACTGCAAGCCCAGCGAGAGCGCCATCTGCGCTGTGATGATCTACGACGCTGCCAAGAGTCAGAAGTATGCTGCTAAGATGCAGGAAGAAGGCATCTTCGTTACCGGCTTCTATTATCCCGTCGTACCGAAAGGTCAGGCTCGTATCCGCGTCCAGATTAGCGCCGCTCACGAGCACGAGCATCTCGACAAATGCATCGAGGCCTTCAAGAAGGTTCGCAAAGAAATTGAAGGATAAATTCTATCTCATACTCACAAAAAAAGCTTGCCACATCTGCGGCAAGCTTTTTTCTTTGTGTATTATCTGCGCTAACTCTTATTTCTCGAAATAGCGTTTCAGCAGGCCTTCGAGAGCCTTTCCGTGACGTGCCTCGTCGCGAGCCATCTCGTGAACGGTGTCGTGTATGGCGTCAAGGTTCAGGGCTTTTGCACGTTTTGCAAGGTCGGTCTTGCCAGCGGTTGCACCATACTCGGCATCAACGCGCATCTTCAGGTTCTGTGCTGTGCTGTCGGTCAGAACTTCACCAAGCAGCTCTGCAAATTTGGCTGCATGCTCGGCCTCCTCAAAGGCGGCTTTCTCCCAGTAGAGTCCTACCTCGGGATATCCTTCGCGGTGTGCTACGCGAGCCATTGCAAGATACATTCCAACCTCTTTGCACTCGCCTTCAAAGTTCATGCGAAGGTCTGCCTTGATATCTTCGGGAGCATCTTTGGCGACACCGACTATATGCTCAGCGGCCCATGTCTTGATGTCCTCTTTCACTTCCTGCATCTCTTTGCCGCAAATAGGGCATTTCTCGGGCTTCTCGTCGCCCTCATATACGTACCCACAAACGGGGCAGATGAATTTTTTGCTCATTATATCGTTAGTTTTTGGGATTAATAATCGTTTTTATTTTTTTGTTGAGCACCCGTTTTAGTCAAGCACCAAGCTGGGGGCGTTGTAGGTGCGGGCGGCTAATTCCTGGTTGAGCATGTAAAGGCTCTTGGGGTCGCTGCCGAAAAGTTCCATCTTGGTAATCATGTCGCGTGCGTTGGTCTCCTCTTCGCCTTGCTCCTTGACAAACCAGTCGAGAAACTGCATGGTGCGGAAGTCTTTTACCTTGTAAGCTGCATCGTAGATGGTGTGGATTGATGCGGTTACATACTCCTCGTGCTCAAGGCCGGCTTGCAAAACTTCCATGTCGCTCTTGAACTTCTTGTCGGGTTTGGCAATAGCTTCGAGCTTAATGGGGCAATCGTTGTTCTGCATATACTTGTATATCAACATGGCGTGGTCGCGCTCTTCCTGTGCCTGGATCATGTACCAGTTGGCGAAGCCGTTGAGGCCGCGTTTGTCGAAATAGTTGTTCATGTCTAAATACAGGTAGCCGCTATAGAGCTCCTTGTTAATCTGCTCGTTAAGCAGGTCAGATACTTTCTTGTTAAGCATGTTTGTTATTGTTTAATTGTTTGATTGCTTTTACTGTTTCTCAAAATGAGTCTTGTCGACTGAACAGAGTGGGCATACCCAGTCGGCAGGCAGATCTTCAAACTTGGTTCCGGGAGCGATGCCATTGTCGGGATCGCCTTTTGCGGGATCGTATTCATACCCGCATACATTGCAAACGTATTTTTCCATATTTATTTAAATTTAATGTTTTGATTTGTTGTGTTTTCGCCCAATGAGTCCATCTCAATGGGTATTGCAAAGATACAACTTTTTTCTTAAATGAAAAAAAAAAAAATTGTGTTTTTTTCTCAAGTCAACCTTAGAGGTTTGCTTAAAAGTGCGATAGGGGTTTATTCAACCAGTTTGAAGTCGCTGGCAGGGTGCTTGCACCAAGGACAGATGAAGTCGGCTGGTAGCTCGTCGCCTTCATAGACGTAGCCGCATACTTCGCACACCCATTTCTTCTTGCCTCCTTCTGCCTTGGGTGATGTGGGTTTAGGTTTGATGTTTTGCTGGTAGTAGCTGTATGTTATACTGGGGCTGTCGCTAAGTATGCGAGCCTCCATAGGCATAGCGATGAACATGGTGTGGGTGCCGAGGTCGATACTCTTGGTGACTACACACGATATCACGCTGTTGATATACTTTGGCAGGTAGAGCAACCCGTTTTCGGTACGCAGCTCTTGCTGGCATTCGGCAAACTTGTTGACATCTCGTCCGCTTTGGAATCCGAAGTGCTGGAAAGGCTTCATTGTGGCTTCTTCGCTGAGGGGACAGAGATTGAACTTCAGAGTTCGTAGTATCATGTCGTGCGTCAGGTTGGCTTTGTTGACGCATATCATCAGCTGCAGAGGGTCGCTTGTGACTTGTTGAGCTACATTTATTATGCAGGCGTTGTCTTTCTCGCCTTGTCGTGCGACGAGTACAAAGAGGCCGTAGCTGATATTGAAAAGTGCTTTATTGTCTATCATTTTTGTGTTACTTTTTTGCAACATCTAGATGTTGTCTTTGATTATAGGGTTTTTGCTATCTCTTCGGCAAGGGTTGCCAGTTGCTCTTCCTGTTCTGCTTTTGCAGCACTCTTGAGTGTGACGGTTTCTGCCAGAATGGTATGTTCTTTCATCTGCTCTAGTTCTGCTCGCATCAGTTTGCCGCTGGTGGCTGCCCATGTGCCGTTCTCGATGATGCCAATGGTACGTCGTTTCCAATCGTGGGCTTTGAGGTCGGCAAGGAGATTCTCCATTGGTGTGAAGATGCCGTTGTTGTAGGTGCTGGATGCGAGGACAATATGGCTGACTCGGAAGCATTCGGAAACGAGCTCGCTTACTGGTGTGCGGCTAGCGTCGTAGGCTTTGATGCCCTTTACGCCTCGTTGTGCAAGGAGGGTTGCGAGTCTTAGTGCTGCACTCTCGGTATGGCCATAGATGCTGCCATATATGATGACTACTCCTTTGTCCTCAGGTTCGTAGCGACTCCACACATCGTGTTTGCCGATGAACCAACCAAGATTCTCGCGCCACACGGGTCCATGCAAGGGACAGATCATTTGGATGTCGAGTGCAGCTGCTTTCTTCAGTACGTTTTGAACCTGAACTCCGTATTTCCCAACGATGTTGATGTAGTAGCGGCGAGCTTCTGCTAGCCACTCATTTTCGAAATTGACCTCATCGGCATAGATGTTGCCCGAGAGTGCTCCGAAGGTGCCGAATGCGTCGGCTGAGAAGAGTATCTTGTCGGTGCTATCGTAGGTCATCATGACTTCTGGCCAATGTACCATGGGTGCCATAGTGAAGGTGAGTTGGTGACGGCCGAGCGTGAGTGTATCGCCTTCTTTTACTGCCTGCAGGTTGGCGGGTTTCTGTCCGAAGAACTGTTCTATCATCTGTGCGGCTTTTGCTGTGCAGACGATTGTCGCTTGCGGATAGCGGAGAAGGAGCGGGGCAATGAGGGCTCCATGGTCAGGTTCCATGTGGTTGACGATGAGGTAGTCGAGGGCGCGACCAGAGAGTGCTGCCTCTACATTCTCGAAGAACTGTTCGCTGACTGTGATGTCTGCAGTATCGAGGAGCGCGGTCTTCTCATCTAGCAGCAGATAGCTGTTGTATGATACTCCGTTGGGTATTTGGTAGACGTTTTCAAAGAGGGCTGTGCGACGGTCGCTAACTCCGACGTATACTAGGTCTTGGTTTATTTTTACTGTGTTTTGCATTATTAGGTTAAGAGTTTTGTATTTATTGTTAAAGGTTGTTATTTGCTTATAATCAGTCATGAAGACCATTTTTGGCCTTCCTTATTTTTATACAAAGATACTATACTTATCTAATTTGGCAAAATTTTTTACTATAGACAACATTTAATAATACTATCTCTATAACCAAATGGGTCTTTAGGATTTAGTATTTGTTTCAAGCAGTTTGTCGGTGTCTAACAAAAAAAACAGGCAGCCTTCTGCGGATGCCTGTTTCCATTATTAATCCATAAAACTAAATAACAACCAGATGTTTACGCACTTTTAATGGCAAAATGTTTCTGTTGTTTCTGTTTGCAAAAATACATGCTCTGCTGAGTTTGGGAGATAACAAATAATGGCCATTTTTTTCCTTACCTATCACTACTTTTGGTGATTGACTTGCTTGAGTGTATTGATACTCAATTGATTGAAATAAATTTTGCTTTTGCTGTAATTATCGGCTTTTTTTTTCGTTATATTATTTCAGCAACCTCTTATTTAGAGATTGCCTCAACTGATATCAACCTTACTTAAAACAATTTTTAAATCACGTATAATGGACAATAATATCAAACAACGTATCGACGAGATAACCAACGAGATAAGCAATATCAACGACCTCAATATCAAGCATGCTTGCCTTACTTATATGGAGCAACAGGCTGCTTTCATGCTTTGGCAGATGGAGGACGAAAAGCATATTGACAACGACTCGTATAATGTCTAATAGTTTTACTGTTGAATCGTGTTGAAACGGTTTCTATATATTTTGATGGCTCTGAGCCTGTTGTCGTTTTCGGCTTGCAAAGGTGGCTATAGCTTCACAGGAGCCTCGATTCCTGTGGGGGCTAAGACTATATCGGTGGCGACTTTCCCTAATTATGCCACTACTGTTAATCCTCAGCTGAGCCAGAAACTTACTGACGACTTGCGCAACTTGTTTTCTTCCCAAACGAGCTTGAATGTGGTCAACGGTAGTGCCGATATGGAGATAAGCGGTGAAATCACCTCCTATACAACGAGGGCGGCTGCCCTTTCGGCCAACGACGAGGTGTCGATGAACCGTCTGAGCATCACTATCAAGGTTAAGTTCGTGAATAACAAGGACCATGATGCCGACTTTGAACAGTCGTTCACAAGGTATCGCGACTACAACGCTCAGCTTAACTTCTCCTCTGTGGAGAGCAGCTTGATGGCGGAGATTGTCAGCGAGCTCTGCGACGATGTTTTCAACAAGTCGGTTGTCAACTGGTGACATGCATTGTTCTATGGTTAAGGTGTTGTAAGTCAGATGAACCGCTCTAGTGTTATAACTATTATCGGATGGTTTGTTGCCATTGTTGCTACAATTGTTTATTTGTTCACGTTGGAACCCTCTGTGAGCTTCTGGGATTGTGGCGAGTTCATTGCGACATCTTACCTTCTTGAAGTGGGGCATCCTCCTGGAGCTCCTCTGTATTCGCTTTTGGCTCATTGCTTTACACTTCTTGCATCTAATCCTGAGCAGGTGGCGTGGTGGAGTAATGCTCTTAGTGCTGTTGCTGGTGGTCTTACAGCAATGTTCCTTTTCTGGACAATATGCAGGTTGCTATGCAATCACGACAGTTCGACCGACAACGGTATAGGACGTGGTGTCTTTGCCGCAATTGTGGGTACTTTTTGTTATGTCTTTTGTGATACTGCCTGGTTCTCAGCTGTCGAGAGCGAAGTTTATAGTCTTTCTATGCTCTTCTCCTCGGCAATTGTATGGGCAATGGTGTGTTGGGCTCAATCCATCGACCGTTCTCCTCGCTGGTTATTTCTTATCGCTTTCTTGCTAGGTCTTTCAGTATGTGTCCATCAGTTGAGCCTCCTCACCATTCCGGCACTCTTGGTAATATATTTCACACAACTGAAAAAGTATGGATTTCAGCGTGAAGACAAAAGTGCTAAGAAAAATCCTATTCTCAATATTCTGTTTCTAATCCTTTTCTTCTTCATCGGCCTTACTCCTTATCTTGTCATCCCTATTCGCGCTGCTGCCGACCCACCTATCAATATGGGTGCGCCAAGCACAAGGGAGGCATTCCACGACTATTTCACTCGTTCTCAGTACGAGAAAGCCCCACTCTTTTATGGCCGTTGCTACAACTCACCTATTGTTGCTTTTGATGATGACGGCAAGCCTGTATATGCACCTGAGATGAATATGTTTTTCCCACGCATGTGGAAACGTGGCACCTATTCGGACCTCTACTACAACGACTGGTGTGGCCGTCATGGTAAAATGGTCAATGTGGATGGTCAGCAGTACTATAAGCCTTCGCAAGGCGACAACCTTATCATTTTTGGAGGTTACCAGTTGGGTTATATGTATTTGCGCTACCTCATGTGGAACTTCTCTGGTCGATACAATGACAGGCAGGGTTATGGCAACTTGCAGAAAGGCCAGTTCATTACCGGCATTCCTTTCATCGACCGACTCTATATTGGCACTTCAGCAGCAATGCCCGACTCTATGCCTAGTGCTGGTCACAACCGTTATTTCCTCTTGCCTTTGATACTTGGTATTATTGGTCTTTTCTCTTCTTTTGGAAAATCAAGAGATACCCTTTTTGGAAAAACTAATGATGCTCGACCTAATCAATCTTGCAGTCAAAATAACAAACAGTATAGTGGTCATGAAAATAAAGAGGCTAAGTGTTGGGCTTGGTCCTTTCTAACTCTATTCCTTATCTCTTCGCTGGCTCTCTCTGTTTACCTCAACCATCCTATGTACGAACCACGAGAGCGCGACTATGCTTACATTCTTTCTTTCTATACTTTCGCTATCTGGATAGCTTTCGGGGCAAAAGCCATTATCTCTTTTATTGATAAGAAGTTTCCTGTGATAGCTTCTAAACTATCATTCATTTATTCGATTCTCCTCGTCGTTCCGCTCCTCATGGCTTTCCAAAACTGGGACGACCACGACCGTAGCGGCCGCTATATTGCTCGCGATGCGGCTCGTAACATTCTTGAATCATGCGACCAGAATGCGATTCTCTTCACTCTTGGCGACAACGACACCTTCCCACTATGGTATTTGCAGGAAGTGGAGAATTGTCGCCCCGATGTTCAGGTTATCAACATCTCGTTGCTCGGTAGCGAAAGTTATGCTCTTTCCATTGCAAAACAACTCGTTGCTAAAGATGAAAAATCTTCTTCGGATGATTCCCAATACGCCATTCTCAACTCCCAATTACTGAACGCTGGTCCTTATCGCCGCATGATGGCTATTATCAACCTTTACAATGGTAAACGCACACCACATTTCAGCCACTATGCCAAAAATGACCAACGCGTTTCTTTTGATTGTCCACTCCAGCTTTCTGGTTTCGTTTATCGTCTTCCTGAGAATACTCAATCTTCCGATTCTGTCGACCTTGACCGTTGTCATCGTCTGATGTCCGGTGTCCTCCGTTGGGAATCTCTTGACGGAGTTCATATCGACGAGACGTCACATGGTTTCCTCCGCCAATATTGGCTTGATGTCATACTTGCTGCCGAGAACCTTGCTGATGCAGGTCGCCAAGATGAAGCTTGCCAGATACTTGACTCCACTCGCAGTTCCATTCCTTTGCGTTTGATGTGCGACCCTCAGCTTACATATAAGGCATCGCAGGCTTATGGCCGCTGCGGTGATTCGAAAACCGCATCATCACTTGCTGCTGATTGCCGCTATATGGTTAAAGGCCAGCTGGAATACTACTCTACTATGTCGCCTGGCATGCAGTATTACATCTCTTACACCATCGACCCATTGAAAGAACTGCAACAAAAAACAATTGCAAATACTCAATAAAGAAATAATGGTTTTGGGTTTATTCGTCTTGTAAGTGTTATTTCAAAAAAAATAACTAAATTTGCACTTTTGATTTTTTTGATGACCTATCTTTAATCTGCGATGGTTAAGGAGTTTAGGCAGAATTGTGTGGCTTGAAACAATAGTATTATTGGCAATATGTCCAGAGACCTCTATCAAGAACGAAGCAACGTTATACGCATCATCTTAATCACGGTGGCAATTGTGTTCATTGTGAGATTGGCCATATTGCAGATTTTCGACAAGTCTTACCGTGAAAAAGCTGACCAGCAGGCTCTCCGTACTATTACCCAATATCCCGCTCGTGGATTAATATATGACCGCAATGGTGAATTGCTGGTTTACAACGAGGCTGTCTACGACCTTATGGTCATCCCAAGAATGACAAAGAAACTTGATACCGCAATGTTTTGCAGGGTCTTGGGTATAACTCTTGATGAGTTCAACAGCAGAATGAAGAAGGCAAGCCGCTACAGTACCTACTCTCCGTCCATCTTCATGAAGCAGGTCTCGAAAGAAGAGTATGCCTCCTGGCAGAGCCACCTCTACAAATTCCACGGATTCTATGTTCAGCAGCGCACTTTGCGTGTCTATGACAAACCCATTGCGGCTCATGTCCTCGGTTATGTGGGCGAAGTCGATGATAACGATATCAAGATAGACAGCACCTATTACCATCAGGGCGACTATATCGGAAAGAGTGGCCTCGAGAAATCTTACGAGGAGGTCCTCAGAGGTATCAAAGGCAAGCGTATCATGCATGTCGACGTTCATAATAGGGAGATTGGCCCCTATATGCATGGCAACTTTGACACTATGGCTGTCGAAGGCGGTAACCTCTACACTACCATCGATGCCTCTCTTCAGGAATATGCTGAAAAGATTATGGCTAACAAGCGTGGATGCATTGTCGCCATTGAGCCATCTACTGGCGAAGTTCTGGCTCTCGCTTCTGCTCCCTCCTATGATCCTAACCTCTTGGTCGGTCGTATACGTGGCAAGAATTACATCCTCCTTGCCAACGATATCAGCAATCCTCTCTTCAACCGCGCTCTCCAAGCTCAGTATCCTCCTGGATCTATTTTCAAGGTGGCTCAAGCTATGACGGCGCTTAATCTTGGTGTCATTACTCCCAACCAAGGTTTTCCTTGCGACAAGAACCTTGTGGGGTGCCACAACCATCCTAGTGCCCGCTCGGTTCGCGAAGCTATCAAAATGTCATGCAACCCCTACTTCTACTATACCTATCGTCGTATCATCCAGCAGGGTAAGTTCAAAAGCATTTACGAAGACAGCCCTTATGGGCTTACCGTCTGGAATGAATATATGCACCGTTTTGGTTTCGGCACACGTCTTGGTATAGACCTTCCCAATGTCAAGAGTGGCCGCATCCCCGATACGGCATTCTACAACAATCGCATAGTAGGCGGTGTGCCTCTTAGGGGCAAATGGGCTTTCAGTACTATCTATTCCAATAGTATCGGCCAGGGAGAAGTAGAGGTCGTGCCTATCCAGATGGCTAACCTTGCCTGCATTGTTGCCAATAGAGGCTATTACATCACTCCACACCTCGTGCGCTATTATGGACCTGACTCCACCCGCAACGAGGAATTCTATACTCACCATGAGACAGGTATCCGCCCTGAATACTTCGACATTGCTGCCGCAGGTATGTATGACGTGGTTCATGCTCCTGGCGGCACAGCACACCGTGCCAATATTCCCGACATCGACATCTGCGGAAAGACTGGTACGGCTCAGAACAGCGGCGACGACCACTCGGTATTTATCTGCTTTGCTCCTAAGGACAAGCCTAAAATCGCTGTCGCCGTATACGTCGAAAATGCTCGTGGTGGAGGCGGCTACTGGGCGGCTCCTATCGCCAGCCTCATCGTTGAGAAATACATCCGTGGCGAGGTTACTCGCAAAGATGTAGAACGTATGTATCGTGAAACTAACCCATGCCAGAAACTACCCCTGCCTGTCAGGTATAAAAAGAAAAAGAAATGATTGAGAATAAGATTGACTGGCTGACAATTATCCTTTACGCTGCCATCCTACTTTTTGGTTGGCTTAATATCTATGCTGCTTGCTACGATGAATCGCAAAGCTCCATCCTCGACTTTGGCACAAAGCACGGAAAACAGATTTACTGGATTGGGGTTTCTCTTCTCCTGGCTGTTGTCATCACTCATATAAAGCCTACTCTTTACTCTTCAACGGCATATCTCATTTATCTTTTTGTCCTGGTTCTTCTCGTCATTACGTTGGTCATCGGCACCGTCACCAATGGAGGAAAGTCTTGGATTGACTTTGGCTTCTTCAGGTTCCAGGCATCAGAGTTTGCCAAGTTTGCTACGGCTTTGGCTTTGGCTAAATATATAAGCTCCTTGGATAACGATAGCGACTACAGAAATTTTCACAACAAGGTGGTTGCGTGGACTTTGATATTAATCCCAGTTGCTCTCATCATGCTCCAGCATGACACGGGTTCAGCCTTAGTCTTTGCTGGTTTTCTTTTGCCTCTCTATCGTCACGGTATGTCTGGCAAGATATTGGTTATAGGACTTGTGGCTGTTGTGCTTTTCATCTTGGCTTTGCTTGTAGACAATTTTATCATCATCGGTGTTCTTGCTGCCATTGCTTTGCTGTACCTCTTTGTATGGCTCAGCAAACGCACCCGCAAGCACTACTTATGGGTTACTGCCATCTTCTTGATTTGCTCTCTTTTCACCTTCTCGGTGGATATTGTCTTCAATAATGTGCTGGAGGAGCATCAGCAGAAGCGCATCTATGTGATGTTAGGCAAGATTGAGGACAAGCAGGGCACAGGGTATAATCAGTATCAGTCAAAGATAGCCATAGGGTCGGGTGGCCTTACTGGCAAGGGATTTCTCAAAGGCACAATAACCAAGGCCGACTTTGTACCCGAGCAGGAGACAGATTTCATCTTCTGCACGGTAGGCGAGGAGTGGGGTTTCTTAGGTGGCACAACGGTAGTTCTCCTTTACGTCGCCTTGCTGTTGCGGATTGTAAGACTTGCCGAACGGCAACGGTCGCGCTTCTCGCGCTTCTATGGCTACTCGGTAGCCAGCATCCTCTTTTTCCATTTCTTTGTTAATATAGGTATGGTGCTGGGATTGGTGCCTGTTATCGGTATTCCTCTGCCTTTCTTCAGCTATGGAGGCTCTTCTCTTATGGCTTTCACCATACTATTATTCATATTTCTGCGTTTAGATCAATCAAGAACAGAATTAGTATAAACCGTAAAACACATTAATCCATACATAATGCCCAAGAAACCAACTCACGAAGATCATTGCTCATTCTGTGGCCGCCCTGCTTCTCAAGTCGAGATGCTTCTCACCGGCCTTGAAGGTTATATCTGTAACGACTGTGTTACTCAAGCGGGCCTTATCTTGAAAGAACAAGGTATCGGCACAAGGAAGTCAACAAAGTCTAAATCCAATACCAACGCCATCCCTACTCCTATGGAAATCAAGGAGAAGATGGATCAGTATGTAATTGGTCAGGACGATGCCAAGAAGGTGTTGGCTGTCGCTGTATACAACCATTATAAACGTCTGCGTTATGCTGAGCGCACAGGTAACAAAAACGATGTTGAAATCGAGAAATCAAACATCATCCTCGTAGGTGAGACGGGAACCGGCAAGACCTTGATGGCTCGCACCATTGCCCGTATGCTTGATGTCCCTTTCTGCATCGCTGATGCTACAACCCTAACCGAAGCCGGATATGTGGGCGACGATGTGGAGAATGTCCTTGTTCGCCTCCTCCAAGCAGCTGATTATAATGTTGCTGCCGCTGAGCGTGGTATCGTCTTTATCGATGAGATAGACAAAATTGCACGCAAGAGCGATAATCCATCCATCACACGTGATGTCTCTGGTGAGGGTGTTCAGCAGGCAATGCTTAAACTCCTTGAGGGTGCTGTTGTCAACGTGCCACCTAATGGAGGTCGCAAACACCCTGAACAGCAGATGATTCAGGTCGACACTCGTAACATACTCTTTATTTCTGGAGGTGCTTTTGATGGCATCGAGCGAGACATTGCTCTCCGTATGAATTCAAACGTCATTGGTTTCAACGGCAGTAAGACACGCGACGAGATTGATAAGCATAACTTGTTGAAATACATCCAACCAATGGACTTGAAGAAGTTTGGACTGATCCCCGAACTTGTGGGTCGATTCCCTGTTCTAACGCATCTTGAACCTCTCGACCGCAATGCTCTTCTCCGCATACTTACCGAACCCAAGAATGCTCTTGTTAAGCAGTATCAGGAGCTTTTCAAGATGGACAATGTGGAGCTAACTTTCGACCAAGGTGCTCTTGATGCTATTGTTGATAAAGCTATAGAATTCAAGCTGGGAGCACGTGGATTGCGCTCTATTGTCGAGGGTGTTATGAATGACATTATGTTTGAGCTCCCCACCCATCGTGGTGAGAAGATTGTGATTACCAAGGAAATGGTGATTAAATAGAGACAACTTCCTATAATAGCTTCCTGTATACCAGATTATTGCTTTCAAAAAAGCAATCAGCATTATTGCTTTCAATAAACCATCAGCACCCCGCCACTATACGAGGTGCTGTATTGGTATAAAGGGCAAGTGGTGGCTCCTCCATCGAGGGGGAGACCATCGTTGGATGTCACAAATAGTGTATGACAAACGGGGCATTCCAGCAGTTGCCCTCCCCAATCAGACGAGGCGACAACGGCTGTGGTGCTATCTGCTGGACAGGTGCGCTCAAAGGCAACAAACTGGTCATAAGCCAATCGGACGACAACAACACCACGATGCCCACCGGTTAGGTACATATAACCTCCTACATTGTTGAGCCCTGCATAATAGGCATCGTTCGGATATATTTCGAAGTTGGTCAATCCGATAGGCACATAACAACGATTCTCCTTACCGCAAGATATCAGAAGGAAAAAACAGAAGGGCAGTATGAAAAGGAATCTCTTGATGGTGGTAGGTGTTAGGTTTCAAGTTTCAATGGCCTTCGGCCGTTTCAGGTTCCAAGTTCCAAGTTTCAGGGTGCAAGAGCCTTTGGCTCGCGCAGAGCTGATATGCGCGTTGGATGTTAATGGTTTCAATTCTCAATTCTCAATTCTCAATTCTCAATTTTCACCATATATCACCTTCATGCTGACCGTTGCGACGGTCTTCATAGTGTTGCGGTCGATGGCGTCGAGGTTGTCATTCATAGTGTGCCAATGGGGATAGAAACTACACTCTCTGCTGTTCTGAACGATGTCTATTGTGGGAATGCGTAGTATCTGATTGACATAAAGGTGGTCGTCGAGGATTGCACTTGAGAGTTCATCGACAAAGATGTTGCCGTATCCTATTGCCGCTGCTGCGTTCCATACTTTGTTCATCACTCCTTGAGCGAATCCCATTGATACTTCCTCTTTGGTGAAGCGTGGCTTTGGGCAACCAACCATATCATAGAGGATGCCATATTGAGCGGTATAGAACAATTTGTGGGGGTTCTTTGCCCAATGTTGGGAACCGAGACACCAGGTGTTGTCTTCGTATCGTCCTGCCCATTCGGGTATACCTTGATCTTCTACATCGAAGAAGACGAAGTCGATGCCTACATTGGGAGGCATTGCCGACATCACGCGAGCCATTTCCATCATCACAGCCACTCCGCTGGCTCCATCGTTGGCTCCAGGAAGGGGTTTGCGCCAGTTGTTTGTGTCTATGTCGTGGTCAGCCCATTTGCGCGAATCCCAGTGGGCAGCCAATAGTATGCGCTTCTCACAATCGGGGTGCAACGAGGCGATGATGTTTTTGCCGTTGACTTTTTCATCGTTCCACAACCGAGCGCTGAACTTCTGCACTATCACGGTGTCGCACCAGCGGCTCATGTTGTCGGCTATGTATTTGGCACAGGCTTCATGGCCTTTAGAACCCGGATAACGCACTCCAAAAGCCAATTGGTCGGCAGCATATTGGAATGCTGAGTCGGCATTGAATTCGGGTATGACCACTTTGCTGTAATCAGGCCCTTTGGGTTGCTGGGTGGATTGATTATCCACTTTATGTTTGCAGCCTGCCAGCAGAAGCAAGCAGGCTGCTATAATCGCAATTCGTTTCAATTGTCAATTATGGATTATGATTTTCTAATTATTTAAGTCTTTCTGCGTATTCGCAGGTACGGGTGTCAACCTTGATGCGCTCGCCTTCTTTGATGAAGAGGGGAACACGGACTTGTACACCAGGCTCAACGGTAGCATCTTTCATGGCGTTGGTAGCGGTGTTGCCAGCAAAACCGGGTTCGGTATAGGTGACGACTGTCTCGATGAAAGGAGGAAGTTCGCAGAGAAGAGGAGTTTCGGTGTCAGCATGGACGGTGATTTCGACATACTGTCCGTCTTTAAGGAACTGAGGAGCGTTGATGATATCCTCGGGGATGTAAATTTGTTCGTAGGTCTCGGTGTGCATGAAGACGTGCATGTCGCCCTCTTTGTAGAGATAGGTGTAGGGACGGCGTTCTACGCGAACGATGTCGATTTTTGCGCCCGAAGGGAAGGTGTTCTCAAGGATGCGACCAGTTTTGACATTGCGCATTTTGGTGCGTACGAAAGCGGCACCTTTACCGGGTTTCACATGAAGGAACTCAACGATGGTGTAGATATCGTTGTTGAAATTGATACACAGGCCGTTTTTAATATCAGCGGTTGTTGCCATAGAATAATGATTTATGTTATTGTTAATTATTTGTTTCGAGGTATATTTGTTGTGCGGATTTTTTCATTTTGAGCTTGCTCGTCCGCCACTTTATCTTTCAGGTACGATTATTACTCTGATTTTTGAGTGCTATTTTTCTTTTTTTCAAGTTCGAGGAGGTTGGTGAGGCGTCGTAGGTCGACCTTGAGTTCCTCGTTTTCGTCTTCAAACATTTTATATCTGGTGCGATACATAAGGTTGCGGAAGAAGAGTGCGAGAATGATACCTAACAATGTGATAGGCAGTCGCATAAGTGATGTCTTGTCAAATGCGAAGTAGAAGACTGTGGCGGCGACGATGATGATATACGACGCCCATTCGTAGAGTTTTGCCAATGTGGATTTTTCCATTTTTGTTTGAAAATTTGAAAATGCAAAAGTACACATTTTTTTGCAATTTTAAATATTCAATTCTCAAATTTCATTTTTTTATGTAAATTTGCTTTCTCAAAAAATCACGCGGATTCCACACAACGTTATGAATATTCGCGTGTTAGTACATTATATATTATAGTCAAACAATACAAAAACATATTAACAATGAAAAAAATCCTTATCGTTGGTGCCGGTGGACAGATTGGTTCCGAACTGACACGTAATCTGAGAGACATCTATGGTGACAACAATGTTGTTTGCAGTGACCTGCGTCCGCTGAAGGGCGACCCTTACGAGAGAGGCCCCGTGGAACGTATTGATTCTACACAGATTATGCAGATTGCTACTGCTGTAAAGCAATATAACATTGATACCATCTATAACCTGGCTGCTATCCTTAGCGCTACCGCCGAATTGAATCCTATGCTTGGTTGGAATGTCGGCATTGGTTCGTTGGTCAACTGCCTCGAGGTTGCCCGTCTCTTTGGCTGCGCCGTATTCACACCTTCTTCGATTGGTGCTTTCGGTCCTTCCACACCGCACGACAATACTCCTCAGGATACCATTCAGCGTCCCAATACTATCTATGGCGTTACCAAGGTTACTGGCGAGCTGTTGAGCGATTACTATTTCACCCGTTTCGGTGTCGACACCCGTTCGGTGCGCTTCCCGGGACTTATCAGCTATCAGACACTTCCTGGTGGCGGCACAACCGACTATGCAGTAGAGATTTACTATGCTGCCGTCAAGGGTGAGAAGTTTGTTTGCCCGCTGAAGAAGGGTACCTATATGGATATGATGTACATGCCCGATGCCCAGAAGGCTATGATTGACATCATGGAGGCTGACCCCACTAAGCTCGTACACCGCAACTCGTTCAACGTCACCGCTATGAGCTTCGACCCCGAAATCATCTACAATACTATCAAGAAACGTTACCCCAACTTCGAGATGGTTTATGAGCCGGAACCTATCAAGCAGGCAATTGCCGACAGTTGGCCCGACAAGATGGACGACAGCTGCGCACGCAACGAGTGGGGATGGAACCCTCAGTATGACCTTGAGCGCATGACTGACGATATGATTCTCAACCTCAAGAAGAAACTTCTGTAATCGTTAATCCCCAATAACAAAAAGTATGAAAAAAATCATTATTGCAGCTGCGTTGTTCGCATTCTTCAGCTTACAATCTTCAATCACGCAGGCTTGCACCAATTTCCTTTTCACCAAAGGCGCCACCAAGGATGGCTCCACGATGATTACCTATGCTGCCGACAGCCATGTGCTGTATGGTGAACTCTATTATCGTCGCGCTGCCAGCTATCCTGCTGGCACCATGTTCCAAGTCGTTGACTGGGACAGCGGCAAACCTCTTATCAAGATACCCCAAGTGGCTCAGACCTATAGCGTTGTGGGTAACATCAACGAGTTCCAGCTCGCTATTGGTGAGACAACCTACGGTGGCCGCGAAGAGTTGGCCAACGAGATTGATGGCGGCATCGATTATGGTTCGCTCATCTACCTCACCCTCCAGCGTGCCAAGAATGCCCGCGAGGCCATCCAGGTGCTTGCAGGATTCCTCTCGCAGTATCCTTACCATAGCGAGGGAGAGAGTTTCAGCATCTGCGACCCCGAAGAGGTTTGGATTTTCGAACTCATCGGCAAACGTCCTGGCCTTGTCAAATCCGACATCGCCAAGAAACTGAAATACACTTATACTGATGGTGCTGTATGGGTTGCTCGCCGCATTCCCGACGGCTATGTCAGCGGTCATGCCAACCAGGCACGCATCACCCAGTTCCCCCAGGAGGGCAAGAAGTTCAGCAAAGCTAAAGGCAAAGGTCTCCACACAGCCATCAGCAGCGCCCATATTGACTATGTCTTCGAGCCCGAAGTGGAATGTGTCTACAGCTCTGATGTCATCACCTTCGCACGCGCTTGCGGCTGGTATAATGGCACCGATGCCGACTTCAGCTTCACCGACACCTACGCTCCTCTCACTTTCAGCGGCATCCGTGCTTGCGATGCCCGTGTCTACGCTATGTTCCGTCGCGTCAATGCCAGCATGCGCAAATATGAGAAGTATGCTATGGGCGACGCTACTGCCGAGCGTATGCCTCTTTGGATTAAGCCCGACCACAAGGTCGATGTCCAGGAGGTCATGAACCTTATGCGCGACCACTACGAGGGTACCGCAATGGATATGACTCAAGATGTTGGAGCCGGTCCTTTCGCCTGCCCCTATCGTTGGCGTCCTATGGGTTGGGAAATCGACGGCAAGAAGTACATCCACGAGCGTGCTACCTCCACCCAGCAGACAGGCTTCAGCTTTGTTGCCCAGTGCCGCAGCTGGCTGCCTCGCAAGGTTGGTGGCATCATCTGGTTTGGTGTCGACGATACCTATAGCACCGTCTACTGCCCCATGTATTGTGGCATCACCGACATTCCTCTCTGTTTCCGCGAGGGCAATGGCGATATGGTCACCTATAGCCCTACTGCAGCTTTCTGGCTGTTCAACCGCGTCACCAACTTCGCCTACAGCCGCTACAAAGACATGATTGTCGATGTGCAGAAAGTTCAGACACAGCTTGAGGAAGGCTTCATCACCGATGTCGAGAAATTCGACGCCCGTGCCAAGAATGCTACCGAAAGCGAGCTTACCACCCTTCTCAACGACTTCAGCGGCCGCCAAGCCAAGAAGATGATGGACGAGTGGACAAAACTCGACCAATATCTCCTTGTCAAGTACATGGATGGCAACATCAAGAAAGAGGAGAACGGCAAGTTCAAGAAAACAGAGTTCGGTGGCTCAGCAATGCCCAATATGCCTGAGTATCCGCAGTGGTTCTATCGTCAGATTGTCCGTGACCACGGCAGCGTCATCGAAGAAAAATAACAAAGAGATAGGGGAGTGAGAGTGAAATCACTCCCCTTTTTAATTCATCAAAAACTAATCAACTCCATGAGAAAAATCTTTCTTGTAGCCGCTATATTTTCAATTATGAATTTTCAATTCTCAATTTCAGAGGCATGCACCAATTTCATTTGTAGTCGTGGTGCGAGTGCTGATGGAAGCACGATGATCACTTATGCTGCCGACAGTCACACACGTTACGGCCAGCTCCGCTACCATAAGGGTGGTGACCATCAGCCGGGCGAGATGGTAAAACTCTACAACTACGGCAGCCTTAAGTTCCAGATAGAGATACCGCAGGTGCCACACACTTATAGCGTTGTGGGTTTCATCAACGAGCATCAGCTGGCTATAGGAGAGACAACATGGGGAGGCATCGAACCACTCTCCAAAGGTAACGATATGGGCATCGACTACGGCAACCTCATCTACCTTGCCCTCCAGCGTGCCAAGACTTGTCGTGAGGCTATCGTGGTGATGGCAAATCTTGTCAACACCTACGGTTATGCCGACGGTGGTGAGAGTTTTTCGCTTTGTGACCCCAACGAGACATGGATTTTTGAGATTACCAGCAAAGGCAGCGAGAAGGGAGCCGTTTGGGTGGCACGCCGTGTGCCGGAAGGCTATGTATGTGGTCATGCCAATCAGGCACGCATCACCACTTTCCCCAAGATGCATCGTGGAGCTCCGCAGGTGAGCCTAAGTTTCAGCAACATCTCCGATATCTACAATAACCGCATAGAATGTGTCTATGCCAACGATGTGGTCTCATTTGCACGCAAGCACGACCTATTCCATGGGTCGGATGCCGATTTCAGTTTTGCTGATGTCTACAATCCCCTCACCTTTAGTGGTCTTCGTGCATGCGAAGCTCGTGTCTATGCCATGTTCAACCGCATTAATGGCGACATGAAGCGTTACGAGAAGTTCGCAATGGGCGACCCCAAGGCCGAGCGTCTGCCCCTTTGGATTAAACCCGACCATAAGCTTACGGTGCATGATGTCATGGAGCTGATGCGCGACCATTATGAGGGCACACCTATGGATATGAATGGCGATGTGGGAGCAGGTCCTTTCCATTGCCCCTACCGTTGGCGTCCAATGGATTTCGAGGTCGATGGCCAGAAGTATGTCCACGAGCGTGCCATATCTACCCAGCAGACGGGTTTCTCCTTTGTGGCACAATGCCGCAGCTGGTTGCCCGACAAACTCGGTGGCATCATTTGGTTTGGTGTCGACGATACCTATTCTACCGTCTATTGTCCCATGTTTTGCGGCATCAGTCAAGTGCCTGTATGTTTCGAAGAGGGCAACGGCTCGATGTCGGAGTATTCCGAAACGGCTGCTTTTTGGCTTTTCAATCGTGTCAGCAACTTCTGCTATCTGCGTTACGATAGCATGATTGTCGATGTGCGGCGTGTTCAGGGCGAGCTTGAGAGCGACTTCATCAAGATTGTCGATGGAGTGAGCAAGCAGTACGAGAACTATGACGACACACGTCTTGTGGCTGCTCTCAACCGCACGAGCAACCAGTGTGCCGACCAAATGATGCGCCGATGGACACAGCTCGACCGCCTGCTTCTTATGAAGTATGTCGATGGCAATATCAAGACCGTCGAGAACGGACACATCAAGACCACCCCCACTGGCGTCGTTACAGGCATCAAGCAGCCGCCTTATCCCGAATGGTTCTATCGCCAGATAGTCAACGATCATGGCGATATTCTCAAGGAACAATAAATATACCCAGTCATGAGTATTGGCTACCTAATCACCAGCCAAGATGATTATAACTACTGCTGGCGGTTAGGAGTTGGTTTTGAACCTGTTGCAGAGGGCACAGAACGATTTCAGGCGATGCCATGAAGACAAGAATACCCATATATAATACAATCCTTCTCTCAGTAATAGCGATGGTGCTTTTCAGCTCGATGTATATGAAGCGAGCACCACGCTTTGGTGATATGTACGATTGCTATGTCATTGTCGATGCCGAGGTGTCGCCATATAGCATGTATCGCACTCCTGAGCGTTCCGATTTGGCTACAGAGATTGTTGAGGTCGAGGAAGAGTACGAGCAGGTGGATTACGAGGAGCTGATGGATATTTTGGCTCGTGGCCGTTATGTACATGCCGGTTTTTTGCCAGCATGGCGTTTGCAGCTCTACGACGATGGTGGTGTTCGCTACCGAATATATGTAAGCCGTTCTTGTCGCTTTTTCCGCATAGATGGCAACTACTTCAAACTCCCCCGTCGCCAAGCCCAAAGGCTTAAACTCCTTTTCGGCGCGGCATAAAATAAGCGCAACCATGCTCGGTTGCGCCCATAGAAGGAAGGTTAGGATGTGAGGAATGTTGGGATGTGAGGAAGGAAGGGATGTGGTGGCTATTCGCTGTCGTGGGTTTATTTGTGGCTATTCGCTGTCGTTGCCGTCGCCATCGCCGCCTCCGTCGTTGCCGCCGGTGTTGCCACCCGTCGAGCCGCTGCCGCCTGTTCCGCCTGTTCCGCCCGTTCCGGTGTTGCCACCCGTGGTGCCGCCCGGGTTGGTGCCGGTGCCGTCGGTGATGGTGCCGTCGGTGCCGCCGCCAGCAGTTGTGCCTTGGCCACCGGTGGTGCTTCCGTTGGCGCTCACGGTGAGAGCTGCGCTTACGGTTGGCGAGAATGCAAAGCCGGTGGTGGTTACGCGGCTCAGATCGAGGACGAAGCCCTGCTGATTGGCAGCCGTCTGGCCGAGAACGCCCCATGCGTCTTGAGTCTTGGGCTCGAGGACGATGCCGTAGGCAAATACCTCGAGTGCGTCGCCGCTTTCGTTGGCGGATTTGCCGATGCTGATGGCTGTGCGGGTGTCGAGAGCTGCGGTGTGGCGCCAAAGGCCGGTGGTGAGGTCGTGGACGAGGATGCACTTGGCGATAGCCTCGCCTGCGGCAGCTCCGCTGAAGGTAGCCTTGAAAGCGTCCTCCTCGCTGGTGATCAGCATCGAGATAGCCTCAGCGTAGGAGGGGTTGTCGACGAGGTGCAGGTCATACTTGAGGGATGCTTGGTTGCCGCTGGCGTTGACCACGACGCTCTCGAGCAAGCGTTTGATAAGTATTCCTCGGTCGGTCTTGCGATGGCCATTGGCGATGAGGGAGGTGCGACCCACTTCACCGAGCATGCCTGCCACTTGAGCTGCCAGCTTCATTTTGGCACGGTTGCGCATCTGTGCATCTGTGCGAGGGTTAGAGATTGAGGCGGCCTTCTGTTTGAGGATGATTCCGCCCTTGCGGGACTTCTGTCCCACGGTGTTGCCGGCCTTGCCGACAAATTGGATGATAGAAACAATTTTTGCCATAGTTATTTGGTTTTAAGGGTTGGAAATTTGGTTTGTTTTTGGGGACGAGCCGAGCACGGCTCTTTTTTTTGGGGGCTTTGGGATGGGGTGGTTTTTGAACGAGCCGAGCACGGCTCGTTTTTGGGGGAGGAGGGTTCTTTTGGGGGAGGAGGGTTCTTTTGGGGGAGGAGGGTTCTTTTGGGGCAGGGTTAGATTAGACCCACGAAGTGGGAGCATGAGGTGGTTGCTGCTCCGGCGAGGATGAGGCCAATTGCATAGGCGAGGATTTTGAGGACGATGACCCACCAGGGGTCGTTGGTTTTGATTCCAGCTTCCTGCGCTTTAGTAGGGTCGGCAAGGATGTCGGCGATTTGCTGCTGGGTGAGTTTGATTTTCATTTTGGTTTGGTTTTAAAGGTTGTTGGATATGGTTTTGGATTTGGTTATGGTTCTGGTTCGAATTAGGTTATAGTTATGTGGGGACAATGTTAGAGTTAAGTGGGAGTTAAGTGGGAGTTAAGTAGGAGTTAGGTAGGAGTTAAGTGGGAGTTGGAAGTTGTTGGGGCAGCTGTGCCTTTTGTTGAAATCATGATGCAAAAGTACAATCTCGACATTGCGGTCTACGAATAAGAGTATTTACAAATAATATACCTCATTGGTTATCATACGAATAACATATACATTTTATTTCATTATACTATTGCTACGAAGGTAAAAGATGTTATTCTAAGGATATATTTTCTGATTTTTGGTCAAGTATGGTTATTATCCGGACAGCAGAACTGCGGAAAGTGTTGATGTATATACATATAGTCATCTTTTGAATTGCATAATGACTATTGGAGCGTTGCACCGTTGCACCGTTGCACCGTTGCAGTCCAAAATAGGCAATTCAAAAAGTAGAAAACAGACTTAATATATATATAAATATATTCATATTTATATATATATTAAAATTTTTCTTTGAGTTTTTACAACCCATAAATCGGACTGCAACACTGCAACGCTGCAACGGGTTACATAAAACAATGAGTAAGATTGCCGCAATTACAAAGATATAATATGCTGATTATTATATCTCTAAATAAGTTTGTATTGTCAACGGTACCTCTTGAGTCCCATCATCAGCGACATCTTGAGTGAATTTTTGCTGACCATAAGTCCTTATAATAAGAAGTGCCGGATTGCAAATCCGGCACAACGGGAACCAATTAATACATAGAAATTTTTATAACCCTTTTAGGATATTCCATACCCAATTTAGAAGAGTTAATAAAGAGGAAACAACAATAACCCATATTGGTAATTGACGATGCATCAGTTTATAAACATAAAAATCACGCAATTTTATATCACCTTTATATTTAATGACATCTACAATAGTTATAACAATAGCAGCTCCAATACCAATCACTAATAGAAAAACGATGGGATTATACCATAAAGCCTGCTTTATGTTTCCATAAAACAGACTTTTTAATGCTCGAGTACATCCGCAGCCAGGGCACGGACAACCCGTCAATTCTTTGAAGAAGCACATTCTATTTGCCTGCGAGACCAATAAACTTCTGATAGTTGGCCTCTCTAGTCAATTTAGAAATCAAAAATAAATCAATTAACCACCAGATACCACAGCCACCGCCTGTAAGTAGTTTGATTACACCGTACATCGTATGACCCAGCATAAAACGGTCAACACCTAATGCACCAAGAAAAATAGAAATAAGCAACATAATCATAGGCTGTTTGTAGTCTATAGCCGTTACCATTGTCAGCCTCTCGTTGTCCATTGCGGCTAACTTACTTTTGATTTCGTTCATACTCTCTGCCGGAAAATAATCCGTTTTTTGAGCGACGAACATGTCGATTGTGTTTTGATTGTTCATTTTCTTAAAATTTTAATAGTATATTGTAAGTTTAATCATCATCACCAATACATAAACCATATATAAAATTGCTAGAATACATAATATAGCTATAAATCCAACAGAGCATGCAATTAAAAGTTTAAAAAGCAATCTGTCTTCATTTGATGTGGGTCTTCCGCAATATGGACAACCCTTAGCTCCATCTCTTATTTCTTTACCACAAGTCTTACAAATCATTTATGTTATTATCCTCTTTATTATTTTGCAAAAATACTACCATTATCTCATTCACGGTATGGCGGATGTTGCCATATGGCAACATCCGCCATACCCTACAATAAATCGGAGTAGTGTCTAAACAAGTTATTACCAAGGATTTTACTGATGCGTAGCAACTGTTGCGTGTCGATGGATGGCTTTGTGTAAAGCCTTTGCAAAGTGCGTCGATCTATATCAAGTTGTTCGGCAAGCCATCGGTTGGTGTGCCCTTGCCGCCGCAATTCGTCGCGGATAATGTTCCCAATGTGTATTTGCATATCAGTTTGCTATTGTACGCTTTGCTACCGATTCCTTATTAAATGCAACGACCACAGACAAAAAGAAGGCGAGCAATCTCGTCTCCAGTCTGCGGTCGTCGAAAAAACCTCCAAGGATAGACAAAAATGCTCGCTTAACAACGAGCATCTGCTTATGTCTTCCTTGGTACCGTATTGAAATTTTCGACGTTTCAGACTGGTCGGAACAATAGCAAACGCTTTGGTTTTTAATATGTATCTATTACTTTGTTTTTGTTTCTATATCATTTCATCAGGTGTTAAAAATCGATGCAAAAATACAAAAATTATTTAAATTGGCAAAATATTTTTCTAAAGTTTGACAAGTAATTTTTAATTAAATATAACATGACAGCATGTGCAAATAGCTAATATTTAGTAATTTTGCGGCGTAAAATCAAAAAAAATCATAGCCATGTCACAATGCAAAAAAACGAATTCTTTTCTATTCGGCCATCCTGCAATTTGACCTATAGAAACAAAGTCCATTAATATATCCTGAAAAATGACCTATACTCCAAAAAAGAAATCAACTTGAAGCATCCTCAGACACAAGGGGGTAACAAACTATTTTAGGTTGAAGCAGTATTTTTTTTACCGGCATCAGAAAAAGGTTCGTAATTTTGCACCCCAAAATGAAAATGCCTTTTGCACTTTCAACAACAGAACGACCTTTTTATCAAACTATTAAATGTCAACTATGATGAACAATGAGAATGGCTTTCCTGAAGAAAATGGCTTAATAAACCCTTACCAAAATAATATGGGTAGCATTATTAACGATACCCATACCGTCGATTGGGAGGATGAAGAGTCGTCGACCCCAACAGTCAAGGCTGGAGTAGACTTTGACTATGACGAATGTATGAATTCGATTGACGCTGAGCAAAAAAAGCTTGAAGAGAAAATGGAGCAACTGATGATGCGGAAGATGCAGATAAAGGATTGGCGTAACGGTATTGAATACTATAAAAATAAGCTAGCCAAAGCAAACGAGCAGATAGAAATAGAAAGGGAGAATAATAGAGAATTGCTTCGTCAAATAGAGGAAAAGGATAAGGCAATAGAAAACCTTAGCGTAACGGTAAATAACTTGCAAGGATCAATCAACGAAGTGAGAACCCAGAAGAAAGAGCTGGAGATGAAACTGACAGAGATGAAGAAGATATCGGAAGGTATGGCGGAGAAAGCCTCAGAAGAAGCTGTACTTGGTTTTATGCGCAGATATGTAAACCATTCGAGGCGTAAAACATCTGACAAAAGGGCTTTTGCGAAACAGGCAACGCTGGAGATTGCCAACGCAAACGGACTTGACTTGCCGGAAGATCTAAAAGCTACCATCGAAAGCCTTGATGACGAAAACCCTGAACCCAAAGTGATCAACGTCGCCGGCAACCTCAACGACATTCACGACAACACAACAGTAAATCAGAAATAGTTATGACAAGGAACATTATAAATGTACAAGGCAGTTACATCGACGTTCACGACAACGATGTGGTGAATCTAAATATCGACAAGGCGTCGGTGAGTGTAGACAAGACTTCATTAGAGGCACCA
>CADBOG010000130.1 GCA_902796265.1 uncultured Bacteroidota bacterium
TCGCTGACGTTGCTTTGGCTCGGGATAGTGAACAAGTTCCCTCTCCTCTCGCTTTGCGCAACGTTCAAGTTTCAGGTTTCAGGTTTGAATGGCCTTACGGCCGTTTCAAGTTTCAAGTTTCAAGTTTCAGGTTTGAATGGCCTTCGGCCGTTTCATGTTTCAGGTTTAAAGTTTCAAGACTTTACACTATACACTTTACACTATACATTTTATCTTATCACTCCATTAGTTTCTTGTAATGGAAGCGGTGGGGGGTGTCGTCTCCGAGGCGCTTCTTGCGGTTTTCCTCGTATTCGGAGTAGGAACCCTCGAAGAAATAGACCTGCGAGTCGCCTTCGAATGCGAGGATATGGGTGCAGACGCGGTCGAGGAACCAGCGGTCGTGGCTGATGACAACAGCACATCCAGCAAAGTTCTCCAAGCCTTCCTCCAAAGCTCGCATCGTGTTGACATCGATGTCGTTGGTTGGCTCATCGAGGAGAAGGACGTTGGCTTCGCTCTTGAGGGTCAGGGCCAGATGCAAGCGGTTGCGTTCGCCACCACTCAGCACTCCTGCCTTCTTGCTTTGGTCGTTGCCGCTGAAGTTGAAACGCGAGATATAGGCACGACTGTTGACCAGGCGGCCACCCATCTGGATCTGCTCGTTGCCTTCGCTTACGACTTCCCACACGGATTTCTCGGGGTCTATCTGTACATGCTGCTGGTCGACATAGCCGATTTTGACTGTTTCGCCAACGGTGAATGTGCCGCTGTCGGGCTTCTCCAAGCCCATGATGAGACGGAAAAGTGTCGTCTTACCGCAGCCGTTGGGACCTATCACGCCAACAATGCCGGCAGGTGGCAGCGAAAAGGTGAGGTTCTCGTAAAGCAGCTTGTCGCCGTAAGCCTTGCTTACACCCTCAACTTCAAGCACTTTGTTGCCCAGACGTGGACCATTGGGAATATAAATTTCGAGCTGTTGCTCTTTTTCTTTCACATCCTCGTTCATCATGCGATCGTAGGCTGCCAGACGTGCCTTGCCTTTTGCGTGACGAGCCTTGGGTGCCATTCGTACCCATTCCAACTCGCGCTGCAGGGTCTTGCGGCGTTTGCTTTCCTGCTTCTCTTCCATTGCCAGTCGCTGGGTCTTCTGGTCGAGCCACGAACTGTAGTTGCCTTGCCATGGTATACCCTCGCCACGGTCGAGCTCAAGGATCCAGCCTGCCACATTGTCAAGGAAATAGCGGTCGTGGGTGACAGCTATGACGGTGCCTTTGTAGCGCTGCAGATGGTGTTCGAGCCACTCGATACTCTCTGCGTCGAGGTGGTTGGTAGGCTCGTCGAGGAGCAATATGTCGGGTTCCTGAAGGAGGAGTCGGCACAATGCCACACGGCGACGCTCACCACCGCTGAGGTTCTTAACCAATTGGTCTTCGTCGGGACAACGGAGGGCATCCATGGCACGCTCGAGACGGCTGTCGAGATTCCATGCATCGTGCTGCTCAAGGAGTTCTGTAAGCTCTCCCTGACGCTCGCAAAGCTTCTCGATGTCGGCATCGGGGTCGGCAAAGGCATTGTTGACCTCGTCATATTCTTTTAGCCAATCAACGACATCTTGGACAGCTTCCTGCACTACTTCCTTGACGGTCTTTGTGTCGTCGAGCTGTGGCTCCTGCTCGAGATAGCCGACGCTATAGCCTGGGGAGAAAACGACTTCGCCCTGGTAGTCTTTGTCTACACCGGCAATGATTTTCAGCAAGCTTGACTTGCCGCTTCCGTTAAGACCGATGATGCCGATTTTGGCACCATAGAAGAAGCTAAGATATATGTCTTTCAAGATTTGGCGGCTTGGCGGGATAAGCTTGCCGACACCGACCATTGAGAAAATTATTTTTTTATCGTCCATTGTGTTAAGTGGCCTTGCGGCCGTTTCAAGTTTCAATGGCCTTGCGGCCGTTTCAAGTTTCAGGTTTCAAGTTTCAGGTGGCCTTCGGCCGTTTCATGGTGCAAGGTCCAGTGGACCGCGCAGAGGGGATTTGAGCGTTGGATGTGGTTTCAGGTTTCAAGTATCAATTAACTGTTACTTTCAAAATGCAAAATTACGAAAAAAAATCAATTCCACAAGAATAAACAAAAAAAAGAACCCGCAACTAGTGCAGGTTCTGCTCTTTTTTATTTAGTTATGTTATAGGATTGCCTTTGTTATTGTGTTTTTTTATTCGCTGCGGTGGAAAACAACGGGTACTTGGCTGGTAGCTGTGTCGCCTTCGTAAGCGATGTTCAGAGTGAAGGTAATCTCGTCGGCATTGTCGTCATAGGTGAAGTCGAACTGTGCGGGAACGGTGTTGCCGTTGTCATCCTCAGCGGTGCCATTGAGATGACCTGTGTGGGTAGCCATTGTGTAGTCGTAGGAGTAGTCGACACCTGCTATCTGCTCGGTAGAGAAACCGTCTGCGGAAAGACCGTAAGCCTCAACAAGGTCGGAGAAGGTGAAGTGTGCGTAGGTGGAGTCGAAGGTGAGGTAAGCGATGTCGCCAAGAGGGATGAGGATAGTGTCGTTAGTTTCGGTGACAAACACCCAATTGTCCATACCGAAAGTCCAGTTGGTGCCGATGAGATCGGAAGCAGATTTGACGCGAGTGCTGTAGTTGCCGGGGTTCTCCGTGTTGTTGTTGGAGGGGTTGATGGGGTTGTTTTCTTCTTTCTGGCAGCTAGTCATTGCGAGGGCCAGGGTTGCAAGGGCAACGAGGATGATTGATTTTTTCATTGTTTTTTTGTATTTAAATGTTTTCAAACTTTTTTCGTTAATAAGAACGCAGCGAATCTGCAAAAAACTACAAAGCTGCAAAATTATTTTGTTATTTTTTGAAACTGAGCGATATACAGGCTCTCACAATTGTCATCGCCCACGACTTTGCAGGAGATAATCATGATTGTTTCGGACAGCCAGTTGATGTTCCAGCATCCATTAGAATAAGGTATGAGGTCGCAGCAGAGGGTACCTTCGTCGGAAAGGCTCCAATTGCTGACCTGTGTGGTAGTGCCAGAGAGGGATGCTGTGCCGTCATCGGTGAGGTCAAGATAGACCTCGCCAACCTGTAGCTCAGAACCGTTGCAGAACATGTCGGTCAGCTGCCAGTTGCCTACAATAGCCGACTCGCGTGCCACGGAAAGGTCGAGGACAAGATAGCTGTTGCCGTCGGACATCTGGCGACTTTCGACCACGCCGCATAGGGTTATTGTGTCGTCACCCATATCGCCACCGCAGAGCATCGTGTAGCCATCTTTGACAAGCACGAGGAGGGTGTCATCATTGATTCGCAAGGCAGGCACCATAGCGGTAGAATAGCCATAGTCATCGACAGGCATCTCGACACATTCTATCACACCTGTGTAGCAATCGTCGTCGCCCTGAACGACAGGCATGGCAGCGTAAGCAGTACCATTCCATGTGCCAGTGCCGCTATCGAATGTGACTCGGACGGTCTTGCCGGCCATCTCCTGCTCTTTCATCCATTGCTTCAACTCCTCACGGTTGGTGGTGGTGATGGTGGAACGTTGTTTGGCAGCCGATGATTTGTGCTGTCCGAGGGAGAAGAAGGTGACCTCCTCGCCTTGTTTGCTTTGGTCGCAGAAGTTGTCGAGAAGTGCCTCCCACTCTGAGTCGTTCTTTAGAGTACGCTGGCCTTCATTGTCGCCAATGGAATAGATAACCGTGCGGCTGATGTCGTCATTGTTGACGATTTGGGCTGGTTTCTCTTTTTCGCACCCTACGAATGCGAGCACGAAAAATAATATTGCGAAGGGTTTAAAAAGATTTTTCATGATTTTATCTTAAACATTAAACTAAATACATTATTATTAATTGAGCTTTGTCATCTGGTTTAGTTGGTAATCCATCAAGGCCTCATACTGGCTTATGTCGTCGAGCATGTAGAGAGCCACTGTGCGGCGATCGGGAGAGGCCACCACACGGAGCAGTGGTTCGCTGTTCCAGGAGGCACGCAATGCGGGGTTATCAATCGGGGCAAGCCATGATATTGAACCTTCATTACCACGGACATCGAAATCGAATGAGAGCTGATGCCATGCATCGTCATTGTCGGCCACGATAAGGACAACATCGACGGCAAGGGTGTCGTTGATTTCGAAACTGCTGACCTGCGCCACAGAGAAGCCCTCTTGCGAGGCGTACTTCTGGTAGATGGCATTGGGTTGCTCACCTTTATGAGAGGAGCATCCAGCAAACGTCGCCAGCATCAGCAGTATCATTATGAATAATCTTGTTTTCACCTATTGTATCTTTTATTATTACTTATCATTAAAAGCATCGGGCTTAATAATCAAGCATCGAGGAGCATCTCGGAAGCGAGATTGACCCATTGGGTTTCTGCGATGCCTTCGCGGTTGGAGTAGACCTTGCCGTAGCCACTGTGGCCGGCTGGCAACATGGGCACTGCAACGGCAATCATGGCAGCGACAAGCGTTACGCTAGCCATTCCGGTTATGCGGCGCTGGCGTGTACGCCATGCGGGGTACTCTTTAGAGAGTTGCGATGCATAGCCTTCGACCTCTGCACGTTGCCAAAGGCTATCAAATTCTTCGTTTGTTAATGTCTTTTTCATGATGTGACAAATACTTTTCTCATTTTTTCTTTCACCCTCACCAGTCTCACGCTAACATTTTTGACGGTCATGCCTAACTTTTCGGCAATTTCTTCATAACTGTATCCTTCGAGCTGCAATCCCACTATTGACTTATCTGGTTCTTCGAGCATCGATATGGCCTCGTGCAGCTCATCCATAAGGCTTCTGTCCTCGGCAGCCTCATCGTGGTTTACGGGAAGTTCGTCGAGCTCTTTTGTGCGCCTTGTGGCATCAATCATTGCGTTGCGACTTATCTTCCACACCAACGCCGCCTGTTGCGGTCCTGCATTCATCGCCAGAAGCCTCTCTCGGTCACCCCACAGGGCCACACTCGCATCTTGCAACAGGTCGTCAACCTCCATGCCCCGTCGGCTGAAACGTCGACAGAGTGTGAACAATAGTCCCCGATAGCGGTGCAATAATATATTGAATGGATCCTGTGGCTTCACAACTATAATAACGTATCAAATATAAAAATAACTACATAGAGGAGAAAAAAAATAAAAAAAATACTGCAAAATAGTATTGTTGACTATCTTGCAGCGTTTGTTTGGCGGAAAGAGAGGGATTCGAACCCCCGGACCCGTGAAGGTCAACGGTTTTCAAGACCGCCGCATTCGACCGCTCTGCCATCTTTCCA
>CADBOG010000131.1 GCA_902796265.1 uncultured Bacteroidota bacterium
AAGCTGAGCGAAAAGCAAGTTTACTTGTTTTTCCGAAGTGAAGCAACGTAGACGAAGTCAAATAAAGCAATGTCAGCGAAGCTAAACTTGAAACCTGAAACCTGAAACTAAAAAACCCGTGTCTGACGAAGAAACACTCAAAAATGCCGGTATCCGCATTACCGCTGTCCGCCTGATGATATGGCACCAGGTACGCCACTGCACAGATGGCGTTTTCAGCCTCAGCGACCTCGAGGAGGCGCTACCCACAGTCGATAAATCCACACTCTTCCGCACTCTCACCCTCTTCAGCGACGCCCATCTCCTGCACAATGTCGACGACGGTAGTGGTTCGCAGAAATACTGCGTATGCCAACACGACGACACGCGCCAGTGCCGCGGTCACGTCCACCTCACCTGCCGCGTCTGCCACAACACTTTCTGTCTTACCGACGTAGCCATACCTCCCGTCCCCCTCCCCGACGGTTTTGTCCCCGAAGAGACCGAATACATCGTCAAGGGCCTCTGCTCAATTTGCAACAATAAACCCCATCACAAATCCTGACAACCGATTCGGACAAAACACCACACTCACAAAAGAATTTTGGCATTATAATACTTTTACCGTCAAAAATCAAACTTTTTTACTAACTTTGCATCGCCTAAATGCCACCATTTAGGCGATGCTTTTTCATATAACATTCAAGTAATCAAATATTCAAGTAACAATATCATGAACAAGAAATTCATCTTCGCTCTCGCTCTTGCTCTTGCAGCAACGGGAGCCAACGCTCAGAAGAACCAGACCTCACAGCAGGACAATGGCGGCATCAGCACTGAGATGATGCAGCAAATCAAGAAAGGCTTTGGCAACAGTGCCAGCGACAAGGCCATGCGCAACATTCTCGTAACCCAAAGCCCACAAAAACTCGCCATGAACTACGAGAATGCAACCAAGTTCGACTCCCATTTCTCGAACCGCGTCGTCTCAAAGGCAGTAACCGACCAGAAATCCTCCGGCCGCTGCTGGATGTTCACCGGCATGAACGTCATGCGCAACAAGGCAATCCGCAAGTACAACCTGCCCGACAACTTCCAGTTCTCACAAGCCTACACCTTCTTCTACGACCAGCTCGAGAAGAGCAACCTCTTCCTCCAGGCAATCATCGACACCTACAAGAAACCCATGACCGACCAGGAAGTTGAATGGCTCTTCAAGAACCCCATCGGAGACGGTGGCCAGTTCACAGGCATTGCCAACCTCGTGGAGAAATATGGCCTTGTCCCTTCAGATGTCATGCCCGAGACATACAACACAAACAACACCTCCAGCATCAGCAACCTCATCTCCCTCAAGCTTCGCGAGTTCGGTCTTGAGCTCCGCGAGATGGCTGCCCAGAAAGGCATGACCCCTTATAAGCTCAACACTCGCAAAACCGAGATGCTTGGTGTCATCTACCGCATGCTTGCCCTCACCATGGGCGAACCTCCGGCAGAATTCACCTGGACAATGCGCAACGCCAAGGGCGACATTGTCAGCACCGAGAAATACACTCCCATCTCCTTCTACGAGAAATTTGCAAAGACCGACTTCTCAAAATACTACATGGTCATGAACGACCCCACACGCGAATACTACAAAGTATATGAGATACAGTACGACCGCCACGTCTACGACGGACAGAACTGGAAGTACATCAACCTGCCCATGAGCGAGATATCGCCCATGTGCATCGCCAGCATCAAGGATAGCACCATGATGTATTTCAGCTGCGACGTAGGAAAGTTCCTCGACCGCGACAAAGGTTACATGGACCCCTCGAACTATGACTATGGCTCGCTGATGGGTACCACCTTCGGCATGGACAAGAAGCAGCGTGTCAGCACTTTCGCCAGCGGCTCAAGCCATGCAATGACCCTCTGCGCAGTCGACCTCGACAAAGATGGCAAACCTCTTAAATGGATGGTCGAAAACAGCTGGGGCCCCAACTACGGCTATCAGGGCAACCTCATCATGAGCAACGAATGGTTCAACGAGTATATGTTCCGCGTTGTTCTCGAGGAGAAATATATCCCCGCTAACATCCGTACCCTCCTCTCGCAGAAGCCCATCCTTCTCCCAGCTTGGGACCCCATGTTCGCCCCCGAAATGTAATTGGTATCATCCATGTATATCGCCTTTGCTCCACTCCAAGGCTATACTGATGCCATCTACCGACAAGCACACAATCATATATTCGGCGGAGTGGATGAATATTACACGCCTTTTGTACGCATAGAAAAGGGTGAGATTCGCAGGAAAGACCTCCGCGACATCTCACCCTCTATCAATGCCGGCACACCCACTGTTCCTCAAGTGATTGCCAATGGCGGTGAAGAGTTTGCGCGACTATGCGACGCTATTGAGCAGCAAGGCTGGAGCCGTATCGACATCAATATGGGGTGCCCATTCCCGATGCAGGTAAAAGCCGGACGCGGCAGCGGATTATTGCAGCATCCCGACAAGATTGAGGAAATCCGAAAAGAGATGTTCCTTCGATCCGAAGTGACATTCTCCATCAAGATGCGGCTTGGACAAGACGACGAACAAGAAGGACTTGCAGCATTGCAGATCATCAACGACATGCAACTCATGCATGTAACACTCCATCCGCGTCTTGGCAAGCAGCAATACAAAGGCACAGCCAACAAAGAGTCATTCCTACGTTTCATGGAGCAGTGCCGTCATCCTATGGTTTACAATGGCGACATTGTGGATATAGATGCATTCAGCAGCGATACAGTATCAAAGGAGTTCTTCAAGAACAGCAACTTTAAAGGCATCATGATTGGACGCGGCCTTTTGGCACGCCCCTGGATGCTCAGCGACAAAGAGCCACTCGCAGTGTTGAGATCCCTGCACGAAACCATATACCGCCACGCAACCCAAAACCTCTGCGGCGACAGCCAGATACTCCCGCACCTCCATGCCTTTTGGGAATATGCCGATATAGACCACAAAATCAAAAAAGCAATCCTAAAATCCACTTCCCTCCCCCGCTACAAAGAAGCCATAGCCAAACTTTTTTGCGGACAACAATAAATAAAAACCCTCCTCGTTATACTAAATATTATACTGTAATAAATAAAGTGTAACGTTGTGATTGATTAACTTGTTGACCGCTAGTAAAGAAATTGAAAATTAAGAATTATGCCGCAGGCCATTGAAACTTAAAACTTGAAACCTGAAACTTGAAACGGCCGCAGGCCATTGAAACCATAAACTTTACACTTCACCAAATACGCACAAGCAACAATAGTAACAACCCATGTCCAAATATATCGGAGCTCACGTAAGTGCCTCAGGCGGTATCTGCAACGCCATACTCAATGCCGAAGCCATCGGTGCCAATGCTTTTGCACTTTTCACCCGCAATCAGCGTAGCTGGGTTAGCAAACCCCTTGACGCAGAAGAGATAGCAGCTTTCCGCAAACTTTTAGTCGAGCGGGGTTTCGAGCCACGTTACGTACTGCCACACGACAGTTACCTCATCAATCTCGGCTCACCCGACGAGGAGACCTTCCAGAAATCGCGTGCTGCCTTTCTTGACGAGATGCAACGCGCAGAGCAGCTTGGCCTTCAGCTTCTGAACTTCCATCCTGGCAGCCACCTCAAGAAAATCAGCGAGGAGGAATGCCTCGACCAGATAGCCCGCGAGATAAACCTTGCCCTCGACAAAACTCAAGGTGTCACAGCCGTGATTGAGAACACAGCTGGACAGGGAAGCAACCTCGGCTATCGTTTCGAGCATCTGGCACGCCTCATCGAGGGTGTCAACGACAAGAGCCGCGTAGGAGTCTGCATCGACACATGCCACACCATTGCAGCCGGATACGACATCAGCACCGAGATGGGATACAACTTCTGCTTCGAAGAGTTCGAACGCATAGTAGGATTCAAATACTTGAGAGCCATCCACCTCAACGACAGCATGAAAGCAACAGGAAGCCATGTCGACCGCCACGCCTCACTCGGCAATGGCACCATCGGCAAGCCCTTCTTCTCATGGTTCATGAACGACCCTCGTTTCGACGACATGCCCATCATCCTCGAAACACCCGACCCGACCCTCTGGAAAGACGAAATCGCCTGGCTACGGTCACTGCAAAGGTAATTGAGAATTGAGAATTGAAAATTTAGAATTGAAACCTGAAACTTGAAACCTGAAACTTGAAACCTGAAACTTGAACATTGCGTAAGTCGAGAGGAGAGAAAGCTCGCTTTCTATCCCGAGACAAAGCAATGTCAGCGAAGCTAA
>CADBOG010000132.1 GCA_902796265.1 uncultured Bacteroidota bacterium
AAGGAGGGGATTCGAACCCCTGAAGCGCTTTTAACGCTTACTCGCTTTCCAGGCGGGCCTCTTCAACCACTCGAGCACCTTTCCGTGAATTGATTTTGCAGAAGATTGATGTTATACTTTGGATGACGTTGGCTGCTGATTTTTAATCGGTTGCGTGTGCGTTTCCGTAGTTTCCATCTCTCTTTTGCAGATGCAAAGATACGAAGTTTTTTTATTTTGCAAGAAAAAATGTGAAAAGCTGAAGAAAAAAATGGTTCTTGATTGGGGAAGTCATCTTTATACGCCCAATGGCGGATGAACATATAATCGGATGTCTGAAGTATGACACTACCGATTATTTTATATAACAAACAAGGGAGGCACCAAAGCCTCCCTTGTTTTATCCGACATCTTTCGAAATCGGACTATTGCCGTTTCAAAAACAATTATTTATAATCTTTAGCATAAATCAACTTAGATTCCTTTTCAAGGATATAGACATCTTTGCCAGAAGGACGAATACTGCCATCGGCTACAATTTTCAGTTCATTTCCCTTTGGATAAACATATGTTACGACTTTGTTTGTCCAGTCACCTGTAGAATGTCTTTTTTGACGTAGCTGAACGCGGATAGGACCATCGAGGAACTCACCTTCTTTAATGTTAAGGTTAAAAGTCTTCTTATCACCTCCACCCATGTTATTTTCATTCCATCTGCAAAATCCATCTTCAACGCCTTTCTCTTTTGCAACAGGTATTTTATTGCCATCTTTGTCAAATGTTACAACCTTGTAGTCGACACGCATCTTCAAACCGCCACCAGCTATGACATAAGCGTTGTTTTTGAATGTACATTCGACGAATCTTGGCATGGGGATATACTCAACAGTTGTATATGTACCAATGGGCTGAACATTGACGGTTTTGTTGGAACCCAAGATTCTGACGGTATAGTACAATGGTGTACCTTGGTTGGTGTCGGGGTGGTATTTCAGACATTTTGACATGGCGTTACGTATGTTTTTGCCTTTTAGCATCAACGCGCTGCTCTCAGCATCTGATCCAGCTACCCACATCCAAACAGACGAATCCTTTGCATTTTTGATAATATCTTGCACCGAGTTGGCTTTCTGACCATAGATATTGACATTCTCGTCGCCATGGAATTTGAAGTTGGAGGAGGTGACGTCCTTGAAAATGTATGCGCGGCGGCCGTATGTGACAGAGGTGATGATGCCAATGGGACCATTCCTATCAATTTTCGCTTTTACCTGAGCTCCGGTAACATTAGGTCCGAAATATTTGGAAGCGTCAGACTCCCAGTTGCATTTAACAGTGTAGTATTTCTGAGTCCAGTCTTCAACTTCGGTGACAGTGCTTTGTCTGCTGGTAGTGTTAGTATTAACCTTTACAGTATTTTTAAGGAACTTGGCATCAACTCCTAGGCTCCAGGTCAATTCGTTAAGGCTGGAGGCATATTTGTATTTATGGGCATAACTGATAGAAGGGTAATTCTTAGCACCATTAAGTATTTTGTATATGCCTTTATCATAAACTTCAGAAGCTGTGTTGGTTACGTCTGAAACCGATGAGGCACAACCTTTGCCGGGATTAAAGTCAACGCTTAAGGTCACCTTGCCAGGATCAAGACCGACAAGTCTTGGATTGCCGTCAGCCAAATCGTTGTCAGCATAAACAATTGCACCAGGATAAATATTTGTAAAATCCTGAGCAAGGATATCTGTTGTGGCAGAGGCTTCATTCTTGAGATCGTGAGGCTTTTTTACAAGCTGATAGGCATAGTTTCCGGAAACAATATATGGAGGAAGCGTCTCTTCGTATCCAGTATACTTCGTTTCTGATTTCTTATTGAAGGAATTGTATCTATTAATAACATCATTGATGTCTTTTGCGTTTTTCTGAGCAGTTTGGGCAGCACTATTGTTAGTGTTTTGGGCTGCATTATTGTTATTATTGTTGTTGTTGTTTTGGTTATCCTTTTTTTTATAGGCATCATTGATATCCTTTGGGGGATTGTTGGGCTTTTTGTTCTTGTCTTTGTTCTTCATTGCCTCGTTTAATGAAGGAGTCCGTTTATTCCCAGTCACAGTGTTTTGGGCAAAAAGCGTCGTCCCGACGAAGCAGAGCATCGCTGCAAATAATACAATTTTTTTCATCTTTAATAATTTTTAGTTAATAATAGTTTATTGAATTCGAATGATTAAGAATTATACATACAAATGTACTTCAATAATCATTTGCAAATATAGATAAAAAAATTGAAATACAATTAACTGTTTGAGAAAAAACGGCAAGTGAAATTATTTATTTGTTGATTATCAAATAAATAATAAAATGTTAATTGTTGATTTTTTATAATTATTAACTGTTTACTCCGAGCAAAATGACTACTCATTACCCTCTTTTTTTGTTTTTTCTATCAAGTTTTCATGTAGTTTTTTGCTTGTTTGGTTGACCATTATTCACCCCACTCAAATGTGTGGAAGTCTGTTAAAAAAAATTAAAAGCATTCGTAATCTGTAAGATTTGCAGCTATTATACGTTTATTATAAACGTCTAATAGGTCTTTAGTCAGACATCTTGTATAAAATCATAAGTACCCACCTGGGTCAAACATAGAACATTAAACCATACTCTGTGAACACACTATCCAATAATCGATTGAAGGCATTGGCTGCCTATCGCCAGCAGAAGGCTTGCGAGGCCGACGGACTTTTTGTAGTAGAAGGCATAAAGATGGCCGAAGAAGCACTTCGGTCAGGTTGGAAAATAAGGGTTCTTTGTGCCACCCCCGAGGCATGGCGGGCGATTTCAGATAGGCACGATGCAACGTTTGTCTCGGTCGAGCTCTATGAAGCGAAGCCCGAACAAATCGAACGGCTCAGTTCGCTCCGCACCCCACAGGGCATTTGGCTGCTTGTCGAGCGGCCGCAAGCTGTAGAGGTATCGCGAAATGAGGATTTTGTCCTTGCCCTCGACGGAATACAGGATCCGGGCAATATGGGAACGATATTGAGGACATGCGATTGGTTCGGTGTGCGACATGTTCTGTGCAGCCGTGAGACGGTGTCGTGCTACAATCCCAAGGTGGTGCAATCCACGATGGGCGCCATTTTCCGCACAAGGGTAGAGTACGGCGACCTTCCCCAAAGGATAGTAGCCATGAAGGAGGATGGCTATAGAGTTTATGGTGCTATGCTCGACGGCGAGGATGCCTTCCGTGCTACAAAAGGTAAACCCTCGCTGCTTGTTATCGGCAACGAGGGTCATGGAATATCCGCTGAAGTGGCAGAGACAATTGACTGCAGGCTCACTATTCCTAATATTGGTGGCACTTGCGAGTCGCTAAATGCATCGGTGGCGACAGGAATTTTGGTGTCGCTGTTCGCTCAGAAATAGATGTAGTTATTATAGATAAATATCGTCGGTGGCAAGGAACCCCTTGACGTAGGCATCCACGCCTTCAGGAACACTCATGAATGGCTTGTCGTATCCGACGGAGCGCAGCTTGGTGAGATCGGCTTCGGTGAAATACTGGTACTGGTTGCGTACCGAGTCGGGCATGTCGATATACTCTATTTTCGGCTCGATACCCATGCTGTGGGCGATGCTTTGAGCTACGGTGTTATACGATGTGGCATGTCCGGTGCCAACATTGAAGAGGCCGTTGATCTGCGGGTGCTCAAGCATCCACAGCATTACCGAGACGCAGTCGCCTACCCATACGAAGTCGCGACGCTGTTCGCCGTCGGCACAGTCGTTGCGGTACGATTTGAAGAGACGCACTTTGCCTGTCTGGCGGTATTGCTCGAAAAAGTGGCGTACTACACTCATCTGCATTCCTTTATGGTACTCGTTAGGACCGTAGACATTGAAGAATTTAAGGCCAACTACTTGCGGGATGTTAGTCGTCTTGTTAAGCTTCGAAGCCAGGTACTTGTCTACGCTGTTCTTGCTCCATCCATAGGGGTTCAGCGGTTGCAGCGAGGAGATGAAAAGCAGGTCGTCACGGTCGATGAAACCATGCTCGCCAGCACCGTAAGTTGCTGCCGATGAAGCGTAGATGAGCGGTATATTGTGGCCGATGCAGAACTCGAAGAGTGAGACGGTGAGCTGGAAATTGTTGACGACAATCTTGTCGACATCAGTTTCTGTGGTCGACGAGATGGCACCAAGATGGAGGATTGCATTCACCTCCTCGGCATGAGCGGCAAGAAAGCCGTCGAGCTGGTTTGGAAGGATGAAGCGCAAGGCACCGCGTTTGGCTATGTTGCGCCATTTTGCGCCAGTGCCGAAATCGTCAACGGCTACAATGTCGTTGTAGCCATTCTGCTGCATTGCATATAGAAGGTTGGAGCCAATGAATCCGGTTGCTCCGGTTACGAGATACATAGTTTATGTTGATATGTTGAGTGGTTTACTGTTTATGGTTTTTTATCTCCATTGCAAGGTTTCGAGGAGATGGTCGATGTCGGCTTGTAGATATTCCAAGACGGGTGCGAGCGAGTCGTTGTTTGGCACGCAGTCGATGTATAGAGAGCCACGCAGGAAGTGGCGAACGCTGTCGGTTGCCCAAAACTGGTAGGTCGAGGCAACGTTCTGACCCTGCAGTCGATAGGTGGTGGCATAGACATGGGCATCCTCATTTACAAAGAGACGCTCGTCGACCCCCGACGAGAAGTCGAAGTGTTGCGAGAGGAGCCTGTAGGAGGTGTCCACCTCGGCAGCCAGCTCGGAGGGTTTGCGTAGCGGTATGTAGCTTAGGAAGATGATGCCGTTGAGGTCGGGATAGCGAAGGTCGACCCATTTCATTCGATGCTGGTCACGCTTGAGGTCAGCGATGGCATCATTGGCCCGTTCGAAACGGAAGGGAAGGGCTGCGGTGTCGAATGCCACATACGACTTGGCCGGAAGGTCGATACGCATATAGCCGCGAGGCTTGGGTGTGTGGCTCTTCCCCGACCCTCCGCACGAAACGAGGGCAAGCGAGAAGAGTGCAATTATGCTGATGATTAATTGTTTCATGATGGAACATTAACTCAAGAAAGGTTTTTTTATTATATTTGCACAAAAATTTTTGATTGCCTTGAATCGCCTGCAATACATATTAACCGCTAAGACTCAATATAATATACAGTCGCCGTTCCTTTTCGAGTTGTACAACGAAGTGCTGAATTCGCGACTCAGTAGGGAAGAGAAGGCTCGGCTGGGTATAGCCATAGGCGACAAGTATGGAGAGTTGCGATACATGATTGGTGACTATTATGGTGCCTCCTCATTGGATGTTGATACATGGGATGTGGACGATTTGATGTCTTCGCGTGAAGGGCTAATAGGCATGGTGCGTTACCCTCATCGCGACCGCCAAAGCGAGGAGCGATGGCACAGGTTGACGCAAAAAAAAGAGGTCACCTTGTCGGTAGACCTCTTTGATATTGGGTTGATATTCACTTGCAATAGGCTGTCGAAGGAGAATGTCATTCTGCGGTGCGTGTGATTGGTGGTGTCAGGGTTTGGCACCGTAGTCGAGCTTGTTGAGCATGGGGACGAAATTGCAGTCGCCATAATGTTGAATGACAAGGTCGGTGGGTTTGTCGCCATGCTTTTCGATACGGGTCATTTCCTGGTGGGTGCCCCCTACGGGGATGACCATCACGCCACCAACTTTCAGTTGGTCAAGAAGAGCTTGGGGTATCTCGGGAGCACCGCAGGTGATGATGATGCGGTCGAAAGGTGCGTATTGAGGCAAGCCTGCATAGCCATCACCAAGGAAACATTTGGCTCTGTATTGGAGTTTGATTAGAAGGTCTTTGGTGATGTCGAAGAGATCTTTCTGGCGTTCGATGGAGAAGACGCGGAGCCCCATAGAGCAAAGCACAGCTGTCTGGTAGCCGCTGCCGGTACCAACCTCAAGCACTTTCATATCGGGTTTGGCATCAAGCAGTTCGCTTTGGAAAGCGACGGTTGATGGCTGGGATATCGTCTGTCCACAGCTGATGGGCAGAGCCTTATCCTCGTATGCCATATAGTCGAGAGCTGTCTCGAGGAAGAGGTGGCGTGGTACTTGCGACATGGCGCGGAGTACATCTTCGCCAAAGACGCCCTTCTCGCGCAGCTTTTTAATCATCTGTTGGCGCCAGCCTTGATGTTTGAAAGTGTCATCCATTTCTAAATCCTTGTGCAACAAGAGTTATGGTGCTGTTTTGGGGTGTTACCATAACAGCGGGCGATCCTTCTTCGGTAATGTGGCCAATGAAGTTGATGCCTTCCATATCCTTTATTTTCTCATAGTCTTTCTGGTCGATAGTAAAGAGCAGCTCGTAGTCGCCACCGCCATTGAGGGCGTTGGAGATGGGCAGCATGTTCTTGCTCATCTCGCTGCACACGCGGCTTGTCTGGTAGTCGATGGGGATACGCTCCTCATACACCTCGCATCCGCATTTCGAGTGGCGGCATATCTGCAGAAGCTCCGATGCAAGTCCGTCGCCAACGTCTATCATCGATGTCGGCACAACGCCGCGTCGTTGCAGCTCCTTGACGATATCGAGGCGAGGCTCAGGTTTGAGGAAACGCTCGAGGACATAGTCGTAGGAGTCGAGGTCGGGTTGGAAATCGGGATTTGCCTGATAGGTAACCTTCTCGCGCTCAAGGATGAGAAGTCCAGAATAGGCACTTCCGAGGTCGCCCGAGACGCAGATGAGGTCGTGCAGCTTGGCTCCGTTGCGATAGGTGATGTGTGATTTCTCCACTTCGCCTATTGCCGACACGGTGATGACCATTCCCGAGAGGCTGCTGCCAATGCTGCCACCCACAAGGTCGACGTCGTAGCGCTCACAGCAGAGACGGATGCCTGCATAGAGCTCCTCGAGTGCCTCGAGCGAATAGCGGTTCGATACCGCGAGGCTCACTTCCACCTGACGTGGGGTACCGTTCATTGCCGCGATGTTGCTTATGGCAATCGCCACAGCCTTGTAACCCAGATGCTTGAGGGGAGTGTACATCATGTCGAAGTCGATGCCCTCAGCCATTGTCTGGATGGTTGTAAGCGTCTTGATGTCGCCCGTCCCGATGACGGCGCAATCGTCGCCCGCCGTCGTGATGGTCGACTGGTTTTTGGTCTCAAACCCATCGGTCAGTCGCTCGATGAGGGCGTACTGACCGATGGCGTTGAGTTCCGTTCTTCCTTCTTGATATTGGAGATTGTCCAAAGAGAAAAGGTTTAAAGGTTAGAAAAGGAACGCAAGTGATTGAAAATCACTTTATGTTACTTGATATGTTACTTGATGAATTTGAAGTCTTTGCCGAGATAGTAGGCTTCGTCGCCCAAGCTCTCCTCGATGCGCATCAGCTGGTTGTACTTGCAGATGCGGTCGGTGCGGCTGGCCGAACCGGTCTTGATGAGGCCTGCATTCATTGCCACAACGAGGTCAGCGATGGTGGTGTCCTCTGTCTCGCCGCTGCGGTGGCTGATGATGGCGGTATACTTGTTGCGCATAGCCAAAGTAACGGCGTCGATGGTTTCGGAAAGGGTACCTATCTGGTTGAGCTTGATAAGTATAGAGTTGGCGACATTGCGCTCAAGACCCATCTTGAGGCGTTCCACATTGGTGACAAACAGGTCGTCGCCAACCAGCTGGCAGCGGTCTCCGATAGCGTCGGTATGGATACGCCATCCGTCCCAGTCGTCCTCGGCCATACCATCTTCGATGCTGATGATGGGATACTTGTTGACCCAATCTTTCCAGAAGTCGCTCATCTGCTGCGGAGTAAGCTTGTCGCCCGTGCTCCATTTCAGGTGATACATATTCTCTTCTGGCAGATAGAATTCCGAAGCGGCAGCGTCGAGAGCGATGTAAACATCCTCACCGGGACGGTAGCCAGCCTTCTCGATAGCTTCGAGAATGGAGGTGATAGCCTCCTCGTTGCTGCCCAGGTTGGGAGCGAAGCCGCCCTCGTCGCCCACGTTGGTCGACATACCCTTGCTCTTCAGCACCGAGCGCAGGTTGTGGAACACTTCAGCGCCCATACGCAATGCCTCTGTGAAGGTGGGAGCACCTACAGGCATAATCATGAACTCCTGGAAATCAATGCTGTTGTCAGCATGCGAACCGCCATTGAGGATGTTCATCATCGGTACGGGAAGGGTGTAGGCATTCACGCCGCCCAGATAGTGGTAAAGCTCCTGGTTGCTCTCCATAGCAGCTGCCTTTGCGCATGCAAGGCTCACGCCAAGGATAGCGTTGGCTCCGAGACGCGACTTGTTGTCGGTGCCGTCCAACTCAATCATCTTCTGGTCGATGGCTCTCTGCTCGGCAACATACATGCCGCGAAGCTCCTCGTTGAGGACGTTGTTGACATTCTGAACAGCCTGCATGACACCCTTGCCAAGATACTGCGACTTGTCGCCGTCTCTCAGCTCGCAAGCCTCATGGACACCTGTGGAGGCTCCCGAGGGTACGGCGGCGCGACCCATTGCGCCTTGTTCGGTGAATACTTCGACTTCAACTGTGGGATTGCCGCGAGAGTCGAGAATCTGACGGCCCCTGATACCTATTATTTGTGACATTCTGAATATTGTTTATTAATGTTATATGTATGGTTTAGAATTTATTGCAATGACCGATTGCTCACCCCATGACGGTTTACCGTGCTCTATTTGCGGTGAGTAACATTATAAAACGGATACTAAACTTTTTTATTGTGCGAAAAAATAAAAAAGTGTTAAAAAAAAAGTAAAAAACGGAACGGAAACGACCTCCGTTCAATTCTAACTTAACTCTAACTTAACTCTAACTTAACTCTAACTTAACTCCCACATAGCTTCGATGTAGCTTCGGTGTAGCTTCGATGTAGCTTCGATGTAGCTTCGATGTAGGTTCGATGTAGGTTCGATGTAGGTTCGATGTAGGTTCGATTATTTATATAGAATTCCTATAAAAAACTGTGGTATTGGATTTTTTTTGTATTTTTGTAAATTAATTTAGGTGTATTATGCAATTCAAAGATATTGAAGGACAGAATGTTATTGCAAATCGTCTGACTGAAATAATCGATCAGGGAAGGGTCAGTCATGCGCAAATGTTTCTTGGCGACACCACTTCAGGGTCGTTGGCATTGGCTATTGCTTATGCCCAGTATCTCAGTTGCACCAACCGTCAACACTACGAAGGTGGTCCTCTCCGTGCTGACTCTTGTGGCGAGTGCCCTTCCTGCAAGAAATTCCAACAGCTGTCTCATCCCGACCTCCATCTCTATTTCCCCAATGCATCAAACGACAAGACGAAGAGCTCGACGAACATCTCTTCGCTCGACTTTCAGAGCGAGTTCCGCGAATTCCTCCTCCAGCACAAGCAGCTGGGCTCTGTCGAGCAATGGTACCAGCATCTGGATATTGAGAAAAAACAGGCCATAATACGCGACGGTGATGCCAGCGATATGGTTCATGCCCTCTCGCTTACCTCCTACGAAGGCTTCTACAAGATGGTGGTCATCTGGATGGCCGAGAAGATGAACGGCACTATGGCCAACAAGATTCTCAAGACCCTTGAGGAACCTAATCCTCAGACTCTCATCCTCCTGGTTGTGGAAAACAGCGAGCGTATGCTCAGCACCATCATCTCCCGCACCCAGCTGGTGAGGGTTCCTGAATGGAAAGGCGCAAGCCGCTTCATTGGCGAGGACTTCCCCCAGCTCTATGTCACCTGGATGCGCCAGCTCTTCAAACTCAATATGTATACTCTCTCGCAATGGGTTGATGGGATGCACGCCCGTACTCGCGAGCAGCAGAAACAGTTCCTCTATTACGCACAGGATGCTCTACGCCAATGCTTTTTACGCAACAATGCCGGACTTCCCCTCAATATCGACTTCGGTGACGCTAAGTTCAACGCCTCCTTCCCAACCATGATTACCGTGAACAACATAGAACGCCTAAATGATGCTTTCGACCAGGCAATATTCGCTGTCGAGCGCAATGCCCACGCCAAGATGCTATTCATGGAACTCTCGTTCCGTATTAGCAAAGCGTTGAAGAAAAGATAACAGTTTCACAACTACCATATATAACTCTTAAATATCATCATTTTCAAGTGGATAATAACAAGAAAAACAAAAACATAGATAACAACAACCAGAAGCGGTCGCCCAAAGAGAACAATCGTCCCGAGGAAAAGAATGTGCAGGGCGACATCGCAGAAATCAATGTTCCAGACATCGCTGACGAGAATGTGGCGACGGCAGAGGAAATTGAGCAATTCATCCAGAGTCGCAAGAAAGAGCGTGAGGAGGGCAAGAACCGCAATTACCGTCAAGAAGACGAAGAGGTTCCTACTGATTTTGCTGCCAACGAGAGCGCAATGGACCCATACCTTGAACCTGACCCCGTGTTGCCGAAAGTCGAATACAAGGAGTCTATCTATCTCTCACGTGGCTGCAACCGCTGCCCCCAAGCTTACGTTCCTGTCTCGGAGATGGAGCTTCGCAGCTGCTGCAAAGTGGGTTCTTGCAATTGGATGAAGGACATCCGTCAGCCGATGGAAAAGCCCTTCAGCTGTGTTGAGGTTCGATTCAAGAACAACCGTAAGGAATTCTTCCGCCTTCCCGACGGCATCGATGTCAGCGACGGTGATGTGGTGGCCGTCGAGGGTATTCCTGGTCATGATGTGGGCATCGTGAGTCTTACGGGCGAGGTGTGCCGCATTCAGATGATGAAGAAGAAAATCAACCCCGATTCGGAGAACATCAAGAAACTTTTCCGCCGTGCTAAAGCCAGCGACATAGAACGTTGGACAACAGCAATACGCGACGAGGAGCTGACCTTGAAGAAGACCCGCATGATAGCCGAAGAGCAAGGACTCTCGATGAAAGTCAACGACGTTGAATTTCAGGGCGACCACTCGAAGGCCATCTTCTACTATACTGCCGACGACCGTGTCGACTTCCGCAACCTTATTAAGATTCTTGCCGAACAGTTCCATGTGCGTATCGAGATGAAGCAGATAGGTGTGCGCCAGGAAGCCGGTAAGGTTGGCGGTCTCGGCACATGCGGCCGTGAGCTATGCTGCAGCACATGGCTCACCAACTTCAAGTCGGTGACCACAGGCGTTGCCAAGGCTCAGCAGATATTGCCCAACCCCCAAAAGCTAGCAGGTCAATGCGGCAAGCTTAAATGCTGCCTCAATTTCGAATATCCTGTCTATGTCGATGCCCTCAAGGACTTTCCTCCTGCCAATATACCTATACGCTTCAAGAAAGGCTTGGCGATGTACAAGAAGACCGACGTCTTCCGTGGCATCATGTGGTATGCCTACGAGGGTCAAAACGACCTCTATGCCCTCAAGGCCGACGACGTGAAGAAGATTATAGAGATGAACCGCAACCAGGAATATCCCGAGCAGCTTGAAGATTATGTGGTTGAACTGATGTCGACGGCAGCTCTGGCACAGGAATCGAGTGCCGCTGAATTCGAGCGTGAAATCCAGCTCCTTGCCGACGAAGGTGGTACACCAAAACAGGAGAACGAAGAGCGTAAGGCAGAGAATGGAAAACGCAGGGCTGAGAATGGAGAAAGAAGAATGGAGAATGGTAAACGTAGGATGGAGAACGGCGACCGTAGGATGGATAATGGCGACCGCAGAGGCAAGCCTGCTCGTCCTACTAATGGAAACGGAGAGAGAAGGGCCGAAAATGGAGAGCAGCGTCGACCTGACAATAGAGAACCAAGAGAAAATAGAGAAAACAGAGAACCAAGAGAAAATAGAGAACCAAGGGACAACAATAACAGAGATAACAGAGACAATAGGCAGAGAGGCCCTCGTGGTAACAACAGGCAGCGCCCTCCGCGTGACAATAACGAAAAACGCAATTAAGTGATGCTCAAATTCCTTAAAATAATACAGCCGCTATTATTGGTATTGACGCTCGTGGCATGCGACCGCAATGTTGTATACGACGAAAGTCATCGTATCGACGAAGAGGGTTGGGAAGCCAGCAATAAACTGGTATTCAACTACGATGCCGACGACACATCAAGCACCTACCTCTGCTGCTTCGACATTCGCAACTGCGACGACTATCCCTATTCTAATGTCTACTTCAACATCAAGACTATCTACCCCGATGGCGCTGTGGCGGTCGACACCAATCTCCAATTCATTCTCGCAGAGAAAGATGGTCGTTGGCTCGGTCGTGAGAGTGGGCGTTATATCGATGGTCGCTACCCTTTCTGCTTCTTCAAATTCCCTCAACGGGGTTCCTATCAGTTCGTCGTCTCACACGCAATGCGCGACACCGTCCTTACTGGCATAAGGGATGTCTCTTTTGTCATCTTGCGTCAATAACCGCAGTAATATCAAATTTCTAACATCTAACATTATACATTTATCGTGGCTCAATATAAGAAAAACAGCAAGAAAAGTCCCAAGAAGGGGAATGCCAAGAAGGGCATCCGCATAGTGTGGATATCCTTCGTCGCCTTCTGGCTCTTTCTGACCATATTCTTCACCATGCTCTCTTTGGGATGGTTGGGATTCATGCCCTCTTTCGAGGAACTAGAGAATCCCCGCTCCAATCTCGCCACCGAGGTATGGTCGGAAGATGGGCAGATAATAGGTTTAATCGGCATCGAGAACCGTTCCAGCCTTACCTATAGTGAGATAACCGACAATGGACGCAATATGAACCTCATCCATGCGTTGGTCGCCACAGAGGATGTGCGTTTCTACCAGCATGCCGGTATCGATGCCCGCAGCTTGATGCGCGTTTTCTTCAAGACTTTGGTTGGTCGACATAGCAGCAGCGGCGGCGGCAGCACCATCACCCAACAGTTGGCCAAGAACCTCTTCCCGCGTGAACGCAAGTCGAAGCTGGGCCTTATTCATTCCAAGTTCAAGGAGTGGGTCGTCGCTGTCAAACTTGAGCATAACTACTCTAAAGAGGAAATCCTGGCGATGTATCTGAATACTGTCGATTTCGGCAGCAATGCCTATGGCATCGAGACAGCCTCGCATACTTTCTTCGACAAGGCTCCTTCTGAGCTTAATGTCGACGAGGCTGCTGTGCTTGTGGGTCTTCTCAAGGCTCCCACAAGCTATAGTCCTGTGCTTCATCCCGACAACGCTCTCCGTCGCCGCAACGTGGTACTCGGTCAGATGAACAGCTACGAAGACCCGGCAACAGGCGAGAAATATCTCAGCGACGAAGAGTTCGAGAAACTGAAAGAGAAGCCTATCAATATGGACCATTACCGTCCTATCAGCCACAACGACGGTCTTGCTCCCTATCTGCGCGAATACATACGCAACTATATGAAAGATTGGTGCGGAAGCCACAAGAAGAGCGACGGCACCTATTACGATGTCCATAAAGACGGCCTCCGCATCTACACCACCATCGACTCCCGTCTACAGCTCCATGCCGAGCAGGCCGTAGAGAAACACATGAAAGAGGTTATCCAACCGGCATTCTTTAAGGAACTGCAGCGTCGTGGTGGCGACCCCTTCAACAAGCTTACTGCTGAGCAGGAAGAGCGCTTCATGACCCAGGCCATGAAAGCTTCTGACCGCTACTACCAAATGAAACAGGATGGCGCCTCGGAGAATGAAATCAAGAAGTTCTTCAAGGAGCAGAAGGTCGATATGCGTGTCTTCTCTTGGAACGGCCCCATCGATACCGTGATGACTCCCTGGGATTCGCTGCTGTATGTAAAGAAGTTCCTCAATGCTGGTCTTATGTCAGTTGAGACTGGCACCGGTCATGTGAAGGCTTATGTCGGTGGCATCAACTACCGCTATTTCAAGTACGACAATGTCATGCAGAGTCGCCGTCAGGTGGGTTCCACTTTCAAGCCTTTCGTCTACACTATGGCTCTTCAGGACCTCGATATGAATCCTTACACTCTTGTCCCCAACGCTGAGGTTTGCATAGGCGACTGGTGCCCCCGCAACTCCAGTCATCAGCGTGAGGGCGAGATGGTTACCCTTAAGTGGGCTTTGGCAAACTCCATCAACTGGGTCTCCGCTTACCTGATGAAGGCAGGTGGCGCCAATGGCCCTAATATGGTTATCAATATTGCTCGCAAGATGGGAGTCACAAGCCCTATCGACCCTGTGCCTGCTATCTCTGTGGGTGCTGCTGAAATTACCGTTTACGAGATGACTGGCGCCATGTCGACCTTCGCTAATCAGGGCGAGTATGTACAGCCCATCTTCATAACACGCATCGAGGACAACAAGGGTAAGGTGCTTGAAACCTTCACTCCCGAGCGTCGCGAAGCCATAAGCCCTCGCATAGCCTGGATGATGATACAGATGATGAAGGGTGTCGTCGACAGCGGTACTGGTGCGCGTCTCCGTGGTTCGCAGTTCAAGCTTGCATATCCCATGGCAGGCAAGACCGGTACCACTCAGAACAACTCCGACTGCTGGTTTGTCGGCATCACACCCAAGCTCACTACTGTCGTCTGGACGGGTGGCGAGCTTCGCTCCATCCACTTCCGCAGCATGGAATATGGTCAGGGTGCCCGTCAGGCATTGCCTATCTTTGGACACTATATGCGCTCCGTCTACGACGACCGCGTGTTGAATTTCTATCGTGGCGACTTCACCAGACCCAACCTCCCCGAAGAGGACTTCATCTGGGACGAAAGCGTCTATCAGCAAGAAATCCTCGAAGAATCGGTCGATGAAGGCATGCCGACTACAACCAACTGGTAGTAGGCAGAGATGACCACTAAAGGAACTTTCTACATATAGAGGTGGTATTTTAAACATTAATACGAAACTAATAGATGGTGCTATTTGGACAGACATTGGAACAGTTGCAGGTTCTCTGCCTTGATGAGGGATTCCCGAAATTCACAGCTCGTCAGTTGTGCGACTGGATGTACAAGAAGCGTGTCAACGACTTTGACTCGATGACCAATCTCTCTCTCAAGATTCGCGCTCGCCTTAATGAGATTGCCACTGTCGGACGTACAGCTCCCATTGACTGCCAGACATCTGTCGACGGCACCAAAAAGTATCTCTTCTCTTGCGGTAGCGAATCGTCGAATAATACACAATCGCTATCGGACAATACCCAATTTGTAGAGTCAGTCTTCATTCCCACATCCGACCGTGCCACTCTCTGCATCTCTTGCCAGCGTGGATGCAAGATGGGGTGCCGTTTCTGCGTCACAGGCAAACAGGGTTTTCATGGCTCTCTCACAGCTGCCGATATTCTCAACCAGCTCTTCGAGGTTGATGCGCAAGTGTCGCCTGCCCAAGATGTAAAACAGTCGGGCATTCAAACAATTACCAATGTTGTCTACATGGGCATGGGGGAACCGATGGACAATTACGAGGCTGTCAAGCAGAGTGTCGAAGTGCTTACTGCCGACTGGGGCTTGGGTTGGAGTCCCCAACGCATCACCGTCAGCACAGTTGGAATTATTCCTACCCTCCGTCGCCTCCTCGACGAGATGCGTTGCCATGTGGCTGTAAGCCTACACAATCCTTTCCCCGAAGAACGCGAAGAGATAATGCCTGTCGAACGTGCATATCCCATCACAGATGTCATTAAGCTTCTTCGTCAGTATGATTGGCATGGACAGCGACGCATATCTTTCGAGTATATCATGTTCCGTGGCCAGAATGACGATATACGGCATGCCGCAGCTCTCACAAGCCTTTTGCGAGGACTTCCTTGCCGCGTAAATCTCATACGTTTCCACACCTCGCCAGACATGCCTTTCCGCACCAGTTCCGACATCACCATAGACAACTTCTGCAACTACCTCAACAATCACGGTATCATCTGCACCATTCGTGCTTCACGGGGTGAGGACATCATGGCTGCCTGTGGCCTTTTGGCTGGCAAATCCAAAACCGAAACAAGTATAGAATAATCTTAGAATAGACTTATTGTGGTCTTATCAGCTAATCGGCTGACTATTTTTGATGCAGTATTTCCGCAAGCTTCTCAGCAGTTGCACTCAAGGCGGGAATAGTGATATGCGCTTTTTGGTAATAGGGAAGGCGTTTTGCAAGATGTTGTTCTACAAATGCACGTCGCTCATCCTCGCTCATCCCCAGCAGCAGCGGCCGCACCTTGTGTGAACTCTCATGGCGTTTCATGATGTCGTCGACAGACATCTGTAGCTGTACAACTGTGCCGTGAGCAAGCATGAAATCTATGTTCTCGTCGCTGCAAGCTGTGCCGCCGCCTGTGGCAACGACCGTCTTCTGCATATTCTCAGTAGAGAAGAGCACCTTTCGCTCGATAATGCGGAAAGCCCTCTCCCCATAGCGGTTGAAGAGGATGGGTATGGTGGTGCGATATTTCTCCTCGATAGCACGGTCAGTATCGAAAAACTCGTATCCGAGAAGGGATGCAAGTTGGCGGCCGAGGGTACTTTTGCCGCTGTAGCTATATCCGATTAGATAAATCAAGTGAGAGGTATTTTAATTAGCGAAACACTTCGAAGGTCTTTGTTGTTTTGTTGCCAACAGCATCTGTGAGGGTAAAGCAAATGGTGTTCTTGCCTTTCTTCAGATGCTTGGTGTCAAGTATGAGAGAGGAACTCTTACCGTCATGTTCTACCACATGCCACTCTCCGTTAACAGTGCAGCTGTAGTGTTCCACGCCCGAAAGGTTGTCGCCAATAACAACGGTAAGCTTATTTCCTCTGATGGTTTTGTTATCGGTGAATCCCGATGGCTGTATAGTGGGTGGCAAGGTGTCGAGTCTTAGGGCGAATGCACCCCATGTGCGTGAGGTTGCTGATATGGTTTGGTTGTTAGATTGTTTGCTTGATGGGCAGGCGGACACTTTCTTACCGTTGACACAAACCACAACGAGTTTTGAACGGAGTGACGAAGGCACTTCGTCTGGTATTGTCAGATTGATGCGTATGCGGTCGTGAGGAGGAAGAGGGTTGCGGATAGGGCTTATGTGATGCTGTTGAGTGATGCCACAAGGGTCGGCAGAGGTGTGGTATGCCATCTGGTCATTCTCGTAGAGATTGTTGGCATCGACACTGATGGCAAAGCCCTCACGGACAAGATGAAAAGGTTTGTAGTATGTGATTGCCAGATTTTCGGATTGTTGGATTGTCAAGTTATCTGATTTTGTTTTCTTGGGGGTGTTGGATTGTTTATCTACAGCTATGCCTCTGACATAGAATGACTTGTTGCTGCGGTTGCCTTTGTAGTCGTATACACGGTATTGAAGTCTATGCACTTTGCCGTCATCAAATTGTAGGTAGCCGTAGTTGCGGCTGACGCTGTTGAAGTTTGTCGGGTCACCACGCAACCGTCGGCTGAGGATATAGTATTCGCGACTGCGTTGGTATTCGCGGTAGTCGATAAGTGCGTTAATGGCACGTGTCTCCTCGAAGAGAAAGCTGGTAACGCTGTAGCTTTGAAAAAGAGTGTCGTCTACATAGAGCTCGATGCGTTCCACTCCGTTCTTGCTCAACGAGCCACGCTCCATTTGGTCGTATGTGTAGATTCCAGTATAGAAGCGGCCAGCGACAGCAATGGTGTCATTTTTGCTGTTGCTTTTAGTGCCCTTGTTTTTCGATGACTGAGTCTTTGGATATACTTTCAGTTCACGATCTCGGCCATTGATGGTGGTGCTGTTCGATGCAGGATATATCTTAATGCCTGCAATTGTAGGCGCAATAGGGTCAGAGTAGGGGAGGCCGAAGTGTAGGGGGTTGATAGTCTGGTCATTCTCGGCAATGCGTATCTCGTAGTGGAGGTGAGGACCCATCGAACCTCCGCTGTTGCCGCTTAGAGCCACCAGGTCGCCTTTCTTGACCTTTATAGAGTCGCGTGGCAACTCAGTATCGAAAGCATAGCATTGGTGGCTGTACTGGTAGTCGTTAACAAACTCTCCTATCTTGCCGCAAAAAGCGCTGAGGTGCATGTATACTGTGCGGTATCCGTCGGGATGGGTGATGTAAAGCACTTTGCCTCCACCCCATGCAGAGATGTTTATTCTGCTAACATAGCCATCATTAGGAGCGTATATTGGTTTTCCCTCTTCGCCTTCAGTACGGATGTCTAAGCCTGAGTGGAAATGGTTTGGACGTATCTCTGCAAAATCGCCCGACATAGCGAGGGGCAATCGTAAGGGGAGTGTCGTATATGTTGTATTTTGTTTTTGTGACTTTTCGGTTTTAGGGCTTTTGGGTTTTGGGGCTTTCCAGTCATTCTCATCATCTAATAATTGTGCGTTGGCACTCATCGCTGTAAAGAAGCAAATGATATAGCATATCATACCCCTTTTGCACAATCCCCTTATCCGCATATAACCTATCATTAATCTGGTCATCAATTATCTATTCTCATAAGCTCATCTGCCGTCTGCAATGCAGCTTCGGAAGGTGGGTTGGATGAAAGCATGACTGCCAGCTCGTAGCGGCGTTCGTCGTTAGCGAGGAGACGGATGTTGGATGTCGTTCTACCCTCCTGCTCGTCTTTGTACACTTTATAGTGCTGTTTGGCACGTGCTGCAATCTGAGGAAGATGAGTTATTGCAATGACCTGCATGCCGGCATTTCCTATTCCTTCTTCTCCTGTCATCCTTTTCATAATTTGACCCACTCGTAGTGATATGTCACCCGAGATGCCAGTGTCAATCTCGTCGAATATGATGGTGGGTAGCAGGCCTGCACGTGCTGTAAGTGACTTGATGGCTAACATCAGACGCGACATTTCGCCGCCTGATGCCACTTTTGCTATCTCGCGCAGCTCCCCACCTTTGTTGGCGTTGAAGAGGATTGCGATGTGGTCACATCCCATGCGACTATAGTTGTCAGAAGGTTTGATGACAACTTTCAGATTACCATTGGGCATTCCAAGTTCAGCAAGGAGAGGCTTGATTTGCTCTTGAAGCATCTCTCCACCACGCATCCTGCATGCCGTGAGTGATTCGCCTCTTTTTTGCAGTTCCTTATAAGCCTTATCTACGGCTTCCATCACCTGATGAATGCGTTCATCGTTGCCGTCAATAGCCGCTAGTCGTTCGCTGAGCTGGTTTTGAATGGCTAGAAGTTCGGCAATGCTATCTACTCCATGTTTCTTTTGCAACTTGTATATGAGTGCCAGGCGGTCATCGACCTCCTGTTGGCGTTCTGGAGAATAAACAGTAGCCTCGTTGGCACTATCAAGAGTCGAAACGATGTCTCGCAGTTCGATAAGAGTGGAGTCCAGCCGGTCGTAGAGACTTTGGAAATCGCTTGTGATATGTGTCAGTTTCGAGAGCAGCGACTTGCAGCTGTTCAGTCGTGAGAGAGCAGAGTCCTCTTCGCCGTCGCTGATGGCAACCACCTGCGAAAGAGTTTCCTTGATGCCTTCTGCATTTGCCAGAAGTGCCGATTCCTGTTCTAATTCTTCTTGTTCACCGTCGCTGAGGTTGGCGGCTTCCAGTTCGTCATAGAGGAATTTGTTGTAGTCGTAGTCTTTGCGGTTCTGCTGCTCTTCGGCTGTCAGTTGCTCAAGCTCTTTTTTAAGCTGGGTGTATGTATTGTAACAGCCTTGATAGTCGGCAAGTTCTTTCGAGTCGTCAGCCATGATATCCAACAGTGATGTTTGGAATCCGCTGTCGCCAAGCAGAAGGTTTGCATGTTGTGAGTGAATGTCTATCAGTCGCAACCCCAATTCTTTGAGGAAGGCAAGCCCCACGGGCGTGTCGTTCACGAAGGCTCGAGATTTGCCAGAGGGAAGTATTTCGCGGCGTATGATGACAGTGCCGTCCTCTCCGTAATCGACATCTTCTGCCTCGAAGAGTCTCTTCAAAGCAAGACCTTTTGTCTCGAATATAGCCTCAACAATACATTTGTGTTCTTGGTTGAAAAGAGTGTGGCTATCAGCTCGTCCACCGAGCAGCAGAGCCAGTGCACCGAGCATGATACTCTTACCAGCACCTGTTTCTCCAGTGATGGCCACAAATCCTCCATCGAAACAGATGTCGCTCTGTTGAATGAGAGCGTAATTTTCTATGTGTAAACTTTTCAGCAATGTCTTTTAGTCTTTAGATAGTGATTTCGAATTATTATTGCAGACGATGGTATCTGAGTTACAGTTATTATTGCAAGCGATGACAGATGCAATTCATTACATCAGCATCGGTGCTATTCTCCTCAGTGCCTTGACAAAAATGTCTATCTCCTCTTTGGTGTTATATACTGCAAAAGAGGCTCTCACCGTTCCAGGAATCCCGTATCTGTCCATGATGGGTTGAGTGCAGTGGTGACCCGTGCGGACAGCAATGCCCAGTTTGTCGAGCAGTGTTCCCACATCGTATGGATGGGTGTTGCCTATCAGGAACGAGATTACCGATGTCTTGTGAGGGGCATTGCCAAAGATGCGGAGACCATCAATCTCTTTCAGATGCTCGGTAGCATAGTCAGTAAGCTCTTTCTCATGATGTGCAATGTTCTCTATGCCTACAGTTTCCATAAACTGTATGGCGGCCTTAAGTCCCAGCACGTCGCCCACGGATGGTGTGCCTGCCTCAAACTTGAATGGCAGCTCGTTGTAAGTTGTCCTTTCAAAAGTCACATCCTTAATCATTTCGCCACCGCCTTGATAGGGAGGCAACTCTTCAAGCATCTCTGCACGGCCGTACATCACACCCACCCCCATAGGAGCGTACATCTTGTGACCCGAGAAACAGTAGAAGTCGCATCCAATCTCTTGGACATTGACAGCCATGTGCGAAATGGCTTGTGCTCCGTCAATGAGTACGGGGACATTATGACTGTGGGCTATTTCAACAATCTCTTTAACAGGATTAATGGTGCCAAGAGTGTTGCTCACATGGTTCACCGCTACTATGCGTGTATGCTCGGTGAAGAGCGAACGGTATGTGTTTAAGTCCAATACCCCCTCATCGCTGAAGGGGATAACGCAGAGGTGAGCACCCTTTCGTCCGCATGCCAACTGCCAGGGAACTATGTTGCTGTGGTGTTCCATGCCCGACACAATAACCTCGTCACCTTCGTTCAGAAAACGCTCACCGAAGGTGGCGGCAACCAGGTTGATGCTCTCGGTGGTGCCACGTGTGAAGACAATTTCGTTACTCTCCTTAGCCCCAATCAACTGCTGCACAGCACGTCGGGTCTGCTCA
>CADBOG010000133.1 GCA_902796265.1 uncultured Bacteroidota bacterium
CTACGTCCCTTCATCTCGGCATAGCTCATGCAAGCATGGCTCTGCGCTCGACTTTCGGGACTCCTGTGGAAAAGTAGGTCGCCGCCAATCTTTTATAGAGAGCATCCCAGAACGGGGTGCTCTTTTTTTTGCCTTGTCGTGATTGAGGTATTCTTTTTTTTATTAATGATACAATAATATTTATATTGTGGCGTTTATTACACAGTTTAATTGAAAATCACGTAACGTATTAAGCAATGGCTAGTAATCCTGATTTCGTTCAATATATTATTGACCAGTGTAGTGGGGCAGGGGAGGTGTCAGCACGAAAGATGTTCGGTGACTATACTCTCTACTGCAACGCTAAAGTCGTTGGCCTTATTAGTGACAATGGTTTATATCTAAAGCCTCTTGATTCGTTACGTCCTCTTCTTCGTCTTCTTTCAATGCGACCACCTTACGATGGGGCTAAGCCTTATTTCTATATCGAAGATGTAGATGACCATACTTATCTATCCTCACTTGTAAAGGCTGTCGCAGATTCGCTTCCAACACCAAAACCTAAATCTAAGTAATGTTTCAAGTTTTAAGTTTTAAGTTTCAGGTTTCAGGTTTGACTCGCTTCATTTAATTTATTCATAGGTGCTCGCAGCCTTCGGCACAAGTTTCAAGTATCAAGTTCCTTAATTATCAATAAATAATAATCTTAATCTTAATCAACATAATCATGAAAGTTATTAATCCTGTTAATGGTCTTTTTATTATGCCCGAACTCGGGTATGCATCGTTGGACAATGCAATAAGTGCAAACACTCTTTCTTTCCATCACGGCAAGCATCTCAAGGCATACGTCGACAACCTCAACAAGCTGCTTCCCGGAAGTGGATTGGAAGGATTGAGCCTTGCTGATGTTGTCCGCAAATCACAAGGTGCTATCTTCAACAATGCTGGTCAGGTGCTGAATCATACTATGTATTTTGAACAGTTCTCAACATCCGCTAAGCCAATGAGCGACAAAATGAATAAGCTTATCAGTGACGCCTTTGGTTCGGTCGAGTCTTTCAAGAAAGAGTTCGAGCAGAAGGGTGCGACACTCTTTGGTAGCGGTTGGGTTTGGTTGAGCATCGATGCCAATGGCAAACTTGTTATCACACAGCAGAAAAATGCTGAAAATCCTGTTACCGACGGTCTCAATCCGCTCCTCACTTTCGATGTATGGGAACATGCCTATTATCTTGACTTCCAAAACCGCCGTGCCGATTATCTCTCAGCTCTCTGGCAATATGTTGATTGGTCTGTCGTCGAGAGCCGAATGAATTAATAATTTGTTTATGTTCGACGTAAAAATAACTGCTATCCGCAAGGCTGACTACACAGATCTTCAGGCTCAATACGAGAATCCAATCCAGCACACATGTGATGTTGTGGAAGGGCAACAGTGGATTTCCCACTCTGGCAGAATACCTGAAGGCATGTGCGATAGTGCGTGGGAATCTATGCGACCCTTCGTTGAAGCTCTCAGTCGAGGGGAAGGCAATTTTTACGACGGTTGGATGCGTAATCCTTATAGCGCAATGATAAGCTGCAATGATGGTTTTCGCCCAGTAAGCTTTCTCATCGAGTGTATAAAAAATGATAATTCGTCAACTATTTTGCCTCAAGAGTGACACTATATAAGAAACTGTATGTATGAATATTGATTGTTCAATAATCTGATTCGGTTTCTAAATAATTGCTGTATGAAACACCTTAAAACATTATCACTTTTGTTGATGGCTATGCTGCTTCTGAACTCAAGCGCATTAGCCAAGAAAAAAGAGCCATACAAAGGCTACAAATTCACACTCTGCATCTTCGATTGTAAGGATACGGTGATGTATCTTGGCAATTATTACGCCGGAGGAACCTACGCATTCGACACTGCACGACTGACACCTAAAGGGTATTTTATCTTCGAGAAAAAAGACCGTACCCTCAAGCCTGGTCTCTATTTCTTCTGCTCTCCTTCAGGCAATTATGTTGAATTCGCAGTCTATGCCGAAGAAAAGCTTAACTTCGATTTTGTCACCGAAGAACCGGGCTGGCAGACTCACATGCGTGTGAAGGGTTCAAAGGAGAATGAATTGCTTTTCCGCTATCACCAAATCAACCGACAATTCTACAAATCTATTGATTCTGCACAAGCAGTTAGTACTGATAGCGCTGCATTCCAGCTTTATAAGCGCACCATGCAGTTGAAAATGGACAGCATAAAGGAATCCATTATCGAGAAGAATCCCAACAGCATGCTTGCCTTGCTTATGAATGCCACACGTGACCCTGAGGTACCAACGACTGATGCTGATGGCAACAAGCTTACCGACCGTCAGCGTTGGCAATATTTCATGGAGCATTACTTCGACAACAGCCGTTTGGAAGACGATGCCTTAATACGTACACCGGACATGATTTTCCACAAGCGACTGGAAAACTATCTCGACCAGGGTTTACGCAACGCTCCACCGGAGACAATCATTGAATATGTTGACAAGCTGATAGATCGCTCCAAACCATCAAAGGAGAATTTCCGCTATCTGGTTCATACCATTGCCGAGAAATACCTGCAAAGCAATGTGATGAGCTATGATGCTGTTTATGTCCACCTGGTGCAGAGATACATAGAACCAGGCCTTTGTGATTGGATGTCGCCTACCACAATTGATGAGAATGTTAAGCGTGCCACCACATGGGACCGACTGCTGATAGGCAAGGTTGCACCGGAACTTATACTGAAGGACTCCAGTGGCACCTTTCACAGCATGCATGCGTTGCCAAATAAATACACACTTCTCATCTTCTGGTCGCCAACCTGCGGACATTGCAAGACGATGATTCCCGAACTCTACCAGAAATATGCCCAATATCGTGACCGCTGTGATATAGCAGCCTTCGCAATCCTGAGCGAACCTGACGAACATACTCGTCCAAAGTGGTATGAATTCATCCGCCAGCACCATCTGGATTGGATTAACCTCGACGGTGGTGAGGCAAACATCGATTGGCATGAAGTATATGATGTCATCACGACCCCCCAAATCTATCTTCTCGACCGTGAAAAGAAGATTCTTGCCAAGAAGCTCTCTGCTGCTACTTTCGAGCAGGTGATTAAAGTTTTGGAAAATATTAATGATTAAGCAATTATACGCTCTTTTATGAAAAAATCACTACTAACAGTGGCCTGCGCCTCACTCCTTCTGGCAACGGCATGTACAAACAACAAACAAATGGATAACCCTTTCCTGGGTGAATGGAATACACCCTATAATATTCCAGATTTTGAGAAAATCAAGCCTGAACACTACCTCCCGGCTTTTGATGAGGGCATGAAGCAACAGAAGGCCGAAATCGATGCTATCGTCAACAATACGGAGGCACCCTCCTTCGAGAATACTATCGAGGCTTTAGAGTATAGTGGAGAACTCCTTAACGAGGTTTCCGCTGTTTTCTTCAATCTTGCCGAGTGCATTAACTCTGAAAAGATGGAAGCTATCGCTGAGGAGGTGACTCCCAAGGTCTCTGCTCATGGCGACGATATAATGCTCAACGACAAACTCTTTGCCCGTGTCAAGGCTGTCTATGACCAACGCGAGCAGCTGGGTCTTCAGGGAGAACAGTTGCGTCTCACCGAGGAGACTTACAAGAACTTTGTCCGCAATGGTGCCAATGTTCCTGCCGAGAAGCAAGCCCGTTTCCGCGAAATCAATAGCCTCCTGGCTTCCCTTACACTCCGTTTTGGAAACAACGTCCTTGCTGCCACCAATGCCTATACCCTCGACCTCGATGCCGACAAGGCTCGCTCTATCGGTCTCACCGACGACCAGCTTGCCGCTGCTTTCGAAGCCGGTACTGACGGTAAGGCTCGTTTCACTCTCCACATGCCTTCATGGGAGCCCTTCATGCAGTCCTGCAACGACCGTGAGCTCCGCAAACAGATGTGGGATGCCTACTCCACTCGCTGCACTTCAGGCAAATACGATAACAGTGTCTTGATTGACAGCATCGTCAATCTGCGTCTTGAGCGTGCTCAGATTCTTGGTTTCGAAAGCCATGCTGCTTATACTCTCGACGACTGTCTGGCAAAGACCCCCGAGGCTGTCTACAAGTGCCTTATGGACCTCTGGACTCCTGCACTCAAGAAGGCAAAACAGGAGCGTGACGAGTATCAGAAGATGCTTCAGAAGGATGCCCCTGGCGAGAAACTCCAGCCGTGGGATTGGCGCTACTACTGCGAGAAACTCCGTGCCGAGCGCTATGCTCTCGACGAAGACATCATCCGCCCATACTTCTCGCTCGATAATGTTCGCGAGGGTGCTTTCACTGTTGCCAACAAGCTCTATGGCATCACTTTCCGCCAAAACGACACATTGCCCAAATATCACCCCGAGGCCATCTCCTATGAGGTTATGGATGGTGACAAGGTGATTGCTATCCTCTATATGGACTTCTTCCCCCGCGAGAGCAAACGCAGCGGTGCTTGGATGACCAATTTCCGTGAGCAGTATGTCGACAAGGATGGCAACAACGTGATACCTATCATCCAGATGGTGTGCAACTTTACCAAACCTACTGCCGACAAACCTTCACTCCTCAATTTCGACCAGTCGGAGACCCTCTTCCATGAGTTTGGCCACTGTCTGCACGGTATTCTTAGCGAATGCCATTACCGCTCTATAAGTGGAACCAATGTGCCTCGCGACTTTGTCGAGATGCCGTCACAAGTTATGGAGAACTGGTGCCGTAATCCGCAGGTCATGAAGGAGTATGCTCGCCACTACAAGACTGGCGAAGCCATCCCCGATAGCCTTATAGCAAAGATTTCGGCTGCCGCCACATACGGTCAGGGTTTCATCAATACCGAACTCCTCGCAGCCTCGCTGCTTGATATGGATTACCATAGCATCACAGCTCCTACCAAGATTGTTCTGCCCGACTTTGAAGACCAGTCGATGGCAAAGATTGGTCTCATTCCTGAGATAATCTCGCGCTACAAGAGCACATATTACCAGCATATCTTCAGTGGCGGATACAGTGCCGGCTACTATAGCTACACATGGACAGCCATTCTCGATGCTGACGCTTTTGAGGCATTCCGCGAGAGCGGCGACCTCTACAATCCTGAACTTGCCAAGAAGTTCCGCTTCCTCCTCTCGCACGGAAACACCATCGACCCAATGAAGATGTATGTTGACTTCCGTGGCAAACAGCCCAGCGTAGAGCCTCTGAAACGCAACCGTGGCCTTATTTAAGTAGGTATTAAAATTTTCAATTTTCAATTTTCATTTTTCAATTTTCACAATGGGAAGAGCATTTGAATACCGTAAAGCACGCAAGCTGAAACGCTGGGGGCACATGGCCCGCACTTTTACCAAGATTGGCAAAGAAATTGAACTTGCAGTCATTGCAGGTGGTCCAGATCCGTCGAGTAACCTGCGTCTTCGCCTCCTTATGCAGACCGCCAAGAGTGAGTCGATGCCAAAGGAGAACGTAGAACGCGCCATCAAGCGCGCCACCGAGAAGGACAAATCGGCCTACAAAGAGGTTGTCTATGACGGCAAGGGCCCTCACGGCACCGCTTTTGTGGTTGAGACAGCTACCGACAACCCCACTCGCACGGTTGCCAACATTCGTGCAGCCTTTGTTCGTGGCAAAGGCGAGTTGGGCACCATGGGCATGAACGATTTCCTCTTCGAACGCAAGTGTAGCTTTGTGGTCGCTTGGCGCGACGACATCGATATGGACGAGCTTGAGCTTGAACTTATTGACTGCGATATTGATGAGGTTTTCCGCGACGAAGACGAGATTATGATTTATGCCGACTTCAAGAACTACGGTCCAATATCCAAGTATCTCGAGGATCATGGATATGAGATCAAGTCTTTCAAGTTCGAGCGTATACCGCTTACCATGCGTGAACTCACCCCAGAGCAGCAGGAGGATGTCAACGGACTTATTGAGCGTTTGGAGGCAGATGACGATGTCGTCAATGTATTCCATAATATGGCATAATGGAGTATCAACCCATAATATGTCATAATGGAGAATCAATCACATTTTGCAATCGTGATTTGACCATTTAAAAAACGCCCAATTTTTCATATTTCTTCTTAAACAGCATCGTCTTTTTCCCCTTTCTGGGATATAAGACGATGCTGTTTTGCTAAATATTACAATTGATATCCAATATCTTATAAAAATAATGAAAAATAATTCATTCAAAATGCTTCCAATTCAAAAAATGTTTGTACTTTTGCACTCGATTTCAAGGGAAAAATAGAGCACTTTTTTCATCCAAATATGAAATCGACTGCCGCATTCGTCTAGTGGTCCAGGACAACTGCCTCTCACGCAGTAGATCATCGGTTCGACTCCGATATGCGGTACCAAAGCGATAG
>CADBOG010000134.1 GCA_902796265.1 uncultured Bacteroidota bacterium
AGCACGAATACCCTGCCCATCTGCTGGCTGCGGCACAACACCAGCGTAGGTGGCGAATATAGTGGTGCTCCCCTTGTCCACAACGACTCAACCTACGCCCACAGCGGACACAACGCCATGCGATTCCACACTGCTAACTATCCCATTATGTGTTCCGACCAATATGCCATTATGCCTCTCACCGATTCCGTCCTATATCCTGCGAGGGGTCTTCAGGTCTCTTTCTGGCTGCGAACCGCCCATTTCTACTATAACTCATTCATAGTGGTAGGTGTGATGAGCGACCCCAACGACACCAATTCCTTCGTTGCTATGGATACCGTCCGAATCGAATCTCTTGGCAACTATTCGCACCATACGGTGAGGATGGCCGGCTACCGCGGCCCCCACGGCCACATTACTTTCAAGGCACCTTTCCAATCTCCCATAAACCGACCCTATATTGACGACATCATCCTTGAGGAGATGCCGTGTGCGCCTGCCGAAGACGTCCATGTTGTAAACACAGGTACCGATAGTCTCACCATCGCTTGGAGCGACTCCAGCCGCGCGGATATCTTCTGGTATCTTGAGTATGACACAGTCGATTTCATCCCCGGAACAGGAACTGCCACCTCAATTCTTGTCACCGATTCATTCTATACGATTACGGGCCTCGATTCGGGCTCAATATACCATATATATGTCTATCCCGATTGTTTCGACTCTGTTGTAGCTGGCAACATTGTCGCCACCACATTGGCGTCGACACCCATAACAGTTCCTTACTGTGACACTTTCGACGACAATTACGATGGCCAATGGACTCTCATCAACGGCACAGAGCACAACCGATGGATGATTGGCAACGCTACTGGCCATCCCGGAGCTTCTCTCTACATCTCCGACGACGGCAGCAATAACCACTATAGCGGCTCCTCGTCAACAGTCTTCGCCACCCGGACATTCAACCTCGACACAGCTGGCGAATATGCCTACAGTTATGACTGGAAATGCAACGGTGAAAGTACCAATGATTACCTCCGCGCCACCCTTGTCCCCGCACAAACCATCATAATCCCTGGTCAACAACCAAATGCCGACTCCCAACGGTCGATTCCTCTCGACGGTGGTAACAACCTCTGCCAACACACCCTTTGGCAAAGCACTTCGGGAACTTTCACCATAGACACTCCCGGCGTTTACATCTGGCTGTTCCAATGGCACAACGACAACAACATCTACAATCAGGCACCTGCTGCCGTCGACAATGTCAACCTCAAGTTCAACAGCTGTCCGCTGCCCAGAGATGTAACAGGTGTGGTTTCGGCTGATAGTCTTCTCCTCTCATGGATTCCTGTAGGAAACGAAAGTTCTTGGGAAGTTCAACTGTCAACTGCCAACAATCTATTATCAACAGCCATAGTTGCATCTCCTAATCACACATTCAACTCTCTTCCCTTGAGCAGCAGCTATATTGTTCGCATCCGCACCATCTGTGGTGACGGCGACACATCTCTAACCTATACCGCCACTTTCCTTAACAACAGGTATTTGGTTACCGTTTCTGCCAACGACCCTGATTTCGGTCATGTGACTGGTGGAGGAACCTACTACTATGGTGACATCGCCACACTCTTAGCAACACCCTACGATGGTTATGACTTCATCGAATGGAGTGACGGCAACAACACAAACCCAAGAGATATTACCGTGACAAGCGACACCACCATCGTCGCTCAATTCCAACTGATAGAGGATAGTGTCAGCATCGACGACCCACAATGCATATCATCCAATTCGCATCTGAGGATTTATCCGAACCCCGCCTCTGGAGCCATAACCATCTCTGTTGCTGGCATCAGCGGCATTGTCCGCATTCAGATATTCGATTTGAAAGGAGCCGAAGTGATGAGAGAAAATATCGATTGTAATGACAACTGCGAGAAGTCTATCGGCATTAAGGGTCTCTCGGCTGGTACCTACATTGTGCGTGTCACATCCGAAAGCATCAACCCAATGATACGGAAACTTATCGTCAAATGAGGCGTACCAAAGGAGAATTGGAGTCGCGCAGTATTTATTGCTTCTTCTGACTTTTTAGGAGCTCTATGTCGGAGTTGAATTTAATCAGCTGGTCTTGCTGCTCGCGGCGGCAGATGAGGAGCGTGTTGGGTCCCGCAGCAACAATAAAGTCTTCAAGGCCTTGAATGACTGCATACTTCTCAGGATTGAGGTGAATGATGCAGTTGTGGGTATCGTATGTGATAACGTTGCCCGAAGCTATTGCGTTGCCGCTAGGGTCTTTGGGTTTAGCCATATAGAGAGAATCCCATGTCTCCACATCCGACCACCCAAACTCCGATTCAAGGACATAGACATTATCGGCCTTCTCGATAATACCATAGTCGACCGAGATTGTCTGTGCCTGTGTGTAGACATCCTTGAGTTTCTTGGATGGTGTGTCGAGTGAGAGCTCGAAGAATGATTCGGCTATGAGTGGGAGATGCTTGCGGAAGGCTTCCATAAGGACTGGCAGTCGCCACACAAAAATACCTGTATTCCAAAGGAATTCGCCCGAGGCAATAAACTTGCAAGCCATCTCGTATGGTGGTTTCTCGACGAAAGTTATAGCCTTGTGGATTTTGGAGTCGACACCAGAGACATTTGCCTCGCGCAGCTGGATATAGCCGTACTTGATGTTAGGGTTGACGGGACGGGCACCGAGGGTGAGAATCCAGTCGTGCTGGTCGGCCATGTGGATTGCGTCGGTAATGTTGCGCTCGAACTCTGCCGAACCGAAAATCGCATGGTCGGATGGCGTGACTATGATATTTGCATTGGGGTTGATTGTGGCGACAATGGATGCCGCATAGGCGATGCAGGGAGCCGTATTGCGACGGAAAGGCTCGCAGAGAACTTGATAGTCAAGCAGGTCGGGAATCTGACGGCGAACCTGTGCCTCATGGACCTTGGTGGTGACAATAATGATGTTCTCGCGTGGGCACACGCTCTCGAATCGGCGGAAAGTCGACTGTATGAGCGATTCTCCTGTGCCCATAAGGTCAACAAACTGTTTGGGCTTGTCGACAGAGCATAAAGGCCAGAAACGGCTGCCGAAGCCACCAGCCATAATGATGCAGAAGTTGTTGGGATTGAGACGTTTCATACAGATACTTCGCCTTTAATATGTGGATGAGGATTATAGTTTTCGAGTGTGAAGTCGTCGAAGTCGAAACCAAAAATATCGTTGACTTCAGGATTGATGCGCATAGTTGGCAGCGGTCGCGGGTCGCGAGAGAGCTGCAGGTTGCATTGCTCGATATGGTTATTGTAGATGTGTGCATCGCCGAAAGTGTGCACAAAGTCGCCCGGACGGAGGCCACAAACCTGCGCCACCATCATGGTGAGGAGCGCATAAGAAGCGATATTGAACGGCACACCGAGGAAGATGTCGGCCGAGCGCTGATAGAGCTGGCAGCTGATACGCCCGTTTGCAACATAGAACTGGAAGAGGCAATGGCAAGGAGGCAGAGCCATATCCTCAATCTCGGCCGGGTTCCATGCCGTCACCATAAGGCGACGGCTGTCGGGATTGTGCTTGATTTGGTCGATGAGGTTGGCAATCTGGTCGATAGTGCCGCCACGACCGTCGGGCCATGAACGCCATTGGCTGCCATAAACGGGGCCAAGGTCGCCATTTTCGTCTGCCCATTCGTCCCAAATAGAGACCTTATGGTCGTGGAGATATTTTATATTGGTGTCGCCACGAAGGAACCAGAGCAGTTCATAGATGATGGATCGCAGATGTAGTTTCTTGGTGGTGAGCAGCGGAAAGCCGTCGTCGAGGTTGAAGCGCATCTGGTAGCCGAATACGCTGCGAGTGCCTGTTCCGGTGCGGTCAGTTTTCTGTATGCCGTTGGTGAGAACGTGATTCAGGAGGTCGAGGTATTGTTTCAAGGCAAAAGGTATGGTTTAATGTTGATGGTTGATGTTAATTTTTGCTGTTAAGAGTGCTTCAAAGCTGACATTTTGTCATGAAATTTGTTCTCCATTCAAGTCTAACCTAAGTCTAACTTAACTCTAACTTAAGTCTAACCTAACTCTAATGCTGCAGACATGACATTTTGTCAGTTATTTTTGAGTTTCGATGGTTGCTTTTTCAAGAAGAATCAGTCGCATTTTAATGAAGAAACGCAAAAAGGGATAATTAATTGTGTGGGTTGAAAAAAATGTAAAAAAGCTTTGGTTTTGTAGCTTTAAAGGGCAAAAAACAACAAAATGAAAATATTTTTCGCAATAGTCATACCATTAATAATCAACAAAATAAGCATGCACCGATAAGAATAATGAGATAAAGTTGGTGAAAATCAAAATATTCTTTGTATTTTTGCAACCGATTTTGTGAGTAGGGGGACGCAAGTTCCCCTCTTTTATTGGAATAACGACCATGATAGACAAACTGCACGTATTAAATGTAATCGACCAGACGCTGTATGGCAGCGACAAGTATCTCGTCGACCTGAAAATCTCGACCGACAACCGCATCAATGTGGCTATCGATGGCGACAACGGCATCACCATTGACGACTGCATAGAGCTGAGCCGTGCCATCGAAAACAGCCTTAACCGCGACGAGGAAGACTTTGAGCTCAATGTGGCATCGGCTGGCCTTGACTCGCCTCTGAAACTGAAACGCCAATACCGCAAAAATGTGGGTCAGGACCTCACCGTCACCACATTCGATGGCGAAACCGTTGAGGGCACCCTCATCGATGCCGACGACGAAAAAATAACTCTCAAACTGCCTGGCCGCAAAAACATGAAAGCCGAGCCGCTGCAGATTGCTCATGCCGACATCAAAACCGCAAAAATAGTGATAAAATTCTAAATATGAAGACGTCAGACCTTATTGATTCCTTTTCGGAATTCAAAGATTACAAGAACATTGACCGCGAAACGTTGATGCACATCCTCGAAGAGGTGTTCCGCACTGCATTGGCCAAGCGCTATGGCTCGGACGACAACTTCGACATCATCGTCAACATCGACAAGGGCGACTTGGAAATCTACCGCAACCGCCGCATTGTCGAAGACGGCCAACTGACCGACGACAAGCGTGAAATTGAATACTCGGAAGCCATCAAGATCGAATCCGACTTCGAGGTCGGTGAAGACCTTTCTGAACCCGTGCCCATGAGCGAGTTCGGCCGCCGCGAGATTCTGGCCATCCACCAAAACCTCGTAGGCAAAATACAGGATTACGAGAAGTCGCTCATCTTCCAGAAATACAAAGACCGCGTGGGCGAAATCATCATCGGCGAGGTGTATCAGCCTTGGAACAAGGAAGTTCTCGTGCTCGACGAGGAAAAAATCGAGCTCGTGCTCCCCAAGAGCGAGCAGATTCCCACCGACCACTTCCGCAAGGGCGACACCGTTCGCGCCATCGTGCTGAAAGTGGAGCTGAAGAACAACACCCCCGTCATCGTCCTCTCTCGCACCTCACCCATCTTCCTGGAGCGCCTGCTCGAGGCCGAAGTCCCCGAAATATATGACGGATTGATTACCATCCGCAACATCGTCCGCGTCCCCGGCGAGCGTGCAAAAGTAGCCGTCGAATCGTATGATGACCGTATCGACCCCGTGGGAAGCTGCGTCGGCGTGAAAGGCAACCGTATTCACGGCATCGTCCGCGAGCTTCGCAACGAGAATATCGACATCATCAACTATACCAACCGTCCCGACCTCATGATTACGCGCGCCTTGAGCCCCGCAAAAATCAGCAAGATCGTCATCAACGAGGAAAACAAGACCGCCGAAGTGTATATGGAACCCTCCGAAGTGTCACTTGCAATCGGTAAGGGCGGCCACAACATCAAGCTGGCCAGCAAGTTGTGCGGTTATGAAATAGAAGTCTACCGCAACAGCGACGAAGACCTGGACGATGTCGACCTGAAAGAATTCGCCGACGAAATCGACCAGTGGATCATCGACGAGCTTATCAAGATTGGTTGCGACACCGCCAAGAGCGTGCTCCAGCTGCCTAAAGAAGAGCTCATGAACCGCACCGACCTCGAGGAAGAAACTATCGACCACGTACTCGAAGTACTCAAAGCCGAATTCGAGGATTAGTCGGACAACGTATAGCGCTGTGCGCGAGACGCCAAACAATGCGCGAGACGCCAAACATTAAACAAATAACTTTAAACCCAACTAATATCGCATGTCAGAAGAACCGAAAAACATAAGACTAAACAAAGCAGCAAAAGAGCTCAATGTGGGTATTCCAACGATGGTGGAATATCTGGCGAAGAAAGGACATCAGGTTGACGCTAACCCCAATGCCCGACTGACACCAGAGCAGTATGCTTTGTTGGCCACCGCGTTCCAAAGCGAACGAGAGGTGAAGGAAAATGCTGACCGCATTGAGATTACCACAGGAAGCAGCGTCACCATCGAGGCCACGAACACTTCTGGCAATGACGATTCGTCGGATTACAACGACGAGATTATTATCAAGAACTTCAATCCGACCAAGTCGAAAGCTTCCGCCGAAACAAAGTCGGAACAAAAAGCCGAACCCGAACCCGAGGTCAAAGAGGAACCAAAGGCTGAAGAAGAGCCCGAGACCACTCCCGAAGCCGAAACCGAAGTTCCTGAACCTGTGAAAGAAGAGGAACCCAAGCCCGAAGAACCCAAATTCGAAACCAAAGTGCTGCGCACCTCCGTAGCTGGTGTCAAAGAGGGCAAAAACGCTTTCGACGCCGAAGTACGCATCGTAGACAAAATTGACCTCTCGTCAATCAACCAGCGCATGCGTCCCGGCAAATCGGGCAAGGCCGAGCGCGAAGAACGCCAACAGAAGAAAAAGGCTGAGAACGAGAAGAAAAAAGCAGCTGCAAAGAAGAACGAAGCCGAGAAACAGCAACAGAAAGCAGCTGAGAAACAGCAGCCGGAACCCGTCCAAGAGAAAACCCCTGAGAAAGCTCCCGAAAAAGTACCCGAGAAAGAGGTCGAATTCATCGAGACTCAGTATCAGAAACTTGAGGGTCCCAAGGTGGTTTCCAAAATCGACCTTACCCAATTCGACAAACCCAAAGCCAAAGGGCGCGACGAAGAGAAGAAAAAGAAACGCAAACGCATCAAGAAAGAGGGCGTAAAGGTCGAAGATACCGCTGCTCAACCCAACGCAAAAGCTGCCGACAACAACAATAACAACAAGCAGCAGAAAAACAAGGACAAAAAGAGCGAGAAAAAGAAAAACAAAGGTGCCGACAAAAAGAAACCTGAAGTCGACGATGCCGAAATCGAAAAACAAATCAAGGAGACTCTGGCACGCCTGAGCCCTATGGGCAAATCCAAGACCTCCAAGCACAACCGCGAAAAACGCCAAAAGGTGCATCAGCACATAGAGGAGGAGCAGATGCGCGAGATGGAAAGCCAGAAGACTTTGCAGGTCACAGAATTCGTTACCGCCAACGAGCTGGCAACAATGATGAACATACCTGTGACTCAGATTATTTCAACCTGCATGTCGGTAGGCATCTTCGTGAGCATCAACCAGCGTCTCGACGCAGAGACAATAAAACTTATTGCCGACGAGTTCGGTTTCGAGGTGAACTTCGCCTCCGAGGATGTGGTCAACACCCTACATCAGATTGAAGAAACCGACAAGCCCGAAGACCTTGTACCCCGCAACCCGATTGTCACCGTCATGGGTCACGTCGACCACGGTAAGACATCGCTGCTCGACTATATCCGCAAGACCAACGTCATCGCCGGTGAGGCTGGCGGCATCACACAGCATATTGGTGCCTACGAGGTGCAGACAGCTGATGGACGCAAGATTACCTTCCTCGATACTCCTGGTCATGAGGCATTTACCGCCATGCGTGCCCGTGGTGCCAAGATGACGGATATCGCCATCATCGTCATCGCTGCAGACGACAAAATCATGCCGCAGACAGTCGAGGCTATCAACCACGCACAATCGGCCGGCGTACCTATCGTCTTTGCTATCAACAAGATTGATAAGCCAGGTGCCGACCCCGACCGCATCAAGACCGAATTGGCCAACATGAACCTTTTGGTCGAGGAATGGGGCGGTAAATACCAGAGCCAAGACATCAGCGCCAAGAAAGGTATCAACGTCGAGGAACTCCTCGAGAAAGTCATCCTTCAGGCTGATATCATGGAACTTAAGGGCAATCCCAACAAGCGTGCCAAAGGTACCGTCATCGAGAGCACCCTCGACAAAGGTCGCGGATATGTGGCAAAAATCCTCGTCGAGGACGGCACTATCCGTAAGGGTGACCCCATCGTTGCTGGTGCCATCAGCGGTCGTGTGCGTGCCATGTACAACGAGCGCAACCAAGAGGTTATGTCCGCCGGTCCCTCACAACCTGTCCTTCTTCTTGGCCTCACGGGTGCTTGCCAGGCAGGCGACACCTTCAACGTGATGGAGAACGAAAAGGAGGCAAAGGATATTGCTGCAAAACGTACACAGCTGCAGCGCGAGCAGGGCATCCGCACACAGACACACCTCACCCTCGAGGAGATTGGTCGCCGTCGCGCTTTGGGCAACTTCAAAGAGCTTAATATCATTGTCAAAGGTGATGTCGACGGCTCGGTCGAGGCTCTTAGCGATTCGCTTATCAAGCTCGGAAACGAAGAGGTTCAGGTCAATGTCATCCACAAGGCTGTGGGTCAGATTTCGGAGAACGACGTCATGCTGGCAATGACTGCCGATGCCATCATCATCGGTTTCCAGGTGCGTCCCTCAGTAGGTGCCCGCAAGATGGCCGAAACCGAACATATCGATATCCGCCTCTACAGCATCATCTACGATGCCATCAACGAGCTTAAGGATGCTATCGAAGGTATGCTTGCTCCCGACACACAAGAGAAAATCGTTGCCAACCTCGAGATTCGCGAAACCTTCAAAATCAGCAAGGTGGGAACCATCGCCGGTTGTATGTGTCTCGACGGCAAGATTACCCGTCAGAGCAACATCCGCATCATCCGCGACGGTATTGTGGTGTACACAGGCAAGCTGGCATCTCTCAAGCGTTTCAAAGATGATGTCAAAGAGGTTGTCAGCGGTCAGGATTGCGGTCTCAACATCGAGAATTTC
>CADBOG010000135.1 GCA_902796265.1 uncultured Bacteroidota bacterium
CACCGACTGGGTATGGGCAATTTTAAGATTCGCGTGAACGACCGCCGCATCCTCAAGGCCATGTCTGCCGCATGCGGTTTCTCTGCAGACAAGTTCGACGAGATTTGCATTGTGCTCGACAAGTTGGATAAAATTGGCGTTGATGGTGTTGCAGAATTGCTACGCAAGATGGAACTTGGAGAAGATGGCATAGCAAAATACAGCACCATGCTCGCCGAGGGTACTGATTTCGATGTCTGCAGCGGATTTACCGAGAAGCATGTGGGTGAATGCCTCGACAAGGCTATTGCTGAGAATATGGACACCATCATCAGCTGTGTGCGTGCTTTGGTGGCTGGTCGTGGCGAGATAGTCTTCGACCCCTCTCTGGTACGCGGCATGGGTTACTATACAGGTCCTATCTTCGAGATTGAACTTGTCGACAAGAAAAACTATTCCTTCTCAATCGCTGGTGGCGGACGCTACGACGAGATGATTGGCAAATTCAGCGATGGCAAGATTATGGCTCCCGCCTGTGGATTCAGCATCGGTTTTGAGCGCATAGTGACCATTCTGAAAGACAAGGGATTCAAAGTGGAGCGAAAAGGAGAATCGATAGCCTACCTGTTGAAAGCAGGCCTTCCCGCAGAACGGGTTCGCGAGGTTATCGTCGAGGTAAACAAACTACGCGACGAAGGCAACCGCGTGCTTATCAGTCCTCGAGCCAAGAACATCAAGGCCCAGATTGAGAAGCTCGAAGAGTACGGATATACTAGAATTGTTAAAATCGATGAATAAATTCTAATGACCGATTTGGGTTAAACTAGAATACCAATTCTTCCAGAATAACCTTAGGCACAATATGGGAGCCATCCTTACGGTAGTAAGCGTGGCTCTCATTTTCATGTATGGGGACGAGCTTAAAGTGCTCTATTCCCTTGCCGACACAGAGAACGGCCAATGGGTCAAATGGGAGGTCAAAAGCCTCGCATATTTTCGCCTTGTTGAATGCACCAACAATAAGCGTGTTGAGTCCCATCTCAACTGCACGGAGAGACATGGCTTCCAACGACATTCCGAGGTCTATTAACGCCAACTTGTCGTCGCCTGATGTTGAACAGACGATGATGAATGCTTCAGGTTCCGTACCCTCGAATGGCAGATGAAGCTCCGGAAGAGCGGCTCCCATCTTGATGTTGGCAAGGACTTTCTCTGCGCCTGTATCCTTGGTGACGAGTTTGAAGCGTAGCACTTGACGGTTACAGCCAGACCCCAACTTGGTATTGACGGAAACGATTTGGCGAAGCAGCTCTTCGCTGACCACAAAATCCTTGTTGTAGCAGCGCGTGGAGCGGTTTTTGGTCAATAGTTCATCGAGGGTATGTCCTACCCTTTTGGTGATGGTCTTTTTGCCGAAGACCTCGTCGTATCGTTTTTCTAAATAATTGTCTGCCACGATTTATACGCTATTATCAGATGAATAGACAGCATAGACGAAAAAGAGTTTCCGTCTATGCTGTGAGTCATAAGACATATCAATTCTTCACGTCAACTTTAATGCAGAGTTCGTCGAGCTGTTCCTGGCTTATGGGCGAAGGAGACTGGCTCATAACGTCGCGTCCGCTGTTGTTCTTCGGGAAGGCGATAAAGTCACGAATGCTGTCGGCACCGCCAAAGAGCGAGCAGAGACGGTCGAAACCGAAAGCCAAGCCTGCATGAGGAGGTGCACCGTATGTGAAAGCATCCATCAAGAAGCCGAACTGTGCGGCGGCACTTTCGTCGGTAAAACCGAGAGTGTGGAACATCTTGTTCTGCAGCGTGCGGTCGTGGATACGGATTGAGCCACCACCAACCTCGACACCATTCATTACAATGTCGTAGGCGTTGGCACGTATTTCGCCCCAACGGCTGGGATCATCGAGCAATGCCTCATCTTCGGGTTTTGGTGCCGTGAATGGGTGATGCATAGCATAGTAGCGTTGTGTTTCATCGTCCCATTCCAACAGCGGGAAGTCAATAACCCAAAGAGGAGCAAAGACCTCAGGATTGCGGAGACCCACCTGGTTGCCCATCTCGAGGCGAAGGGCACAGAGCTGGACGCGAGTCTTCATAGCAGGTCCGCAGAGGACAAGCATCAAGTCGCCTGGCTTGGCACCAAACTTGTCAGCAATGACCTTAAGGTCGTCCTGAGTATAAAACTTATCGACCGAACTCTTGAAACTGCCATCGGTATTATATTTAATGTATACCATTCCGCCAGCACCCACTTGCGGACGTTTGACGAAATCAGTAAGGGCATCGAGTTGCTTGCGGGTATACTCTGCACACCCTTCAGCACAAATACCAACCACAAGTTCTGCATTGTCGAAAAGACCAAAGCCTTTACCTTTGGCAACATCATTCAGCTCGACAAACTTCATACCGAAGCGGATATCTGGCTTGTCGCTACCATACAATCGCATGGCGTCATGCCAAGTCATGCGAGGGAACTTATCGAAATCCAGACCTTTGACTTCATGGAAGAGATGCTTGGCGAGACCTTCAAACATATTGAGGACATCTTCCTGCTCGACGAACGACATCTCGCAATCAATCTGGGTGAACTCCGGCTGACGGTCGGCACGCAAGTCTTCGTCACGGAAGCAACGAACGATTTGGAAGTAGCGGTCCATACCGGCCACCATCAGCAGCTGCTTGTACTGCTGCGGACTCTGCGGCAGTGCGTAGAACTCGCCCGGGTTCATGCGGCTCGGCACCACGAAATCGCGTGCTCCTTCTGGAGTCGACTTGATGAGCATAGGTGTCTCTATCTCGAGGAAGTCGCGGTCGCTAAGATAGTTGCGTACCAACATAGCCATACGGTGGCGCAACTCAAGATTCTTGCGTACAGGATTGCGTCGTATGTCGAGGTAACGGTATTTCATGCGGAGGTCATCACCACCGTCGCTGACATCCTCTATGGTGAAGGGAGGAGTTTTGGCAGCATTAAGGACATTAAGTTCCTTGACATCAATCTCTATCTCACCGGTAGGAATCTTCGTGTTCTTGCTACTGCGCTCAATGACAACGCCTTTGGCCTGCAGCACATATTCGCGCCCCAGTCGGCGAGCCTTCTCGCACAGTTCGGCATTAGTTTCCATATTGAAGGCCAGCTGCGTGATGCCGTAGCGGTCGCGCAGGTCGATGAAAGTCATTCCGCCAAGGTCGCGGCTGCGCTGAAGCCAACCGCACAGCGTCACTTCCTGACCCACATTGCTTATATTCAATTCACCACAAGTGTTTGTACGATACATAGATATATGATTTGCTTTATTATTTACGAATTTGCAAAAGTAATCAAAAAAATTGGATTAGTTGACGAAGAGTTTCTTTAGAGATACAAAGTCGGGTGCAGAGTGTATTTAATTTCTAGAACATATAACCCATCTTTATATAGAGGTTGCTGAACTTGCCGTTGTCTTGTTTGTCGAGTGCTGTTGCCCAGTCGACGCTGAGTACGAAGTTGTCGTTCATGGCAACCTTAAGCCCACATCCGGCACCAAGGTGGAGGGCATGAAGGCGGGAATCGTCATAAAGCGAAGGACTATCAGCCAGGATATCGGTATTGTTAATCAAGCGGTTGGCCTCCAATGGGTCGGTGTAAACCTTATCGTATGGCAGCACCACCATGCCGGCATCGAGGAAGGGATTGAGGCCAACATAGAACTGGTTCTTGCCAACCTTGAATTTAAATAGCTGAGTGCGCAACTCTATGTTAGCGAAAGCAACTCCAGGAGCAAGAATGCGGTTGCGCATGATGCCGCGCACCGAGTTGGCACCACCAAGACCCTCATATACAACACGCTGCATGTAGAGCTGATTGAGATATGTGTTGAGGTAGAAAGGACTATCTCCGGCAACGTTGAGCTGTGTTCCTACACGGTAAGCCAAGGTCAGACGATTTTCGATGAGAGGAAGATAATGGCGAAAAGCAGCATTGAATTTCACGTTGTTAAAGTCACTCATCGAACCCAATCCAGCATAGTAGGTGAAGAAGGCGTCGGCATGGATGCCGCGGCGTGGGTTCTGCTGACGGTCGCGAGTATCGTAGGTGATACCACCATGCAGATATGGATGAGGGCCACCCTTTGCCTCCGAACTCTTGATATACCCCCTAGCGACATAGTAGTCAAAGAGCGTCATGGTGTCAGGCAGATAATCAGCCTCATCGCGAGTGAACTTATTAAGGCGGTCAACATCAACAGAACCCACACCGAAATAGAGAAGACCTAATCCAGCATTCCAGTACCATGGCTTGCTGATTTCGCCTTGCAAGTCGGCAGAAAAACGGATAAGGTCGCGGCGATACTTGTAGTAGGCACGCGAGATATAATTGGCATCATCTTGATTTGAGTAGGCAGGCTCATAAAAAGAGCTGTAACCGTTAAAGCCATAGAAGTCGCACATCTGGTCGGGCAGGTAGGTGATGTCGACGCTTAGGCGATGGTTAGGAATCAGATATTTAGAGTCGTAGGAAAAGCGAAAGATGCCGAAATGCTTGGTGGTGTAAGCTGCCTCAGCGTAGAAAGAATGCAGATAGTCGGGATATGTGGAGCCGTCGCCGAAATAATAGATGTTCGTTAAGGCACCATACTGAAAGCCAAGGTCGGCGTCGAAAGCCACGCTTGGCAGCACACCGAAGTTCCAACCCGTGCGAACATGCTGAGCCGAAAGATGATTGACTGTCGATAATTGACAATTGATAATAAGGATTGCGCAGAGAGCGACTAAGACTTTTCGTTTCATAAAGGCGTGGTTTTAATCTAATTTGTGTTTTTCTGTTCTTTCCTCTTGCGGAAGATGAAGAGCGCAAATATGAGGAAAGCCACCACCATGATACCTATAGTAATAAGGGTATTGGTGAGGCTCTGAGGAGCGAAACCCATGAGGAGCAGGACGGGAAATCCGAACGCGAGTGCCGGTATGGTTTGCAACACCAGGTTGTTGGCGGCAGGTGTCTCAAAACGCGGGTCAATCTCGCGAAGCAGAATCATACCATTGGATGCTGTGCCTGTAAGCATGCCGAACATCGAGAAGAAGCCCTCATAGACATAGTCGGGATAGAGGCGTTTGCAACAACGGAGCACATAGAAGAATGTTGCCACCGCACCGACAGTACACACCAGGATGAGCGGAAGCCAAAGAGAACGCAAGTTGTTGAAATCGATGGCTGCGGTACCAGCGACAATCATGAAGTCGAAGCAAGTGCCGGCAATACGGTCGAGGGTATAGTTGTTGATATACTCGCGCTGCATGAGGTGGCTTTTGCGAAGACGGCCGATAATCCACTTGACGAGGACACCCAAGAGAGTGCCCCAAAGGAAGTTGAAGCCCCACACAAGTGGCTTGAGTGTCTTGACTCCGAAGTTGCCGAGGTCGAGCTGCTGGATGCCATACATGAGCAAGAATACCAACGCATATACCATCAACACCAAGCAAAGCTGCACGGTGAGCTTGTCGATGGATTCCGAATGCGGTATCTCGCCCTCCGACTCATAGTCTTCGAGGGTATAATGCTCAACATGCGTATCGCCTGTGATTTTAAGTTTGCCGCGACGGCGAAGCACGTTCATGAACACGACACCAACAAGGCTACCGACAATAAAGCCTGTGGCAGCGATGCTGAGGCCAAAGTCGGCACCATGGAAGGTGATGCCTTGGTCGGCGGCCCATTGCGAGAATGTGGTGCCAAAGTTGAGTGCCTGTCCGGGACCTTGACCGTAACCCATCGGCAGGAGCATACCGGCGGAATAGAAGAAGTCGCTCTTGTTGACCCAAAGGAAAAAGGGCACCGTGATAAGGACACCCACGAGACCCTGAAGGATGTAGGTGCTTGCGGTAACAGCACCCGTCTCAACGACCTTGATGGTCGAAGTGGCGCTCTTGATTTTCTTGTTTTTCAGAGCCATAGCCACAAAGCCCAAGCCGAGTGCATGATAGGTGATAATCTCCATACTGTGGCGGTCGACGAGTTGCGAGAAAGCGTCGATAGGCTTGAGACAGAGGATGAAAAGACCCGCCAACAAGGCCGAAGGCAAAAGGCTACGACGGAAAATGGGGACATTGCAGCGGATAAGGTTGGCAATAAGAAGGGCGGCTACGATGATAAAGAACTGTATAAGCCAAGCCCATGATGAAATATCAGCAAAAGAGGACACGGGGAGAGGGAATTGAAAAATGAGAATTGAAAATTGAATTAAAATGCCTAAGCTTAGGTATTATTTTACATGACAACTATTCGGCTGGGGTTTCGGCAGGAGCCTCAGCGGCGACTTCGGCATCAGCTGCGGGAGCCTCCTCGGCGGTGGCAGCAGGCTCAACAGCCTCAGGCACCTCTTTCTTGAAGGGCAAACCCACATATTTCAGCGTGTTGGTGAAATAGAGAGCGCAGAAGATGCCGATGAGGATAACCAGCCAGATAAGGCATTTCTTCCACCAAGCCATCTTCTTGTCGGCGTATGGGTCGGGGAGCTTGACAAGGGGATATTTGGCCAGCGTGGTCAGCGTTGCGCCAAAGGCGGTATTCACTCTCACCTGGGCGTTGATAGCCCAACCGTTGGCATTGAGCACAGGGCCGAGGTTGCGTTTGCGGAGCTTGAGCCAAGCGAGGAACATGGAAGGACCAGAGATGAATAGCACGACGCCAACAACGAGCAAAATAATATTGTACCATTTGGCAGCAACAAAGCCGCCCAGGGCAGCCAATGCGCCACCAATGGCACCGATGGCGAGGCCTATGGCAGCAAAGATACCGGCGAATTTGGCGATGTCAAACATTTGGGCTTTCTTCTCATCCGTCTTGACAGCAGCATCGGTAGCAGTGTCTGGAGGAGCGGCCAGTTTGTCGGTGGCGGTATCGGCCTTTGCCGTGAGTTCCTCCATCTTCTTGGACTCCTTGTCGGCGGCGTTTTTGGTGATTTTGTCAGAGATGAACTTGCCCAGTTTCTTGTAAGGGCTGAAGAAAGCCTGACGAATAGAGATGGGGTTGTCGACAATTTTGGTGACGGTAGCGTCCCAGTCCTGACCGCTGCGGTCGTAGAAGAGGGCATTCTTGCCAACACGAAGGTCATCGATGTCGCCGTCGGTGAGGGCGGCTACGATGTCCATTTCTGCCTTTTTCACCTTCGAGACACAATGGCAATAGATGAGGAACAGGCCGCTGAGTCCAGCCATATCGGCATGTTTCGACATATCCGTAACCCTGATGCAGAGGTCGCAGCAGCGTTGGTCGATATAGAGCTGACCAGCCTGGAAGACAGCCAGTTTGTTCTTGTCGCGAGTGTAGAAGTCGGCAAAGACAACATAGTTCTTGAGCAGCTTGTAGAAGTCGCGATAGAGAAGGAGGAACTTGTTGACCAGCTTAATGTCGGCAGCCTCTTCTTCCGTTTCCTTGTCGAACGACTCGATTTTGGCGCTCTTGTCGTCGTTAAGGCCGGCGACGTAGGCATCGAGTTTTGCCACGATGGCGTTCCATTGAGCCTCGTCGATGGCTTGAGCCTCAGGATAGTCGGCAGCGATGGTCAACTGGCGCACCTTGTCGAAAGTGGCTTGCCAAGCAGGATTGATGCCTTGCGAGAGGGAGAGGAGTTTCTCCTTGGTGGGGCGAGCCAGCGGGTAATCGGCAATTTGGTCGGCGCATGTGGCGAGGTTCTTCTCGCTGATGGCTTGGATTTTCTCGACCGAGACGTCGACAGCTTCCGAGCAAGCCTCGTCGAAGGCAATAAGTTTGCAACGCATAAAGTAGTCGGCAACCTTTGCCTTGATGTCATTCACAGCCTTTATGGCATCATCGGTATTGTCGCCGTAAGGGCGGTCGTCAACAGTAGCTGCAATAGCGTCATCCTTGGCCTTAACCTTGTCGTCGAGGAGTTTTTTGGCCTCCACCACATCAGCGAGAGCGATCTCGTCTTTTTCGGCTTTGGTGGCAGCGAGGATACGTTTGGCAGAGGCAATGATAGCAGCGCCATTTTCGTCCTGCTCGTTAAGGTCGGCAAGAGCAATATGGTCAACACCATCAAGAATCTTGTCGGCATCCTTCACAGCACCGCAGAGCCACTTAGAAGTGGTGACAATCTCGTTCACGCGAATCTTGTCATCGCCGTCGAAATCCATCTGGCGAAGGGTTTCTTCGCTAAATTCCAAACCCTTTACGGGACAGCTGAGGACCGTCCATAGTTTTTGGTCCAATTCGTCGAGATGAGCGATGTCGGCACCGTTGTTGATGGTTACACGAGTCACGCCACCGATAGAGGCGAAAGTCCACACGTGACCTTTGTCTTTTGATGGGAGGATGTTCTTTATTGCCATATTATTCTATATTAATTGTTTGCGATTAATGAGAAAGCTGAAAAGCAAATGCAAATATACTTAAAAATTACTAAAATGCAACAATTGGCTCAAAAAATATTCAAGGTTTGACTTAAGTTAGACTTAGGTTAGAGTTAGGTTAGACTTAAGTAGGAGTTAAGTAGGAGTTAAGTAGGAGTTGGAAAAATGTTTTTTCGGGCAATCGGACGTTTGGATTTTATGAGATTCGGATTTGGGAAACCGAACATCATCAAATATGTTAATTTTTTTAGTTTTAGTGTTCAGTTTCGAAAAAAAGTGTATCTTTGGACTTTGAAGTCGAAACGGCTATTTCGACTATTTGTCAGATAATAAAAGAGTTAAATAACAATAAACAATATTCACGAATGAAAATATTAGTTCTTAATTGCGGCAGTTCGTCAATCAAGTACCAACTTATCGACATGGCGAACAATGCTGAGGTAATGGCAAAAGGTTTGTTGGAGCGCATCGGCCTTGAGATGGGCGAATTCACCCACAAGTGGAACGGCCAGAAGCACTACGAGCAGCTGCCCATCCCCAATCACACCGAAGGTATCAAAATCGTTCTCAAGGCTTTGACCGACGAGAAGATTGGCGTCATCAAGGACCTCAAGGAAATTGGTGCCGTGGGTAACCGCGTGGCTCATGGCGGAGAAATCTTCAAGGATAGCGCCCTCGTAACCGACAAGGTTATAGAGCAAATCAAGAGCCTCGAGCATCTGGCTCCTCTGCACACTCCTGGCAACCTTGCCGGAATCTATGCTATGCGCGAGGTGCTGCCCGGCGTGCCGCAGGCAGTGGTCTTCGACACAGCATTCCACAGCACTCTGCCGCCCAAATCGTTCCTCTATGGTCTCCCCTACGAGCTGTATGAGAAACACGGCATCCGCCGCTATGGCTTCCACGGCACAAGCCACAAGTTTGTTGCCGAGAAGGCTGCCAAGATGATTGGCAAAGACTGGAACGACCTTAAGATTATCTCCTGCCATCTGGGAAGCGGTGCATCTATCGCCGCCATCGACCATGGGAAGAGCGTCGACACAACTATGGGTATGACCGCATTGGAAGGCCTCGTGATGGGCAGCCGTTGCGGCGATGTCGACCCGGGTGTCATCCTCTACCTTATGGACCTCGGATATGACAGCAAGGCACTCACCAAGCTGCTCTACAAGCAGAGCGGTCTTATCGGCATCAGCGGAGACAAGCAGGATATGCGCGACATACGTGCTGGCCGCGATGCTGGCGACGAGCGTGCCACATACGCTTTCGACATGTTCGCCCAGCGTGTGAAACGCTACATCGGCGGCTATATGGCCGAGATGGGCGGCTGCGACCTGTTGCTCTTCACGGGCGGCATTGGCGAGAACGCATGGTTCATGCGCCGTCCTATCCTTGAGAATATGGAGTGCTTGGGCATCAAGATTGACTTCTCGAAGAACGACAACGTCATGGGCGAGGACGTCATCCTCTCTACTCCCGATTCGAAAGTCACCACCGTTGTGGTCACCACCGACGAGGAATATGTCATAGCAAGCGACACCTTCCGCCTGGTAAACGGCAAATAACAAAAACTCAATAAACAACCGACGGGCCGATGGTTAATAACTGGCACAAACAATCATGAAGAAAAGAAATTTTATCATCACCCTGCTGGCCATTGCCCTTACTTTTGGTATGGCTTCATGCAACAAAATCGAGAAAACCATCATTGGAACATGGGTATGTGGCAACACCACAATCCTTGAAGGCGAATCAGAAGCATCCGATTTTGACGGTACTACTTTCACATTCAACAATGACAAAACCGTTATTGCTTCTGCAACTGAAGATGGAGAGACCTTCAGTTTAAACGGAACCTATAGCATTGATGGCGACAAGTTGAATATGGTTTTCGAACTGGCAGAGGGACCTGTTACCTCAAAAACCGTTTTCGATATGGATGTCACAAAGAACAGCAAAACCAGCCTGACACTTACTGGAACAACGACTTCGACAATGTCAATGCAAGGTATGGAAGAAACTGTTAAAGGCAAGATCAAAACCACCCTTACCAAAAAATAAGTATTCAAACCCATAATGCAAAAGGAACCGGCAGAGAAGGCCGGTTCCTCTTTTTTTTGTGTATCATATAATTTTTTTCAATCAACTGCGTTACCTCTTGAGTTATTATTCATAATTGGCTACAAACAGACGACATATCATAATATTGGCTCTTCTCCTCGGAGCGGCGGGCATATTGCATGCTCAAGTGCAATATCTGGCTGGATTCGACAAGAAGAAGATACACTACGGCATACAGATTGGCTATACGCAGTCGAAATTTGAGGATGCATATACTCTTGACGACACCGTGAGGGCATCGATGTATGGCTCGGGGTCGTACTATACGCCCGGCTTCCACCTGGCTGTGTTGGCCGATTTCCGACTGGGCAATTATTTCAACTTCCGCATCTTGCCTGGATTGACGCTCATCAACCGAACGATGAACTACAACTGGTCGCCCGAATATCTGCTCACTCATCCTGGTGCTGACAAGAAGCGTAATGTGGAATCTGTCTATGGTGAAATACCCATCGACATAAAGTTCAGAGCCTTCCGCTGGCGAAACTTCCGCCCCTACCTGACGGCTGGCGGCAGCTATGGTTTCGACTTTGCCTCGATGCGCAACAACAAGAACAACACCGACCAATCCATCATACGTCTTAACACCAGCGACTTGCGATACAGCGTGGGATTCGGATTGGATTTCTATATGCGCTACGTGAAGTTTGCCATAGAGATGAAGATGACCTTCGGCATCTCCGACCTCAAGATACCGGACGATGACCTGTATACAAGGTCGGTGGATTTCATCAACACCAGGACGTTCATGCTTGGTTTCACCTTCGAAGGATAGTGAATTGTGATCTGTGATTTGTGATTTGAAAATAGTGAATTGAAATCTGTTGAATTAAATATTACACCTGAAGAGTACTTCAACGAAGAGCTGCTTCTCGAGGCAACGTCACGCGTGATTGGTGTGGGAGTCAACGAGATAAGCCATGTTGAGGTGGTGCGTCGCAGCCTTGACTCACGACGAGGCATCCGCTTTCGTTGTCAAGCAGAAGTATATATGGCTGACGAAATGTTTGTTGCACCCGATTTCAGTTCACCATATCGTAATGTTTATGACGACCGTCGCGTGGTAATTGTGGGTGCAGGACCTGCGGGCTTGTTTGCCGCTCTTCATGCATTAGAGCTTGGCATCAAACCTGTCGTCGTCGAGAGAGGCAAAGCCGTTGAGGAGCGGAAAAAGGATATCACCTCGCTGGTGCGCAACGGCTGTGTCGACGGCAACAGCAACTGGTGTTTCGGTGAAGGAGGAGCCGGAACATACAGCGACGGGAAACTCTACACTCGCAGCACCAAACGTGGCGACGTTTCGGAGGTGATGCGCAAGTTTGTCGAGCATGGTGCCGACCCGAAGATAATGATTGACGCTCATGCCCATATCGGAACCGACCGTCTGAGCCCTATCATAGCCAACATGAGGAGAACCATCGTCGAACATGGAGGCGAGATGCATTTAGGATGCCGCATGACAGATTTGCTTGTCGACAGCAACAATAAGGTGAATGGTGTTCGCCTCTCCGATGGGAGCAGCATAGAAGGCAATGCCGTGATTCTTGCCACCGGCCATTCGGCTCGCGACATCTACGAACTATTCAACAACAAAGGATGGCTGCTGGAAGCCAAACCCTTCGCCTTGGGTGTCCGCGTGGAGCATCCACAGCAGCTAATCAACGAGATACAATACCACGGCAAGAACTACTCCCCTCTTCTGCCGCCTGCTGCATACAGCTTGACGACTCAAGTAAAAACAAGCAATAAATCATCAAAACAATCAAGCAATCAGCATGGCGTTTTCTCATTCTGCATGTGTCCGGGAGGCGTTATCGTACCAGCCGCCACAGCTGAGGGCGAACAAGTTGTCAATGGCATGAGCAACGCCAGCCGCAGTTCAGCATTCGCCAATAGCGGCATAGCCGTTACCGTTTCACTTGAAGATGTGCCCGAGTATGCCCAATATGGTCCTCTTGCCCTGCTGCGATTCCAGCAGGAGGTGGAGCATCGCGTTTTCGAAGTAGCCGGAGGTGGGCTTAGGGCGCCCGGACAACGGCTTACAGATTTCTGCGAGAGGCATTCCACAGGAAGACTCAACCGCAGCAACTATATGGGCGAATATGTGCATGGGGAACTTGACGCAATGCTGCCACCATTCGTATGCGAATGCCTGCGTCAGGGATTTCGTGACTTCGGACGCAAGATGAGAGGCTTCTACACTTCGGAAGCAAGCCTCTTGGCGGTAGAAAGCCGCACCTCGTCGCCAGTCAGAATACCACGTGACCGCGACACCATGCAGCATCCGCAGCTACAAGGCCTATATCCATGCGGCGAAGGTGCCGGATATGCAGGTGGCATAGTATCATCGGCACTTGATGGCATTAATGCTATTGAGAAAATACAAAACACTATTGAGAAAAAACAATATACGAACAACTAGTTATCCAAGCTCATCTATCCTATGGACTTTAAGCTGAAATCTGACTTCGCCCCGATGGGCGACCAACCGGAAGCCATCAAGGAATTGGTGGAAGGCATACGTCGTGGACAACGCGCTCAGGTGCTGCTGGGTGTCACAGGAAGCGGCAAGACCTTCACGGTAGCTAATGTAATTGCCCAGCTTAACCGCCCGACACTAGTGATGAGCCACAACAAGACTTTAGCCGCACAACTCTACGGCGAATTCAAGCAGTTCTTCCCCGAGAATGCCGTCGAATACTTCGTCTCTTACTACGACTACTACCAACCAGAGGCTTATATACCTTCAACCAATACCTATATAGAGAAAGACCTCGCAATCAACGATGAGCTGGACAAGCTACGCCTCCGTGCCTCATCGGCACTTCTCAGCGGCCGTCGCGACGTCATTGTTGTATGTTCCGTAAGCTGCATATACGGCATCGGAAACCCAGAGGAATTTGCCAAAGGTACCGTCCATATCCGCAAAGGCGACCATATAACTCGCGACACACTACTCATGCGCCTACTTGATGCACAATATGTACGCAACGAGATTGAGTTCATCAATGGGCGCTTCCGAGTGAAGGGCGATACCGTCGATATCTTCCCATCATTTGCCGACTTCTGCTACCGAATCAGCTTCTGGGATGACGAGATTGAGACCTTAGAAACTTTCGACCCCATAACAGGAATGCGCCTCGAAACGCTCGACGAGGCCACTATCTATCCCGCCTCCAACTTCCTAACCAACAAAGAGACAATGGCCGACGCTCTGCTTCAGATTCAACATGACATGTATGAACGCCGCGACTATCTGCAAGAAATAGGCAAACCACTGGAAGCAAAACGCCTGGAGGAACGAGTCAACTATGATGTCGAGATGATTCAGGAGCTCGGATACTGTAGCGGCATAGAAAATTACAGCCGCTATTTCGACGGCCGTGAACCCGGAAGCCGCCCCTTCTGCCTGCTCGATTATTTCCCCGACGACTTCCTGCTTGTTGTCGACGAAAGTCACGTTACTATTCCGCAAATCGGAGCCATGTATGGAGGAGACCGCAGCCGCAAGACAGCATTGGTCGAATATGGGTTCCGTCTTCCTTCCGCCCTCGACAACCGTCCTTTGAAATATGATGAGTTCTATGCCCTTACCGGACAAACGATATACATTAGTGCCACGCCAGCCGACTATGAGTTGAATGAAGCAGAAGGTGTTGTCGTAGAACAAGTGATACGCCCGACAGGACTTCTTGACCCCGTGGTTGAAGTGAGGCCAGCCATAAATCAAGTCGACGACCTCCTGGAACAAATCGAGGATACCGTAGATCAAGGCGAGCGAGTGCTGGTAACGACACTTACCAAGCGCATGGCCGAAGAGCTGAGCAGCTACCTAATCAACTTGGGCATCAAGACAGCATATATACATAGCGACGTCGACACCCTTGAAAGAGTGGAAATAATGCGCGACCTCCGCATGGGTGTCTACGATGTCCTCGTGGGTGTGAACCTGCTTAGGGAAGGCCTCGACCTGCCAGAAGTCTCGCTCGTTGCCATACTCGATGCCGATAAAGAGGGATTCCTTCGCAGCGACCGCGCACTAATACAGACAATTGGTCGTGCCGCCCGTAACGTACACAGTAGGGCAATATTATATGCTGACAAAATAACAGGCTCTATGCAGCGTGCCATTGATGAGACTAATCGTCACCGCGAGAAGCAGATACGCTACAATATGGAGCATGGCATTATTCCTCGCCAAATAGTGAAGAGTACGGAAGCCATCATCGGTCAGACGTCAGTCATCGAATTGGCAGCAGAAGCTGCTGAGGATTCTCCAACAGGGCTTTCGGACAGCATAGGCGACAAAGGCGCACAAATTGCAGCAAGTCCATACGCAATGAATACCCCTGCCCACAACGGCACTAAACCCAAACCCTACGGCAACAAAGGGAACTCGATGGAAAGAGCTGGCGAAGAGGACGACTGGGAAGAAGAGGTCCGCAAACCAACCCCAAAGATAGAAACCCGAACAAAAGCACAACTCAGAAAAGACATACGCGAGGCTCAACGCAAGATGCAAATCGCAGCAAAAGAGATGGATTTCCTAGCCGCTGCCAAATACCGCGACGAGATACGCGAAATGCAAGCCTCCCTCGACGATGCTAGAGGAGAGTAATATCACTCATAATCAATAACAAATCACCAATCACTATCATGTATACCTACGAATACCCCCGCCCTTCATTGACAGCTGATATCGTTCTTTTTAACCTCGACCGCACCGAAGTGTTGCTTATCCGTCGTGGGAATGAGCCATACAAAGACTGCTGGGCATTCCCTGGAGGCTTCTTCGATATGACCGACCGTGATATCGAACATACGGCTGCTCGAGAGCTTGAGGAAGAGACGACGCTGAAAGATATACCTTTGCAAATGGCAACTGTCGCCTCTCGCGAAGGTCGTGACCCTCGTGGCCGCACTGTAAGCGTCATATTCACAGCTTGTGTGGATCCCAATGCGGTACATCCTCGTGGCGGCGATGATGCCAAAGAAGCACGATGGTTCTCGCTAGCTTCGCTACCTCCTCTCGCTTTCGACCACGGCGAGGTGTTAAAAAAGATTATTTCATAATAATCAAAAATATTTTTTACCTTTGCAAAACGAATCAGAATGCTTTATGCCAAAAACATACTGATTCACAAACAATAACACTATAACAAGCAACGCGAAATCTATAAATAATGAGCGCAATAACAAAGACAATGATAGAGATGGCGCTGAGCCATGTCGACGATCCCGACCTTGGACAAAGCCTTATCCAGCTGGGAATGATTGAAAATATTGCCATCGATGGCACAAAGGTTTCTTTCGACCTAGTGCTCACCACACCAGCATGCCCGATGAAGTCGAAGATGAAAGAAGACTGCATCAATGCCATCCACGAATATGTCGACCGCAACGCAGAGGTTACCGTCAACCTCACTTCCCGCAAAGTCGAGCAGCCAAAGCCCGAAGAGATGTTCCCCAACATCAAGAATACCATACTTGTAGCCAGCGGCAAAGGTGGCGTAGGCAAATCCACTGTTGCTGTGAACCTTGCAGTGGCATTGGCAAAAACTGGAGCAAAAGTTGGCCTTATCGATGCCGATATCTATGGCCCATCAATTCCTATCATGTTCAACATCACCGAGAACGACATCTATGGCGAGAAGCACGGCGACAAGACCTACATGACCCCCATCATGAAGTACAACGTCAAGCTGATGTCTGTGGGTTTCCTCGTAGATCCAGATAAAGCAATGGTATGGAGAGGCCCCATGGCGAGCGGTGCCGTAAAGCAGCTCTTGACCGAGACTTGGTGGGATGAGATTGATTACCTCGTTGTCGACATGCCTCCTGGAACAGGCGATATCCAGCTCACCATTGCACAAACTCTGCCCGTAACAGGTGCAATAATCGTCAGCACACCTCAGAAGGTGGCCCTTGCAGACGTAGTGCGTGGCGTGGAGATGTTCCAAAACCCCAACATCAACATTCCGGTGCTCGGCTTTGTAGAGAACATGGCATGGTTTACTCCAGCTGAACTGCCCAACAACAAATACTACATCTTCGGCAAGGAAGGTTGCAGCAAGCTCTCACAAGAGATGGGCATCCCACTGCTCGGACAGATACCCCTCGTGCAAAGCATTGCCGAAAGCGGCGACAGCGGCAAACCCGTTGCCCTTTGGAGTGACAACCCCACATCAGAAAGCGATGCATTTGACCTCCTTGCAGAAAATACAATCAAGGAGATTTGTAAATTTAAGAAAGCTTGAACCATGTGACATTGACGATGTGAAGAAAAATCCGAACATCCGAACATCTGAACAACTAATAATCTTAACCATCCCATATTATGACCGACGAACAGAAAGCAATCATCGAAAAGAAAGTACAGAACGCACTGAGCCAAATTCGCCCCTATCTTCAGCAGGATGGCGGTGACGTGGAATATGTAGACATGACCAATGAAGGCGTAGTCATGGTACACCTTCAAGGACATTGTGGCACTTGTCCTCACGCCATGCAAACTCTTAAGCAGGGAATCGAGGCCGCCATCAAGAAAGTCATCCCCGAGGTTAAAAGTGTCGAAAGAGTATGATTTATACAAAGACTGGCGATAAAGGCACTACATCTCTCGTAGGAGGTCGCCGCGTAAAGAAATGCGATCCCCGTGTAGAGGCTTATGGCACCGTTGACGAACTCAATTCCCATATCGGTCTCCTTGCCGAGATGGTCTTCAGATATGAAGAATTATACAAGCAACTCAAAAAGGTGCAGAACAACCTCTTCGTCATACAGACACTCCTGGCTACAGAGGATGAAAGCATATACGAGAAGTTGCCCCATCTAGGCGACAATGCCGTCAGCGAGATGGAAAGTTGGATAGACGCAATAGATGCCAAATTGCCAAAACTCAATAGTTTCGTCATCCCAGGAGGCAGCATAACGTCAGCACAAGCTCATGTGGCTCGTACTGTTTGTCGTCGTGCCGAGAGGGAGACGGTAAGGCTATCCGAACAAGAAAATATCGACGGACAACTGTTGAAATACGTCAATAGAACATCTGATTATCTGTTCGTTATATCAAGATATATTCTTCTGCTCGAAAACAGAAAAGAAAATTTTTGGAGTGCCGAATAATATTTGAAATAATACAGCGTTACACAAAGTTTAAATGACAAAAACAATAACGCATATTAACACAATAACTCAATAACGCAATCACATTATGTATTGGACATTAGAATTGGCGTCGAAACTTGAGGACGCCCCTTGGCCGGCAACAAAAGACGAGTTGATCGACTACGCACAGCGCACTGGCGCACCTATGGAAGTTATAGAGAACCTGCAAGAAATCGAAGATGAGGGCGACCCCTACGACAGCATTGAGGACATCTGGCCCGACTATCCAACCAAGGAGGATTTCTTCTTCCAGGAAGACGAGTACTAAAAATAAGAAGGGCGGAGCTTTTTAAGTTCGGCCCTTTTTATTGGCAACCTCTAAAAATTCCACGTATGAACAATAGTTGATGACAACACGTACTTTTCCAAGATTTCGGCCTCCTTTCGGCATCTTTCTGTCTTTCATTCAGTCATGATGCACCGCATCACTCCTTCATTCAATACAGAAATCTGCTCAAAAGTAGCCTCGAACTCTTTGGAAAGCA
>CADBOG010000136.1 GCA_902796265.1 uncultured Bacteroidota bacterium
GACAGAGTATGCCTACTTCTACCATGGCGACCACCTTGGCTCTGCAAGCTGGATAACCGACGACCAAGGCATCCCCGTCCAGCACCTTCAGTACCTCCCCTTCGGCGAGCCTTTCGTTAACCAGCGAGCCTCAGGTTCCAACTACAATGAGCGATTCACTTTCACCGGCAAAGAGAAAGACGCAGAAACGGCTTTTTCTTACTTTGGTGCAAGGTATTATGACAGCGATTTGAGTGGGCTGTTCCTCTCTATCGACCCGATGGCGGACAAGTATCCTAATATTTCGCCTTATGCTTATTGTGCATGGAATCCCATGAAGCTTGTTGACCCTAATGGAGAAGAGGCAATATATGAAGACGATATTGTAATAAAAGGGAAAAACAATTCAAGTCTTACCATAAAAACATCTACGGTTAATATTACTGTAAATACTGACAGAGATTTTTGTGGAAACCATGTGGTTGATGCAAGTTCTGGGATGTTTGCATTTGGATATGAAATTGGAGGAGATGCTACTGGTTCTGCCGGTTTACAATCCTCAGGGAGTGCATATATGCAAAGTGTAATGTTTTTGGGAGGTGATTACTCTAATTATTGGTATGATTTTTATGGAGGTGAGGCCCAAATGAATGTATCCAATTCTGCCGAAGGTACTGTAGGCATACATAAGAACTGGTTTATTGGGTTTTATTCAGGAAGTAAAAGAAATTTTAAGCCCAGTTCCTTTGCTGGCAGATATTATGGTGTTGATGTGGGTTTATCTGGTAATGTTATTCTGTCGGGTGTGTCATTAGACGGCTCTTGGGCAATATCTGAAGACGGGAAATGGAATACAATATCTTTGGGATACTCACTTTCAGTTGGGCCGCAATTTGTTTTTGGTTCAGGAGTGGTAGGCCTATATGGTGGAGGAAATATTGGTGGCACAAGACTGGTCACACCTGAAAAAAAGACCGCACAACGTTCTTTTTGGGATAGATTTGTGAATTTTTTATCTCATATTCCATAGTTTTTTCTGTATTATGAAGCTAAAAAAGGATAATATCCTAGATTGGATAAAAATAATGGTATTCGTAACTTTTATTCTTGTCACACCTGTGTTAATTATAAAAAAAACAATGAAAGCCAAGATTCAGCATGTAAACCAAATAGAGTCTTTGTTTGGTAACATCTATTTTGAAGGCAAGGTTGTGAACTTAAATTATATTAAACATTCGGGGATGCCATCGGCTGCCATAATGTGTATTAAGATGGATACTAGCAATGTAGATTCATTTTATCATTTTGACAAAAACACAGCTTTGAAAATTGGGAATGGTAAAGCCGCTTTACCAATAGGATCTTACGACAAATCGACAGATGATACATTATTCAAAAAAACCGTATATGTAATAATAAATAAACATGGAAATCATAAAATGCTGTTCATCAGCAAAGATAACGACACTCTAGTTGAGCCATTGTATTACACAAGTGTGGATATTAAAGAAATGGATTTGATAATCTGTGATACTTGTCAATAAAAACCGTCTGGGAGGAATTAGAACAACGTGCCCTGGCCGCACAAATGTCTCACCCTGTATTGGACTGAAAAAAGTTGACTCGGAAAGGAAGTCAACTTTTTTCAGTCCAATACACTCCTATTGTGAACGAGAATTGATGACCTCAAATAAAACAGAAAAACACTCTTTTGGAAGCGTTTTGTATTATTTTAATAATCAGCTTGTTATTTTTACCAAAAAAACATGCTGGCTTCATTGGAAAATTATGTTAACATAAATTGCAATTTATGCCAACATGATTTGCAATTTATGCCAGCATACTTTTTCGTTAAACAAGATATGGTCAATCCTGGTTGAATAATTTGGGTGTGATTGTCTCGGCTTTTTCTTTATTATTGGAAGTCCCTTTTCCTTATCCCAAATGCCATGAAAAAGTATACTGGGTTCGTTGGCCCTCGAACCTATAGTTCGATGACCAACGAACCATAGGTTCGAGAGGCCATGAACCCAGTATACTTTTGGGACCCTAATAGTAATTGCGATTCAAATCTTTTTGACATATATATAGGGTGTAAAATTTGTTAGTTTCTTTGGCTGAAAACCAATTGTAAAAATATTATTTAATTCATTGACATTTAGAACGTTTAATTATAAGAACCAACTAGAATGATTATAAGGAAAAGATGCATACCAAAATGCATCCACAAAGAACTCAAAAAGAGCTTTATGAATAACGAAAAATGGACAATAATAGCATAACATATTTTACACCCTACTTTTTACCCATCAAGGTTCAATAAAAAAATCACTACTTTTAGGGATTTCACAGTATTTGTGAACTTTGTAACTTTGCAAATGATTTGAAATAGTCATTTACTATGTTACTCTCTGAATTACAAACAGGTGAACGTGGCGTCGTGGTTCGCGTGGCGGGTCACGGAGCCTTTCGCAAGCGCATCATCGAGATGGGTTTCATCAAGGATGTGACTGTGACGGCTGTTCTGAATGCACCCCTAAAAGACCCTATCAAATACCGAATCATGAACTTTGAGGTATCGCTTAGACGTAGCGATGCCGACAAAATAGAGATTGTCAGCGAGAGCGAAGCAGAGCGAGAAATAGTCAATCACGATGACTACAAGACTTTGGAAGCTCCTGAGTGCGACGCTATGCACCATATCGCTGCTGAACGAGGAAAGAGCATCAATGTGGCGTTGGTTGGCAACCCCAACTGCGGAAAAACCAGCATCTTCAACATTGCCGCCCATGCTCACGAGCATGTGGGCAACTATAGCGGTGTTACCGTCGACGAAAAAGTGGGTACCTTTGAGCATGGTGGGTACACTTTCAACCTTGTCGACCTTCCTGGCACCTATTCTCTGAGCGCCTATTCGCCCGAAGAACTGTACGTCAGGAAACACATCATCGAGAAAAATCCCGATATCATCCTCAACGTGGTGGACGGCAGCAATTTGGAGCGAAACCTTTATCTCACCACTCAGCTAATCGATATGGACATCACGATGGTGATGGCCCTTAACATGTACGACGAGCTACAGAAGAGCGGCGACAAATTGGATATCAACCAATTGAGCACCCTCCTCGGTATGCCGATTGTACCCACAACAGGACGAAATGGTGAGGGAATCGGTCAACTATTCGACACTATTATTGAGGTATTCGAAGGTCGCGACACCTCATCTCGTCACATCCACGTGAACCATGGCAAAGAACTGGAGAAATGCATCGGTCGGTTGCGAACGGAGCTTTATGAGCATGGATTCAGCGACTCGCTATCAACAAGATTCTTGAGCATCAAGCTCCTTGAGAACGACAAGCAGCTGGAAGAATATGCTCAGCAACGAGACCCCGACGGCAGCGTGATTAAGATGCGCGACACTATTGCTGCTAACTACCAACGTCATAGCGGACATCGATTGGTTGAGAATGGCAATGACAACGGCCACAAGGTTGATGTCGAAGAGAATCATCAAGACATCGAAAGTGCAATCACTGACGCAAAATATGCCTTTGTGCGTGGCGCGTTGGCAGAATGCTACCAACGCAACAAGAAAAGCAACCTCCATGCACTTACCGACAAGATTGACGCCATTGTGACCCATCGCTGGCTGGGATACCCCATGTTCCTCATAATGATGTTCATAACATTCTTCTGCACATTCGCCTTAGGACAATACCCGATGGATTGGCTTGAGTCTCTTTTCGGATGGATGGGCGATATTGTAGGGACTACAATGAACGACGGCCCTCTGAAAAGCCTTATCTGCGACGGCATCATTGCAGGAGTGGGTTCTGTTCTTGTTTTCTTACCCAACATCCTGATTCTATACTTATTTATCTCGTTCATGGAAGACAGTGGTTACATGGCGAGGGCGGCATTTATCATGGATAAGCTGATGCACCGCATGGGATTGCACGGCAAGAGCTTTATTCCCATGATTATGGGCTTCGGCTGCAATGTCCCAGCCATAATGGCGACTCGAACCATCGAGGACCGCAAGAGCCGACTGCTCACCATGCTGGTCATACCGATGATGAGTTGCTCTGCCAGAATACCTGTCTATGTCATTCTTGTGTCGGCATTCTTTTCTAAGTGGGCTGCCTTTGTGTTGATGGGGCTTTACCTGTTTGGTATGATAATGGCTGTACTGATGGCAAAACTGTTCAGTCGTTTTGTGGTGAAAGGCGAGAGCCTGCCATTCGTCATGGAACTCCCCCCCTACCGCATGCCCACTGGCAAAGCGGTACTGCGTCACACATGGGAGAAAGGCAAAGAATACCTGAAGAAAATGGGCACCATCATCCTGGCTGCAAGCATTATCGTTTGGGCTTTGAGTTATTTCCCAACCAACGAGGACCGCAAAATCCAGGCCGAGAACTCCTATATGGCAAAAATCGGCAAGACCATTGAACCCGCCATGCGTCCCTGTGGGTTCGACTGGCGACAGAGCGTGTCGCTGCTGGCTGGCGTTGGTGCCAAAGAGGTTGTGGCAAGCACTATGGGTGTGCTATATACAACCTCTGACGTTTCGGACGACTGGGCAGATTTGTCGGAAGAGTCTGAAGAATCAAAAATGCATATCAGCGAACTGATTCGCAACAATATGACACCTCTCTCGGCGGCATCGATGCTGTTATTCATTCTTCTCTACATGCCTTGCATCAGCACCATCATTGCCATAAAGAACGAAAGTGGCAAATGGAAATGGGCTCTTTTCACCATGGTATATACTATAGGACTTGCCTGGATAGTCTCTGCACTATTCTTTCAGATTGGCAGTTTGTTGATTTAGCTTAAGAAAGCGTTTATAGAGGTTACCTTTACTAATTATGCAACTAACTATTGTCATAGCAATACTCGCAGTTACACTGTTTTTTGCGGTGCGATGGTTTGTTCGTATCGGCAAAGGCGGCGGAGGATGCAGCTGCGGAAATTGCAAGGGATGTCCGATGAAAGGTGGCAAAGAATGCAATTGCAGCAAAAAGCTCCAAACATAAGCTGAACGGCAGATGAACTTGTCGGAAAAGAACTCATCGGAATTATTATCATGGTCATGAAATGACGTTTTTTTAAGTATCTGTGATATATCCGCTTTTTTTGTGTAATTTTGCAGCTGATTACGTTTTGGTTGCTTTTACGCAATCAACGGATATCCAATAACATACTGTGATAATAATCAAAAATTAGTATATGAAACGCTACGAGATTAAGTATCTTTTGAAAGAAGATGTGAGTGCTTTGATGGGCACCACAATATGTGTAAAAGGTTGGGTTCGCACCAAACGTGGCAACAAAAATGTTGCTTTTCTTGCTGTGAACGACGGAAGCATCATCCATAATATCCAGGTGGTTGCCGACCCCACGAAGTTTGATGAGGAGCTTAAACGCATCACCACAGGCGCCTGTATCGGTGTCGAGGGCAAGCTTGTCGAAAGTCAGGGAAGCGGCCAAGCCGTTGAGGTTCAAGCCGAAAACATCATTGTTTACGGTGAGGCCGACCCAAATACCTATCCACTGCAGAAAAAAGGTCACTCGATGGAGTTCCTCCGCGAGATTGGCCACCTTCGCCTGCGTACCAACACCTTCGGAGCCGTGATGCGCCTTCGCCACAATATGGCTATGGCCATACATACATTCTTCCACGAACGTGGCTTCTTCTATTTCCACACTCCCCTTATCACTGCCAGCGACTGTGAAGGTGCCGGCGAGATGTTCCATGTCAGCACTCTTGACCCCGAGAACCCTCCCCGCAAAGAGGATGGCAGCATCGACTGGGAACAGGATTTCTTCGGCAAATTCACTGCCCTCACCGTCAGCGGTCAGCTGGAAGGTGAGCTTGGTGCCACTTCGCTTGGCAAGATTTACACCTTCGGTCCTACTTTCAGAGCCGAGAATTCGAACACCCCTCGCCACTTGGCTGAGTTCTGGATGATTGAACCTGAGATGGCTTTCTATCAGCTTGACGAACTCACAGCCCTCGAGGAAGAGTTTATCAAATATTGCGTCAAGTGGGCTCTCGACCATTGCATGGACGACCTCGAATTCCTCAACAAGATGATTGATACTGGTCTTATCGTACGCCTTAAGAGCGTTATCGACACCGACTTTGTTCGCCTGCCTTACACCGAAGGTATCAAGATACTGGAAGAGGCTGTGAAGAATGGCGTCAAGTTCGAGTTCCCCGTAAGCTGGGGTGTGGATTTGGCTAGCGAGCACGAACGTTATCTCGTTGAGAAACACTTCAAGAAACCCGTCATCATGATTGACTACCCCAAGGAAATCAAGGCTTTCTACATGAAACAGAACGACGACGGCAAGACCGTACAGGGTACCGATGTGCTTTTCCCACAGATTGGCGAAATTATCGGTGGCAGCGTTCGCGAAGAGAACTACGACAAGCTGATGAACCGCATCAACGAACTGAATATACCGATGAAGGACATGTGGTGGTATCTCGACACACGCCGCTACGGAAGCTGCCCACATGCCGGCTTCGGTTTGGGCTTTGAACGTCTGATGCTTTTCGTCACCGGTATGGCCAACATCCGCGATGTCATCCCATTCCCGAGAACACCAAAGACAGCCGAGTTCTAAAATCCATATTATCAAAGCGACCTCTAAAGTAAGTAATTCTCTGAGGTCGCCTCAAAAAAAAGACAGCCAAGAAAATTTTGGCTGTTTTTTTTTATTATTAGTCTTATTATTTAAAAAAATCGTATATTTGCAAATTGAAAAGCAGAGTACAAATTACCCCCCCTATACAAAATACTGATAAACAATCAACTATAACCTACTTTTACAATAGCTATTACTTATCAGCATTAACAACAAAACAATGAAGAAACTTCGTTCATTACTTTTGATTCTCGCAGTGTTTGTTGCACCATTGATGACAACGGCACAAAACAATTGCGAAATCACAGAGCTTCCCTATTTCAACGATTTTGAGAATGAGCCTCACTATCAAATCGGTGGAACCTCTCAATCCGACGCTTTCCCGCAATGCTGGGTCCGCATCAATGATGGTTCGGGCAATCGCTTTTATCCACAAATCATCAATGAGAGCGACAATGTTATCAATGGCAGCAAGAGTATGGTCTTCTCGCATTCAAACTACAGCAACTACGCCCAAAACGAATACGCGGTGCTGCCGCCTCTCGACTCGAACATATTTAACTCCCTAGACGACCTTCATCTCTCGTTCTATGCCAAATCCTCGACCTTGTCAGCTCCCTTCCCGATGTTTATCGTTGGCGTGATGGTCAACTACACCGACACATCGTCATTCGTTCCTGTCGACACCGTCTATCTGACCAACACAGCCACACTCTATTCTGTCAGTTTTGCCAACTATACCGATTCGGGCAAATATATCGCCATCCGCTGTCCACGTGTGCCATCGTCATTCAGTGCAGTGCTTGATGATGTATACCTTACCGACCAATGGTGCGAGCCGCCTGCCAACCTGAGGGCAACAGCCACACACGAAGCGGTGACACTCAACTGGGAAGGCAACGGTGGTGGCAGCTTCACCGTCGTATTGAACAACAATACTGTCACAGGAGTCACCGACACTTTCTATACCTTTGTGGGTCTTAACGACAGCACCGTGTTCGAATATACTGTGGCCTCCGAATGTGGAGAAACTATAAGTCCTTGGTTGAGAGGCAGCATACAGACAGAATGCCGTCCGCTGACCTACGGAGACTTGCCCTACGTCGAGGACTTTGAGGCATACTCTTACGGCTACCAAGTTTATGACATAAGCCCATGCTGGCACAAATTCGACTCTCGGCCATCAACCAACTACCCCTATCCAACAAATTGCATAGTCAACAACGACACGGTGGGTTTGAGTATAGGTTCCTCAAGCACAGTCTACGAGTGGGCAGCTTTGCAGCGGGTTGACAACACGGTGGATGTCTCCAACCTGGAACTTGATTTCCTCATCAGACGCAGCAACCAGACAAACACCATAAGCCGTCTCGTCGTGGGCGTCGTCTCCGACATCCAGGCTTTTGAACAATCCGATTTACAGACATTTGTCCCCGCCGACACCATTGACGTCAGCAACGAGGCTATCAACTCCATACATCCCATCGCATTAAGGTTTGAAAACTATACAGGCAGCGGCAAATACATCACCTTTCTCGCACCGCAGCTTCCCGATAGCATCTCGAGCTCAATCTACAACAGCTTCATCATCGACAATGTCGTCCTCAAAGTGGCCAACCCTTGTCTCACACCGCAGCATGTCGAGGTAACTCAAATAACTCACAACACCGTGTCTGCCGCGTGGGATGATGTGGCCGATTCCGACAGCAGCCTTGTCCTTATCGGCACGCCAGGGGCTGACATCAGTACATTCACTCCGTATTATACATACAGTAACAACGTCATCATCGACAGCCTGAATCCCGATACCGATTACGAGCTGATTGTTAAAGCCGACTGCGGAGATGGCTTGAGCGACGCGTCGTATCCCGTGCGGTTCCATACACTATGCACTCCAATAGACATACTGCCTTGGGCAGAGGATTTTGAAAACGTAAATGGAATCTCCAGCTTTTATTCGAGAGTCAACAATCTGCCTTCCTGCTGGCTCTACTACAATACCGGATACCCCTTAAACACCAGCGGCGCTCCTATTGTGTACACCGATAATGATTACACTGTGCACTTCGATCAGTCGTATGTACACAGCGGTGCAAACTCTATGTTATTCGGCGGCATGAAACAATACGCCATCATGCCGCTTGTCGACGAATTCATGTATTCGCTGAACGATTTGCAAGTTTCTTTTTGGACAAAAAGCCTCCGCGTCAACAACTCTCCGCACGTGGCCTATCTAACCGTAGGCGTGATGAGCGATCCCAGAGACACCAGCACTTTTGTGCCGGTAAGGAACATCACAGTCTCTGGATCTATGCTCTTTGAGCATTTCACGATAGGATTTGCCAATTATGACGGTCCTCACGGCCATGTGGCGTTCAAGTCTGAGTCGTCCAATATGTTCGTTATCGACGACATTGTGTTGGAAGAGATACCCAACCTATGCCCTCCTATCAGCACCATACATACCCTAGCCACAGCCTCCGCAGCTAGACTCACATGGGATTACAACACCGAGTTCGGCACTCCAACAAGCTTTGTGGTCAAATACCGCAATGTCGAGGACTCTGTATCCTCCACTGTTGTCACCACCGCCCCGGAACTTCTGCTGACCGGCCTTGCCGCCGACAGCTCCTATTGGGTGTCGGTCGCTGCCGAATGCAGCGGTTTGGATGGCGAAGCTGACACCATTGTCTTCAGAACCCAGGAGCTGCCCTGCATCAGTTGGGATTCCACCGCTCGGGCGGTCGACACCCTCGTGTTGGGCAATCCCGGTACAGCGACCAGCACTTTGTTTCCTGTCAACGCTAGCGCTCCCTTTTCTATAGTCCAACACCTCTTTCTGAGAGATGAGATACCCGTCACAGGTCCGACAACGATGACTGGCATCGGATTCGACTACGCCTCCGATCAGCTTTACCAAGTCGGCAACTGTGAAATCTATCTATCTCACACCCTAAATGACTCTTTATCGAACGCCGGCAACCCTAACCTTATTGCCACAGGACAGTCGGTTTTCTACGGTACTCTTGTTTTTGCCACCGAAGGATGGAACTACATCCAATTCAACCAAGGGACTTTTGACTACGACGGCACAAGCAACCTGATTGTGACAATTACCAAAAACAGCGGTGTGGCCATCCCTACACCCCGTCCATTCCGCCAACAAACCATAACGGAAAACATTATGACCCGCTGGGCTGGCCGGCCCAATCGCAATGTGTCATACGGGTGGGGCATCTCAGATCTCAATTTGCGTAGTAACACACGCCTCATCACCGGCGGCAACGATGTCTTCTGCACCGCGTGGGCAACCTGCCTTCCCCCTGTTGTGGAGGTCGACACAAGCGTAACAGGAATCGTCAGACTTTTGTGGATTCCCGGCTATCAGGAGGAATCGTGGAATGTCGACTACCGTCTGGTCAATCCCACCGATACGGGCCAATGGGTCAATGCTGCCACCGAAACCGCATCCACTGAGCATTTTTTCTCTATAGCTGACCTGGAGCAGGGTTCTATCTACGAGTTCCGAGTAACGGCCAACTGCACCGACACCCTTGTGTCCACGTCGGTCACCGTCACCACGCCTTGCATACCCCTCAGCATCCCCTTCCATTACGGTTTTGAGGGTTTGCCCACCGGCAGCAACAGGGTGCCTGCCGACATACATTGCTGGCATCACCTCAACGACGCCACCACCTACAACGGCCACCCCATCATCTCATCCGGTGCCCACACGGGTAACCGGGGACTTGGCTTCGGTGTCTCTGCAAGCACGTATTTCTGCAACTACCAGGCCATCGTCCTTCCTCCGGTAGATACCAATATGGACCAAATCAACGCTTTGTATCTCAACTTCTGGGCGAGGTCGTCGACCCGTAATGACGACCCGGTACTCATTGTGGGCGTGATGACCAATCCAAACGACATCAACACCTTCCAAATGGTAGACTCCGTCTTTATCGACCCCGCCATTCGCGTATGGGATAGGTATGAGGTCTCGTTTGAGAACTATAACGGCAACGGGCAGTATATCGCCATCCGTGCCAACCGTCCCTCGTTGGCCGATTGGACTGCCACCATCGATGATATCACAATA
>CADBOG010000137.1 GCA_902796265.1 uncultured Bacteroidota bacterium
GATGCACCGCATCACTCCTTCATTCAAAACAGAAATCTGCTCAAAAGTAGCCTCGAACTCTTTGAAAAGCAATTTTTAGAGGTTGCCTTAATTGATTTGTATGAAACTGGTCAAATTATTATTATAAACTACATATCTTCCATTGATAACAAATTAACCGTGAGTCGCATTTTTCTTATTTGTTCACAGTTTTTCAACAAATAATCGACTTTATTGTTCAGGTTGTTTTTATCATATCGTTTACTCTCTTTTTTTATCTCATATATATCTGCTGTATTGTCTATTTCATTTACAGCGATTAGGTCTATTTCATTCTCACCTTTACGGTCCCAAAACTTTCCAATACGTGTATATTGTCCACTTTCACGCAGTTTATTTTCGAAATAACGTTCGAGGGCAAATCCCGAGAATGAGTCATAGTCTCGTTCTATTATTCGTGCCAATTGAGAAAAAGATCCATTCTCAATATACGTTTGATATTTGTATATAAAGCGGAACCATAAGGTCAAAAATTGGTCGTTGAGCTTATATCGGACATTCTTGCTATTCGGTTTGGCAAAAATAGGTTGATGAGACTTTATCAGTCCATAGTATTTCTCTAAACGTGTAATATAACTGCCAATGTTATGTTCCTGTAGCATGTTTTCTATTTCCCCCCGATTGTAAGTTCCAGATGCGATGCAGGTGAGTATTGAAAAATGCATTGAATAATCAGGTCCGAATTCCTCAATCAATATATTTCGCCCTTCGTTGATAAATGGTGAGTTTGGCTCCGTCAAATACTCTAGTATGTCTTTTTTTGTTGTTTTCTTGCCGTCCATCAGAAGTGCCACATACCAAGCCACTCCCCCGGTTACAGAGTAAAGTGCCAATAAGTCTTCGTTGGTATAGTGGCTGTTATAGTCTTGTAATATGGTCTTTAGAGTTTTGGTTGTAAACGGAGAAATGGTTATTTTTTGGTTTGCTCGGCCAAAAAGAGGTTCGTTATAGTCTTCAAAAATTTTTTTCATCATTGTGAATACTGAACCGGATAAAATAAGGTTCATTTTCCCAATGTGTTTGTACAAATCCCAATCTCTCTGTATCTCGCTAAAAATTGAATTGTTGACACGTTGAAAATCTTGAAATTCATCAATGATTAGTGTGAATGGCTGTTTCTCTGATGTTTTTAATAGGTAGACAAATAATTCTGAAAAACGTGTGGGTCTTCCGACAGGTATATTCAGCTTTTCTTCTATTTCGCGAGAAAAATCATCACACAGTAATGATTCAGTCTTGCGTGCAACAAAAAAATAGAGGATGATATTGTCTTTGCATTTGCGAATGAGTTCAGTCTTACCAATACGCCTACGCCCCATTACCACAGTCATTCGGCTTTCGGTACGGCTTTGTTCAAGCATATTGTTTAATGTGGATAATTCACTCTCCCTGTTGTAAAAATGCATTTTCAGAAAAGTTTTGTTTTATGTTTTTCTTTGAAAAATAAAGCGAATGAGTGTGATTTTAGTATTTTAAATTATGGTAATACAAAATACTATATTTTGAATAATGTTGTAATTTGATGTGCTACAAAGTTATAATCGATAATTTTATTAGTATCCTACGATTTTGTAAACTATTCCACCAACCCATTCGTTTAAGAGTTCGTGCCAATCAATAAGTGTTTTCCATCTTGGAATAAAATGGTAGAGTTTTGGGTGTGGCTTAGGATAGATATTTGTAGCATAGCCTTCTAATGTCCAGTCACACGCTTCGAAGCAGGCAAGGCTGCGTTTCATGTGGGTTGCACTTGTGACTAGTAAACAGTCGTTTTGATTATAGCCCAATGAGTCTAGTATGGCGATGCTCATTGTTGCATTCTCTCTGGTATTGCGGGCGTGTTGTTCTAATATTAGATCACTATCGTGTATCCCAAAGTCTTCGAGATATTTTTTTAAAGCATCTGCGGTGCTATTGCCTTTTTTATCGATAGTAACCGTTGCATCACCAGATATCATGATTTTTTCAACAGTACCAGCTTCATAGAGTCTAATGGCTTCCCATAAGCGGGCACCTCGGTCATCAATGTAGTTGGGTTGCATAGAAACTGTATCCATTCCACCATTTCCAAAGCCTCCCAAAACAACAGCAACCTTATAGTATTTTTTATGTAACTGTTGGTGACTGTAGCTACGAGTAGTCATATATTGTGACCATTGTAGAAGTGGCTTGTTGCTAAAGACAAGCAGTATTAATATGGCGGTGATGAAATGTTTTTTCTTCCATTTTTTATTTTTAGACAGATAAGCCAAAATAAAAAGAAGGAATATCCAGGTAAGTGGGAGTAGGAATACTTTTAATATTTTTGAAATGACGAAGAACACGAAGAATTATATTTTCTTAATTGCGATGGAAGAGTCCTTTGATGAAATCGTAGCCAAGGTTGTGTAGGCGCATAAAGTAACCTATACGGCTAATTATGCCTAAGTCATGGTGCTTTTTGAAAGCTAAGGCTAACTGTTCGTCATATTTGACTTCGGGGTCTATTATGGTTTGGTTACCATGTAGGTCAACATTGTGGCGCTCATCATGCCATCCCACATGACTTGTGGAACTCTTGAGTCCAATATTTTGAGCCTTGGACTGTATAGGATTTACGGTAAGCATATTGTTTTTTGAAGCAGCGTATGCCCAACGTACTGCCCACGACTCTATGCGTTCGTTATGTTCCATTTCAAGGGTGCGGAAAAGGTCGTTGCCTCCTCGGTCGAACTTTTGCCGTGCACTGCGGTTCTTGGCAAGTTTCTTGTAGTCACTTACTTTCCAGTCGACCTTTGCCCAACGGTCACGCCATGTAGCCCAACCCCAGCATTGAGCTCGAGGTACTAGGAAAACACCTTTGGGGTCACGTTTGTCGAGTTCGGAGAGGCGTGGTGTATATCCTGAAATGCTCCAGATATCGTTGCGGTTTCGGTAGGCATTGAGGGCTTCATTCATAAATGATAGGAAGTCGGGGGAAACAACTATGTCATCTTCAAGAACAATAACATCTTCATGCTCTGACAATACTTTGGTTACACCATCAATTACAGAGTTGGCCATACCCTTGTTCATTCTAGCAGGGTAGGGGTGTACTGCTTTGAAGCCTTTGATGTTGTCGAAGAGGGCTCGTACTTTCTCAACAGCTTTGGCTTCGGTGTCGTTACGTGCTTCGTCCATGAAGATGTAGAGGTCACTCTCGGCACATTCGGGACAAGCAAGTAGCGATTCGAGCATCAGTTTGGTTGTTTCGTAGCGTTTGTATACGAAAAGACAAATAGGAGACATAGTATAGTAAAATTTATAGTTTAAAGTTTGTGGTTTTATAATGAAAGTATTATATGTGTTTTAATAATGTCATTCGGAGAGAGTAGGGGAGGAATAATAAATAGCGATATAGTTTTATCTTTTTATTATAAGGATTCCATGTGAGGGATTCTTTTATCTCTTTACGGCATTGGCTTTCATAATTGGGGAGTCGCATGAAAATTGAGGCTCGCATTTTATGCCAATGAGCTATGTATTCTGGCAAACCAACGATATCGGAATTCTGTTTGTATATATGCTCTAGTTCTCTGCCTACTTCATCTTCGATAGATGGTATGCGACGTGGCTTGCCTTGAGATTGTGCTTCTGTTGTATGGAAGATGGCTTGCGATTCGGGAGAATAGGCAATCTTGTATCTATATGCTAACCGTGCCCATGTAAGGAGGTCTTCTCCTTGTTTTATACCTACGGGGAAGCCACCTATTTCACGTATGGTATCTCTTCGTATCATGACGCTGATAGAACAGAATGGTGGGTCTGATGTTGCGGCTACTTTGAAGTAATTGTCTAAAACAAAATCGTCTGTAGTGGGTATGTTGTTCAGTATAATATGATTAGTTTTGCCATCTAGAGATTGTCGTTGGTATGCAGTCGCAATTACATCACACTGGGGATATTTGTTGTGAAGTCTTTCGCAAGTCTCAAGGAATGTGGGTTTCCATTCGTCATCTGCATCGAGAAAGGCAACCCATTCGTACTTGGCCTCTTGTATTCCTCGATTGCGTGCAGCAGAAACTCCGTGGTTTTGTTGTGCGATAAGTGTAATTCTGTTGTCATCTAGTTGCTTTACAATGCTTGCGCTATTGTCTGTAGAACCATCATCAACTACAATGATTTCGAAGTCCTGAACAGTCTGATACTGTACTGAACGGATGGCACGTTCTATAGAATCAGCATTGTTGTATAGAGGGATTACTACAGAAATCATGTGATTAGAAGTTGAGGCCGCGTTCGGAGTAGCGGTAATGTGGTCTTTCAACTTTGGATAGCATTCCCAGCATAACACCATATAGGGCGAAAGGATATCCTGTAGATGCCATTGTATAGGTAACAACATTCTCGCTATACATTGCCAAAAAGCATCCTGCTATTCCTCCAGCAGTCATCATAGCACAACATTTAATGTGGTCAGGAACATACCATCGTGTGGTAACGATGAAACAATGAACAATAATAATGGCACCAATTGCCATATATAGCCAGAATCCTATTAATCCAGTGTCGCATCGCATTTGAACATAGTCTCCATGTGTCTGCTTTACAATGGAGGGGTTGTCGTAAAGGAATTTTTGACAACTGCCTATACCACTACCTTTTAATTCTTTACCTTTATAGAAATTGATTTCAAGCATTTCCCACAATGCTTCGCGACCATTGTTACGTATGTCGTCTTCAGATATGGTTCCAGTACGTATATCGCTAATAGTTAGTTCTTTTTCGGTGTCTTTCCAAAACATTTTGTCGTGAAATGCAGGAACATAGAAGACGATAGCTAGTCCAACAGCTAATACAACAGCTATATATGGCAGTGATATCCATTTGTGTTTCATGAACATGAAGACAGATACAGCAGCACCAAATGCTAAAAGGCCACTTCTATGGACAGCAATTAATGTAGGAATTACACAAATAATTCCGATTATTAGGTCTTTCTTATCTTTCCCGTAATAATAGTAGAGACCGAAAGATATTACCGATATTGTTGCAAGATTGAGATTTAGAGCAGTAACATACCAAAAGAGTCCACCGAGAATTTGCCCTAAAAAAGGAATAGACATTGCCAAAATAGCTACTATAGATACTCGTCTTGCCCATACACATAGTGCAAGAAAGATTTTCTCATCTCTAACTATTGCTGATGCTGTAATCATTATGATTAGTGGGTAGAGATATTTTAAAATATATCTTATCCCATATTCTATTGAACTACACCATGTTAATGAGTAAATGCACCAGATAATGTATACTAAATATGCAATAGTTCCAGGTCCCCATTTTGGTCGCTCAACACAGACAAAGAGCGACATGAGAAGCGCAACCTCGAGGAGTAATAGTCGTATTGCTTGAAGATTGAAACCACCTCCAGCACCATGTCCTCCACCAGCTGAGGATAAAGCTAGAGTTCCAGTTGCAAAGAGCAGTATAAAGAACATCTCGGTTCCCTCAATCAGTATGTAACGACTGCTGTTCAAGGGATCCTTGATACGAGCACTGTAACGGAACATGAAGATGAAAAAGTATGCGTTCAGTACTAGAAAGACTATGAGATTGATTATTCCGCTCATTATTCTGTCACACTCTTTTCTCTTAGAGTATTATTTGGTAATAGTATCCTTGTAAGATTTTTATTATTAAACAGACAAAAGCCATTCCACTCTTTGTTTATATGCTTCGAAACTGTATTGTTTAGCTGTGACTATAGCGTTGTGGCACATAGATTGAAGAGTCTTTTTGTCTTTATATATATCTAGAGTTTTTGTAGCAAGATCTTCATTGTTCAATGGTTCAAAGTGAATCCCGTCATATCCGTCATGTACTATTTCTTTCAATCCTCCTACGTTGGAAGCGATGACTGGGCAGCCTTGTCCCATAGCTTCTATAGCAGAAAGACCGAAACCTTCGCTACGTGATGGTACCCAAACCAGAGTCATTCGTCTGTAATAGTCAGATAACTTACGGTAGTCGACCATACCAGCCCATTCAATATTATCTTTAGGAATATTAAACAATTTCTGCTGCTCAAACATTTTATCTTTCAGCTTACCATCGCCGACTACCAGTAGTCTTGTGTTTGGTTGAGATTCCAGTACTTTAGCAAAGGCTGGAATGACCAAGTCAACACCCTTTATTTCTTCTAATCGAGCAACGAGACCGATTGTGAATTGATAATTGTTAATTGAGAATTGAGAGGTATTGAAGGGGTAGTCTTTTGGAAGGCAGTTAGGGAGGGTACAGTGACCATGTTTAGTATTTATGCCTTTGCTGTCAATAATGTGGCTGCTGCCGAAGAAATTACGCTCGGCTGTTTCTGTGACGCATGTGAAGAGCCTTGCAACATGGCGTTGAAGAAAGTGGATAAGCCTCAGATTCTTATATATGTCTGCATCGGTGTGGAGCATGGCAACGATATTCTTTATGCCAAGTCGTCTTAAAATGATGACAGGCATGGCTCCAGGTGCCATATATTGAACCATAGCCACCTTAGGTCTAAACTCTTTTACAACTCTTGCCAGTCCTATCTTCAAAAAAGAATATGTCTCACGTTGACTAGCAGGTCTTTTCCCGTATGCTGAAAGACAGACGACTCTACTGCCAGCCTTTTCGAATAGCTGAACAATTCTGAAGTCGTATTCAAAGTAGCAGACTGTTACGCAATGATGCCCATTGTCGACAAGTGCCTCGACAAGTCGTAGTGTCTGCATCTCTGTGCCGCCTGTCAGCAGGCATGGAATGGCGATAAGTGTTGAAAATTTTGACATTAGTCGAGACATTTCATATAAACATCCAATGTCTGCTGAGCACAGCGTTCCCAGGAAAAGCGAGATGCCTGATTAATGCAACTGTCTCGAAAATCACTCTTCTTTATCTCTCCCTGCTCGAAACGCTCCATTATTCGACTCATTTCCTCGATATCGTCAGGATCGACATATATTGCAGCCTCTCCGCCAACCTCAGGAAGTGAACTATTGTTGCATGTGATGACAGGTGTGCCGCAGGCCATTGATTCAAGTACTGGCAGACCGAATCCTTCGTAGCGTGAAGGGAAGAATGTGGCTGTCGCCTCGTTATAGAGGACGCTGAGTCGCTCATCGTCAATGGCACTATTAATATAAATATGATTTACGAGATGGTCTTGATTGCAGTAACGCCAGGCTTCGATAGGAATGTTTGGCCACACAAGAACTAGCTCGTGCTGAGGGTTCTGTTTTACAATGCTCTCGTATGCTTTTATGACCGACATTGTGTTTTTACGTCCCATGCTGCAAGATACGGCAAGAAAGTAAGGATTGCCACGTTTCTTCCCCTTTTCAGGATGGAAGAGATCTTTGCGATAACCCCAAGGGCAGACAAAAACGTGATTCTCTGCAATATCCATAAAATGCATTATGTCGCGTTTGGAAGACTCGGAACAGGTGATTATGCCTCTGCAACGTTTGGCAAGGGTGGGGTAGATGCGTTGGGCATTCTCGTGGTCGAAACTTTCGTCAGGCCTGGCGAAGAACATGGCATCATGCATGGTGACAATAGTTCGCTCAGGTTTCTTTACCCATTCAAAGTTGTGAGGTATATGTAATAGGTCGTATTTTGTAATAATCTCGCGTAGATGTGTCTGTCCAAGTAGTTTGTTGAACCAGCTTTTATGTGGCGCATAGAGGTGGCGTGTGTCAAAGTGTGTGTTAAGCAACTTACCATTTATGCCTTTTGTGTTCTGACTGTAAAGGACAATATCTACTGGAAGCGACTCTATTTGATTGAGTGCTTCAATTAGCTCTTTTGTAGTACGGCCTATGCCTGAAATCCACCCTTTTGTATAGTAGGGTAGAACGGAATTGATGTCAATGGCTACACGCATTTTGTAGGGTTTAAAGATTGCTTGAAGATTATGAATGGTTTACGATTTCTTTGAGAAATACATCCCAGTCATGTGTAATGATGCGTTTTAGGAATCGTTTGAGGTAGTTTTGTTCTGCAACGGTTCCCAATTTTGAGACGAGTTCTTTGTTGTTCCAAAGTGATACAATATTTTGCTCTAAACTGTCTATATCACATGGCTTGAAGAGTCTTCCTCCAACTTCATGGCTATCAGGGTCGGTCATAAGGTCTGGAAAGGCACCGTGATTAGGTGCCACACAGCATCGCCCGTGTGATGAAGCCTCAAGAAGTACAATTGGAAAGCCCTCGTAGCAACGACTTGGAATAACAATAAAAGCTGCATTCTCGTAGAATCTTGCAATGCGATCTGTTTGCAGCAATCCACATAATTTTACATTTTGTGGTATTGTTTCATTCATGCCTTCTCGTATCGTACCAGCAAAACAGAAATCAATCTCTGGATGGCGACGAGCTACCTCAAAGAGCATATCGTAGCCTTTCTCATAGCTCAGGCGGCCAACATATCCAACAAAACCCTTGCCCCAAGACTCAGTTTCTGCATTTGGTTCTTCAGGTTCTTCATACTTCACGTAGCTGTTCATCAGTTTGATTTTGTTGGATGGAAATCCTGCTTCAATAAGTTTTTGGCATTGAAATTCTGTCAGACAACAGAAATAGTCGACGTTGTCGAGATAGGCTCTTGAGCGTCGTGCTACCATATTACGCAGTGCATAACCTAGTGAGCGAAAACGATCATGTTCACAGTTGAAACGTATGCAGTCGCGTTCGTTGCCATTGCGGAGACAATTCTCGCAGGGTTTACCGTCTCGCAGGAAAAGCCCAGTTGGGCACATCAAACGGTAGTTGTGTACAGTCATGATTACTGGCACTCCAGCTTTGTGGCAAAGGGGCAGAACAGCAGGTGAAATGAAAGGGTAGAGGTTATGTATGTGAACTATGTCGGGCTTGAATGTCTTAAGTGCCTCACGCATCATGCGACGTCCAGAGAAACTATAAATTCCGGCGAAGAAACCCTTGATACGTCCCCAAAAATTCTCCCTTGAAAATTTTGATGTGCGACGCAGAGTCTCAATTTCTATACCAGCTCTGCGTCCATCGGCAATCATTCTGTCGACTACAGCCTCTTCACCGCTGTATTTGCCGTAGTCGTTATGAACCATTAATATCTTCAAGGGAGAATTGGTTTTTCTTTAATAGATTTTGAATTAAGCCATTATTAATATGTTGCTACTCCACCGCCAGCTTTGCGCTGAGATTTCATCTCTTCAAATGCTTGTATTACGGCTGGATGCTCCATAATAATGACTGTGGTACGGTTGAGAATGTATGGGTCATAGTCAAGTATGCCTCCAATCCACTCGCGTTTAATCTGCTCTTTGGGAATATCATACTCGTAGATTAACTTATTGTAAACTACGTCAGCACGGTTCTCGCTCAGGAACCAGTTACGTTTGATGGTACCTGTCTTTGCGTCTGCTGAACCATAGAGCATGAATTTGTATTCGGGGAAGGCCTTCATGATGCGTGCCATCTTGGCAATCTTCAGCTCCTCTTGTGGACGGATATCCCATTTATCGCGTTCGAAGAAGACCATCTCGTAGGGCAGCAGACGTTTCTTGAGTATGCTGCTCAACTTGGCATCGGTAGGTATGCTGTTGAATTTGTCTATCAGTTCTTGACGTTTCTTCTCTAAATCATTTTTGCGTCTGATAGTCTCCTCATCGTTGATAGTGTCGGTTATTACGACAAGCAGTGTGTCAATGACTTCTATCACATCGACATCCTCAATCTGGACATAGTTGATGAAACGTGGAATACTGTCGGGATCCATATTGTATGGAAGCATGTTTTGTTCCACATAATACTTCAGACGTTTTGTTTTGCTTCGCCAGTTGAAATTGTATGCAAGACCGCCCATGACATTGATGTTCATATCGGGTGTCATCTTCTCAACTCCAGGAATCTTCTCGCGGTCGAAAAGACCCTCGAGGAGTGAGAGGCGTGCATCGATATGGAAACTCCAATGTCTTGAGATGTTGTAACTGAAAATATATCCGATATGACCCTCGGCTGCAAAGTTGGTGTTGACTGCTGTAATTTGAGGGTGCTTCTCGTTAAGACCCATGCGGATGTTGAAGCCGATATAGCCCATGTGCTCCCATTTACGGTCAAGACGAACCTTGTCATAGCGTTTCAAGTAGCTGAAGTTGACCATGAAGTCGAGTCCGGCATAGATGTAATCCCATTTTTGCAGAAGCACATCATCGTGACCGTCCAATGGCCAGTAGTAACCTCCGAGGGCACCATCGTTGAATGTTGTGTTGCCGATGGTTGTAGGGATGTTGTTTACACCATAGCTGGTACCATATCCTGCGACGGAGCGAATTTCGTCTCTATTTTGGGCGTATGAATCGAGGGTAATGAAGCCATGTGATGTTCCATAACCTGCGACGGCACGAAGACCCATCATTGGGAAAATCCAGCGGCCTATGTATCCTTCAACATTTCCAGTAAGATGGCTGCCAAGAGGACCTTTGAAGTCTTCATAGCCGCAGTATAACTGTCCACCACCTTGTATGCCGATAACCCAGTTGTCGAACGTGTGTGAGCGAATCCAACCAACGTTGTGCTCACCTCGTTCACGAACAGTATCAGCCGAGTGATGGTGCTCATGACGCTCAACTTGAGCCTGTAGGGTTAAACCTGTTGAGATAAGTGCGATAAGTATAAATAACTTTTTCATATTCTTTAATCTTCAATTTTAATATCACGTCCGCCAGCCTGTCCTTTAGCTCGCATCTCTTGGAATATCCTGCGGACGTATGGGTGATCCATGAGAATTACGGTGCAGCGGTTCAATTCGAATGGGATGAAATCGAGAACACCGCCACGGTACTCGCGACTTAAACGTGTGGAATCGATGCCGTATTCTGTGACAAGGGAATTGTAAATCACATCTGAACGAACATGACTCAGGAATATGTTACGTTTGACGGTACCTGTCTTTGAGTCAGCTGAACCTATAAGTATGTATTTAGTGTCAGGGAATGCCTCCATGATTTGTACCATCTTTTCTATCTTTGACACTTCGCTTGGCAGGATGTCCCATTTGTCGCGTTCGAAGAATATTTGCTCGTAAGGTAGTATCAGGCCAAGTGTGTTCGTGTCTAGTGCGTCGTATGGTTCATCGTCGCCATTAAGAAGCGAGAGCCAGCGGTCGATGTCGTTTGTGAGCCAGAATAGGGTGTCCTGCATACCAGGGGTAGGCATTGTGTCATGGACATTCTTGGTGATGGTGGTGTCTGTGATGGAGGTGAAGTTGGTGTCACGCATCTTGACATAGAAGAAGTGGGTGACATTGTGGCTGTCTACTAGCTGATGTTCTTTGGCTCGGAAATAGTCGCGCTCATCTTGAGTACGGGCATGGAATTTATAAGTGACGCCAATATGGAAGTTGGCTACAGGGTCAAGGCCAACTCCTGAAGACTCAAGCTCTGGAACCCATTCGCGGTCGAAGAGTCTTTCGATAAATGACAGACGAGCATCTGCATATATGCTCCAGTTAGGATTGAAGTTATATTTCGCAATATAACCGAAATGACCCTCTGTGCGATGGTTGGTTGTATCAGTCTCCGATTGTGCATATTTGTTGTGGACACCAATATAAAGAATATTATTCCAACGACTGTATGGGTTGTAGTTTCGGGAGCCTTTAAGGATAGCTAAATCCAGGAAGAGGTCGCCTCCAAAATAGAAATATTTCCATTTATGTATCAGCAAATCATTATTACCTTCGTAATTCCAGTAGTATCCACCGTATTGAGGATCGCTTTGTCCTGAAAAACCATGTGCCAATATTGATTGTCCATATTGGTTGTAATGATCCTTTGTGAGGAATCCATGTGCATAACCATAACCCAATCCTAAACGGAATCCGAACATGGGAAAGATCCTGCGTCCGAACTGGAACTCGGCATTACCAGTTAGACGATCAAGGAAATTGCCTTTGCGGTCGTCTGTGCCGTAATAAAGCTGTCCACCGCCCTGCAGTTGGAAGAACCAGTCGTCGAGAAGGTGAGCCCTTACCCAACCAACGCCTTTTTTGCCATTGACAACAGCAGTATCGTCGGAGTGATAGATGTCGCCACGAGGCGTATAGCGGTTTATGTCCCATTGTGCATTGGCAGTGAGACAGAAAATCATTGTTAATGGTAGTAGTACTAAGAATTTCGTTTTCATTAGAATGCGATTTGTCTTAGATGTCTAAAAAAATCTAAAAGGAATTTTTTTTTTTTCAGTTTATTTATCAGTTGAACTTGTTTCATTTGAGCTATCATCTTGCTTGTCAGCCTCGTTGTCACCATAGCCATATCCATAGCCGTAACCATAGCCGTAACCATAGCCATAGCCGTAACCATAACCGTAGCCATAACCTCCGTAGCCGTAGCTGTGCTTACGTATCTTGTAGTTGTTCAAGATAATGCTCATGTTTTTCAGCTTGCCTGTCTGATAGAAATCCTCAAGTTCCATAAGGATTCTGCGGTCACTGGTTTTCTCCTTGATGACAAAGAATGTGGCATCGACAAAACGGTTGACAATGGTGGCATCAGAAACGATATCGATAGGCACACTATCGATGATGATAATATCGTAGTTGTTTCTTGCCCATTCTATCAACTCGTCAAAGCGATGGCTCATCAGCAACTCGGCAGGGTTAGGTGGGATAGGACCGTTGTGAATAACGTCAAGACCATCATAAATGCTATCTTTCGATATTATATCCTCTATACGACTTTCTTTTCCTGCAAGGTATGTGGTGAGACCATGTTTGAATTTTTCTTTGCTTCCATGCCAGCTTTCGCGTTTGCGGACATCGGAGTTGACAAGCAGCACGCGTTCGCTAGCGTATGCGTAGGAGAGTGCTATGTTGTATGAGACCAAACTTTTGCCGTCACCAGACATGGTTGATGTGAGCATGAGCACCTTGCCGCCTTTGATGTCACCAATCATGAATTGGATGTTACTGCGGAGAATACGGAAAGTCTCGTTAAATCGGTCTTTGCCACTCTTGGTGATGATTTTGGAACCGTCACCCTCCACCATAGGAATGATTCCAGCCACTGGAATCGAACAGTATGCCTCGACATCCTTTTTGCTGCGGATGCGGACGTCAAGCCACTTGATGAGAAGTATGACACCGACGGGCAACAGTAAGGCGATGATGAATGCTAGAGTGTATGTGCGGCTCGGTACTGGGGACACCTTTCCGCCAGCAGCATAGTCTATTACGCGAGTGTCGGCATCGGTAATGGTCATTTTTAGGGCGTTTTCCTCACGCTTGTTGAGCAGGTAAAGATAAAGCTGCTCCTTGATTGACTGCTGACGTACAAACGACTGCATCTCACGTCTTTGGGTAGGAACCATGCTTATCGCGGAGGCGGTTCGCATCTCTTGGTTGCGATATTCACGCATTCTGATTGAAGTCGACTGGATGTAGTTTTCAATAGAATGGATGATTGTGTTGCGCAACGTCGACATCTCCTGCTCCCTTTCAATCACCAATGGGCTTGTTCTACTTGAGCTGTTGATGAGAGTCTCATGCTCCTGAACACGCTTGTTATACTCATTGATTAATTGACTAACGCTACCGTCACCAATTGAAATGTTGGGCATAATAGCATATTCGGGTGTCTCACGAATCTTGTTCTGAAGGTCACGGGCAATACGTATGGCAACCTCTTCTTCCACCGTGGACTGCACATACTGGCTACGACTATTGATGTTGCCTCCCAACTCGGTGTTCATATCGCTAATATTGTGGCGACGCATATAATCCTCAAGGTCGACCTCAACATCGGAGAGTTCGACACTTATTACTTGGATTCGTTCCTCAATGAATCGTGCTGTATTCTCAGCTATACGATTCTTGTATTCAACTGTGCGGCGGTTGTAAGCTTCAATCCAAAGGTTGACAACGTCGATACTCCTCTTCAGGTTGATGTCGGTCATGGAAAGACGGATATTACCTGCATCTACATCAACAATAGCAGCGCTCATACGTCCCAAATAGTATCCCGTTGCCTCTCCCAGCGGACGATATCGAAGTACAAGTTTTTCCTTATCAAAGTTGGCGTAACCGTCACGTTTGTTTATGACTATGACACCTTTGGGAGTTACTAAAGTGTCACCATAACTTGCTTCCCAAGTCATGGGCGAATGACCTTTCTCAGTTTCGATGGTTTTGATTGTGAAGTCGTCGTGTCGACATTCAATATCGAAGTTGCAGGCCGGGTAACTGTTGTCAATAAAATTGGCTATGATAGGTGATTTGTCATAGAGGTCTTCGTTCTGAAATAGATGGGGTTTGATATATGTCACCGTAAGGTTTAGTTTCTCAACAACATCCTGCACAACCTGATGAGACATGAAGAAGTGTATTTCCTTTTCTGCCGTGCTTGGAGAGCGGAATGCCTTCATCACATCCTGGCTAATCTGTGTGTCAGGCGAGTTGATCTGTATTGTGGCACCTACAGAGTAGGTATCGGGACTCATCTTGAGGTATAGCCATGCACAAATGAAGCATACCACCATCGAGACGATAATCCAGTACCATGCCGACATAAACAACTCAATGATGTTGTGGATGATGAACCGGTTAGTACTCTTTCTTACAACAGCCGATGTGTCAGTTTTTGCTTGGTCAATCATATTTAGGATTTACAGTTTGTTCAATTAAGCCAACTGTGTGCAGTTGAATTATTTATTGGTTCTTTTTTGCGAAAAGTGTTATAATCAATGTGGTAATACTAATAGCAGAAGTCACTATTGATAAGCGGCTTAACCAGAAGTCAACAATTCTGTTGCTGCCACGAATAGTGGTCTTTGAGGGCCACACATACACAATGTCATTCTGTTGCAGATAGTAGTAAGGCGAGTAGAAGATGTCCTTTGTCAACAAGCTTACAAACTGTGATTGCAGCTCACCATTAACATCTCTCATCACAAGTATCTTGTCCCTGCGTATACCTATGCCACCATAGCCGCCACCACTACCTTGGGCAAGGTTGGCTTTTGCCACAAGATCGAAAAGCGTAACAATTTCATCATCGAACTCGTAAACGCCAGTGGCACTCTCACCTATAACCGTCACTTTGAAGTTGGTGATTTTAACACTTACTGTTGTACCTATTGCCAAACCTTCTTCAGCGATTCTTTTTGAGAGGAGTTGCTCAACCTCACTACAGGTCAGACCTTCAACCTTAACTGTGTCGATATGTGGGAAGTTGATGTATCCGTTGTCATTCACTATATAGTTTGTGAGTGATTCCCCATTTTCTATAGAGTTTATCTTGTTGTTGAACATCGCAGCGAGCTGAGGTAGCTCGTGGGTGACTACGATGCGGAGTTCATCACCTCTCTTTATGTGAAGCTGCTGGATACGTGGTAAAGTGTAGGTTGTATCCACATTCAGGTCGTTCAGTAGAACATACTCCTTTTCTGTTCCACATGATGCCACTAAAATGGCCACTAAGCTGATTAAAAATAAATTACGAATATTTCTCATTTTATATCTTAGAAGAGTATTGTTTAACGTAACGTAAATATTTTGGTGTTGAAACGAAATTACGGTTCCACATCCTGCGAGGCTCTTTTATTAGGCGTATCAGCCACTCTATCCTCATTCGCACTGCCCATGCTGGAGCTCTCTTGACGGTGCCGGCATAAAAGTCAAAAACAGCACCGATACTCGCCACAATCTTAACATTTTCCAGCATTCCACGATATTTCTCCACCCATTTTTCTTGTTTAGGAGCTGTCATGGAAACAAAAAGAACATCAGGAGCAAAATTGTTAATGTCCTCAATAATACTCATGCTTTCCTCTTTGCTCAGCTCTTCGCAGTAGGTCGGTGACCAGAACCGCGCTTTAATGGAAGGCGCTTCTTTCTCAAGCCGCTCTTTGATAAGCCTCAACACATTCTCGGTGCTGCCCATATAATAAACCTTTCCACCAATCCTTGACAATGCAGAAATTAGTTCTTTATGGATATCGTCCCCTGCTATTTTTTTTATTTCAACACCTCGGTACTTTCTGAGTGTCATGCAGATACCCTCTCCATCAGGCAGAAGGTAGTCGCAATTCATGAGCGCATGCTTGAATTCAGGGTCATCGAGTGCATTAACAAAAGAGTGCGGATTGATGCAGTTCACAATCCTTGTATGCCCATCATTGGTATTGTCCAAATGACGGGTTATCAAGCTGATATCGTCAACTATTTCGTACTCGAAAAACTTATGCATAATATTTTAGAATGGAAAAAGCACACTCCCGCCACGGTCAGTCCCATTAGAGAATGTACCAACCCGCACAGAAATTATTTGTCGGGCATATGTTGGCAAATGCGTGCTGCAATGGTATTTTCATAACATTTATGGTTTTGAAATAACGTTTTTGCGTCGCTATATATATATATTATTTCTATAATAAGCAGAACGTGTTGCAATTACGCTATTTTTTACCATGCATTTGCTGAATACAAAAATAAAAAAAACTTTTGATACGGCAAAATTCATCATAATTTTAGGTACTTTTTATAATAATTATAGTTCTATGACGTTAATAGTCAAATCAAGGCAAACACTGAAAAACCTTCGATAGAGACTTCAAACTCCAGGGAAATATAATCAATCTCTTAATATAATCAAACTCTTAGAAAATGGAAATCTTGGTTGTCTGATCTTTTTATATTAATAATTTGCAAATGAATTTCTTGGATTTACTCATAGCTGTTCCTTTGGGATATTTGGTTTTCAAAGGCTATAAAAGAGGTATCATATTTGAGCTTGCTTCTTTGGCAGGTGTTGTTTTCGGATGCATTGTTGCTGTCCGAATGGCAAAAATGTTTTCCTTGTTGATTGGATTAGAGGGCGATAATGCTTTCCTTATTTCATTCTTCATCCTTTTTATTGGTGTCGTCATACTTGCACTCTTTATTGGTAAACTGGTAGAACGGTTTGTGAAGCTGATTCACGTGGGTTTTATGAACAATCTTATAGGAGCACTTTTTGGCATGATAAAGGGTCTTTGTATTGTTGGAGTGTTACTTTATTATATTGCAGTTATAGATTTGAATGAAAAGGTTTTGACATGTGATGTTAAACAGTCGTCGATGCTGTATCGTCCAGTTCTTAAAGCAGGTTCACAGCTGGTAGGAAAAATGGATGATTACCTCAAAGAAAGGAAACAAAAAGTCGATTGTGAATCTGAGAATTTATTAAGTCAACATTAGTTACATAAAACTAAACTCTACCCCATGCTGATTCTCGCTCCAATGCAAGGCCTCACAGAGCTGCTTTTCCGAAAGACTTTCAGTCGTTGCTATCCTGGTGCTTTCGACCTAAGTATTAGCCCTTTCCTTTCATTGACACATGGAAACCTAAAGGATGCAGGAAAGAAGGTTGAGGATGTGATGCCCGAATTGAATAAAGGCTCCATGCCTGTTATACCTCAACTCTTAGGACATGAAATAGATGGGTTTATTGACCTATCCAATCGACTCTTTGATTTGGGATATAATGAAGTGAATTGGAATATGGGGTGTCCTATGCGGCGTGTTGCAGGCAAACACAGAGGATCAGGAATACTTCCTTATCCTGACGAAGTAAGAGAGATTCTTGATGCTGTAGTACCATCACTAAAACCACAGTTGTCGGTTAAGGTTCGTCTTGGATATCGCACATCAGATGAGATAGATAGAATAATACCCATTCTTAACGACTATCCATTGGCCAGTGTTACTGTGCATCCTCGTATCGGTAAGCAAATGTACTCAGGTACTCCTGACCTAAAGCGTTTTGCCGAGATATTACCAATGATAAAGCATCCTGTAATCTACAATGGTGATGTCAATAGTGTGTATGATTACAAAAAAATACGCACTCTTTTCCCCACAGTAAAGGATGTGATGATTGGTCGTGGGGCACTATATAATCCTCAGTTACCCACATTGATAAAACAGCATTGTATAGAAGATTTCAAGGATAGCGAATCGGTAAAAAGTGTTGAAGATTTCAATAACGTAAAACCGATGCCTGCAGAGCAGTTTATCAATGAGCTTACAGACGATATACTAAAACTAAATATCCCCGAGCAAGCAAAAATACGCAAAATCAAAGAGTATTGGTGCCTTCTCTCGAAATCGCTACATGGTAGCGAGGAGTATAAACGACGTCTGCTTCATTGTGAGGATTTGGAGGCAATGAGAACCCTAATTTTTGAGATGACGAAGTAGACAACGGCACCGATGCCAAGTCCTAAAAGGGCACCGCAAATGATATCTCCAGGATAATGTTTGCCAAGATATGGACGACTGTAACTCAGTATGATAGCCCAACCCATTAACAAGGGTGCTATCCAAGGACTTCGGAATCCGCTACCAATACTCTTCCAAAACTTTTCTTCTGTTCGCAGATTACTGTTTTCTTTGCGGCGACCTCCATACATCAAGCTGATAAACATGGCAATAGCGAAACCGTTTGCCGCATGAGATGAAACGAAGCCATAAAGTCCGCCTTTTCCGGTATGGAACATTCGGACATTCTCCAAAGCATGGCAGGGTCGCAATCGTTGCACCCCATCCTTGATAGCATTATTACTTATTTGGTCAGCAAGAAGGAAGCATAAAGCTATACCTATCAGAAACCACATCCAGCTACTTCTATCCTTGCGTAATGTGACAATAATAAATACCAAAAGAATAATGATAGCCCATGACCATTTCGCACTGAATCCCCACATTGTCCAATCGAGCCATTCAGTATGGTGACCGTTAATCCACCAAAAGAGTTGTTCGTCAATTGCTTTAATCTTCTCCATGTAGTTCGTTGAAAATTAAATCTTTCAGTTGCTGGATATTGTAACCAGTAACAGCACTTACCATGATGGTGGGGAGAGTGCGAGGAAGAGTACGTTTCATCTGCTTTATCATATCCTCATCGAGGATGTCGCATTTGGTGACAGCGAGGATACGTTTCTTATCGAGCAATTCGGGATTATACTTCTTGAGTTCCTTAAGCAAGATATTATATTCTTTCTTTATGTCCACACTCTCGCATGAAACCATAAAGAGAAGAATAGAGTTGCGTTCGATGTGTCTTAGGAATCTCAATCCCAAGCCTTTCCCCTCGGCTGCACCTTCGATGATGCCGGGAATATCGGCAATGCAAAACGACTGGTCGTCGTGGTATTTGACTATTCCCAGATTGGGTGTAAGAGTAGTAAATGGATAATCTGCAATCTCGGGTTTTGCAGCAGATACGACAGAGAGAAATGTGGATTTTCCGGCATTGGGGAAACCGACAAGACCTACGTCGGCCAATACTTTAAGTTCGATTATTACCCAGCGTTCCTCAGCAGGTTCACCTGGCTGAGCATATCGAGGTGTCTGATTAGTAGGAGATTTGAAATGGTCGTTTCCCCATCCACCTCGTCCGCCTTTAGCTATGATAGCCATTTGGCCGTTCTCGGTTATTTCGCATAGCTGTTCGCCTGTCTCAGCGTCACGGCAGATGCATCCAAGCGGCACATCAAGAATTTCATCCTTACCTTCACGTCCTGTACATAGGTTTTGTCCTCCGTTTTGTCCGTTTTCGGCAAAAACATGTTTTGTATATTTCAGATGGAGCAATGTCCAGCGGTTGTTGTTGCCTCTAAGAATAACGTGTCCTCCACGCCCACCGTCACCACCGTCAGGTCCGGCTTTGGCGTTATATTTCACTCTGAGGAGGTGTGCAGAACCCGCACCGCCTTTCCCTGAGCGCACCATAATCTTAACGTAGTCAACGAAGTTTGAAGTCACTTTATTAAGGTATTGAAGGGTGAATGATGATGATTTAAATGTACAAAAGCAATAACAACTTAGTATAAAGCATTGGTTTATACGTATGTGCTACGCAGTTGTTCATAATATAAATGGAGGCTGTGGAGGTCGCTAAACCACCCACAGCCTTTAAAGGAAACGGGATATTATTTGCGTTTCTCTATTTCGGCAATAATAGCGGCTGATATTTCTTTAATATCACCAAAGCCGTTGACCTTAACGTGGAGGCCTTTGCCTTCATAGTAGGAGGCGACAGGGAGAGTCTTTGCCTCGTACTCTTTAAGGCGATTTTTGATGGTCTCCTCGTTATCGTCGCTACGTCCCGACACTTTGGCACGTTCAAGCATGCGGCGAATCAGTTCCTCGCGTGGGACATCAAGGCTAATCATGCATGTGAGTTTGCGGCCATGTTTATCGAGCAGTTTCTCGAGTGTTTCGGCTTGGGCAACATTTCTCGGAAAACCGTCAAAAAGAATACCTTGAGTGTCGTTAGCAATAGCCTTGTCAATCATTTCGACGACAATATCGTCGCTGACAAGGCTGCCAGAATCCATTATGCTTTTGATGCGTTTGCCGAGTTCCGTTTGGTCGGCAATTTCTTTGCGAAGGAGGTCGCCTGTGGAGATATGGTTGAGTTTGTATTTCTCGACCAACAAATCCGATTGGGTGCCTTTACCAGCACCAGGAGCTCCAAAAAGAATTATGTTGAGCATTTTGTGTAGTAGTTAAAAGATAAGGAGGATAAGGTTTTACTTAACAGAAACGATTTCGATTTCGAAAAGAAGAGGGCTGTTAGGTGGGATGCGGTCGCTGTTGCCTTTCTGGCCATAGCCTAACCAAGAGGGGATAATGAGGGTGAGTTTGCTGCCTTCGGGCTGGTTGATGACACCCTTGTCCCATCCGCTGATGAGCGACATAGAACCAACGGTGTAGCTAAGAGGAGCATACTGACGAGAAGGATCATAGATGCCGTTATCTTTTGCAACTTTCTCAACGCTTGTATCGAAGATTTTGCCGTCGAGGAGGCGACCAGTATAGTTGATGGCGACATTGCGACCAATCTCAACCTTGTTACCTTTACCCTTCTTGTTCACAACGATATAAAGACCATCCTCGTTGGGGGTGGCATTAATCTTGTTGTCTTCGACATACTTGGCGAGAGTTTCGCGCTCAGCATCTTGGAGTTGTTTGTAATTCTCCTCGAAGAGAGCTTGCTCCTGAGCGATTTCATCCTGAGTGATGATGTCGGTGAGGTTAATCTCGTAATAGAGTTTCATGCCTGTACCTTCCTTGTAGAAAGGAGGAAAGCGGAAACCGAATTTGTAAAGAGAGTCGGCGCTTACACCAAAAACGGCTTTGTCACCGAGGTGCATCATGAGAAGGCCTTCGGAGAGGTCGCCCTTGAAAACAGAAGGACTTGCCATCAAGATACGGTCGGGTTTGTCGACATTGATAAGGACAGAGTCGTTGAGTTTCAGCACACATGTGCCAACGAGAACGTCGCCAGCTTTGACTTGCTGGGCATCTTTGTTGATCTCGAGGAATCTGTATTCGAGACCATTTTTTGTGGTTTTCCAACCGTCGTTGTTGCAGGAGGTCAGCATGACCATAGCTGCGACGGAGAGAGCAATAAATTTGAATACTTTTTTCATTGGTTTATAATGTTTTGATTTTGATTATTATCGTTGTTTATATTATTTCTCTTTGATTTTGAGGTCGAGAATAAGAATAGTGCTTTTGGGAATGCGGTCACCGTCGCCGCCGATACCGTAAGCTAGTGCGGAGGGGAGAATGACTCTGGCTCGGCTGCCGTAGTGAAGTTGTAGTATTGCCTGGTCAAGGCCAATCATCTGCTGTCGTCTACCGGCAACGAAACATTCAGACAACTCACTATAGATGGTTCTTCCATTCACCGCCTCAACACTATAGTCAACGCAAACACTATCCTCAAATTCTATAGGAGAGCCGTTGCCTTTCTCATATTCCCATATTCTTGCACCTTCGGGAAGCCGTACCATCGACCATCCATGACGAGAAATATATTGGTCAATAGAAGTTTCTTCGGCTTGAGCTATTGTGCGGTTGGCATTAATGAGATTCTCCTGAAGATTATTGTTTGATTGAGAAGGCCCCATGATAATGGGAGGGTCGTTATGACACGATGCAAAAAGCATTAGTGTGAAAATAGCAGACAATATGTAGACAATGTGATTTCTCATTGTTCTTAAACCTATTTGAACTCTTTAGCCTCTTGAAGTTCGCGAAGCATGTTGGTTTCGAGTGTGTCTATAGTCGTTTGGAAGTTGTAAGGAGAAGTGGCACCGCTAGCTTTGGTATGACCGCCACCATTAAAGTATTTGCGGGCGAAAGTATTGACATCGAAGTCGTTCTTTGAGCGGAACGAAAGCCGAACTTTACCCTCTGCCTCTTTAACAAATACACCCACTTGTATGATTTCCATCATGAGAGTGTAGTTAACCAATCCCTCTAAGTCGTAGGGTGTACATCCTTGAGCTTCAATTTGTTCGGCAGTTATGGCAAAATAGGCGAAACCGACATCGGGAAACACCTTCAGACAATTGCTGATGAGATATCCTAAGAGACGCATTTTGCGAACAGGGTAATTGTTGAAAATGCGGTTGTGGACATCGGCAGCGTTGAGAGGATGATGCATTAGGATGGCGGTAGCCTCGTATAGAGAAGATTCCTCGTTAGAATAAGAGAAACCGCCAGTGTCGGTATTGATGCCGTGGTAGAGGCAACGCGCCACATTGTCGTCGATAGATTTTTCGCCACCAGCCTGCATGAAAAGCCAGAAGAGTAACTCGCAAGTAGAGGAAAGGTCGGGAAAAGAGATGACTATTTGGAAAAGCTGAGTGTCGGGGGAGTGGTGGTGATCCACAACCATCTTAAAGGCTTTGCTGTTGGTAAGAGCCTCATCGAAAGGCAAAACACGACCCGCGTTATTGAAGTCAACACCAAGAATGATATCGGCATCAGCAATAGCCTTAATGCAACGCTCTTTGCAGTTTTCAGCATCGATTATTGACTCCGATGCAGGAAGATACTTCATGTCGTCGGGGCAGGCATGAGGCAATATTATTGAGATTTCAGGCTTCTGATTGTTGGCAAACAGGTGGCCATAAAGCCAGTTATAGCAAGCCAATGATGAGCCTATGGCATCACCGTCGGGATTCATGTGAGAAAGAATCGCGATATTTTTGGCTTGTTTTAGGTTTGTTACAAAGCCTTCAACTAGTTTATTATCAATAGATAATGGCATAACAAATATAGTATCTGCAAAAAACAAAAATACTCATTTTTATTATGCTGTGAACGATTTGAAAAAAAAGATATCAACTTTTAATTATCAATTATCAACTTACAGTAGCAAACACTTCTCAATAATAGTAGCAAATGAGGGGTAAAGAGGGGTGATATTACCACGCCATACCTTTCGAAACCATCCAAGCTTGAGCCTCCTTGTTGCCAAGCTTTGCAGCTTTCTTATAACTAGAGGTTTCGCGAGCTTTGTTGCCCTGTTTTGCATATAGTTTTGCCATAAGGCAGTAGGTCTCGTGGTCGCGGTCGTTGATGAGGACAGCCTTCTGGTAGCTGCGAAGAGCTTTGGGGTAGTCGCCTTTAGCTATATATACTTGACCCAGACATTTATAGGAGTCGACATCGTTGGGGTTGAGACGTGTGGCTTTCTGGTGGTAGGCGATAGCTTCGTCGTAGTTGCCTTTGCGGCTGTAAACGGCACCGAGGCGGTTGTAGGCAGGGATATAGAGGCTATCAAGTCCTATGATTGTCTCGTAGCATTGGATTGCCTTCGCATCGTCGCCACGTTGCACAAAAGCTATTCCGAGGAAATAGTAGAGTTTAATTGACTTGTTGTCTTGTTGGAGACCTTTACGGAGATGAGTAATGGCGGTCTCGTAATTGTTTCTCTGGGTGTACATTACACCGAGATTGTAGTAGGCATCGACATTCTTAGGGTCGTTGGCGAGAGTTTTGCGGAACTGCTTGAGAGCCTCGTTGTCGTTGCCTCGATTGTAGAGGATAACGCCTAACGTATTCGTTGCACGAGGGAGTTTGGGATTTGCTTCAATCGCCTTGTTTGCCCAATGCATTGCGTTGGTGTAATTCTTCTTGTAGTTGTAAATCAGCGCCATGCTGCACATGTTGTTGGCGCTTTGCGGATTAAGTTCCAAAGCCCTTTCGCACATTGCTGTCAGTTCATCAACACCATTAAAATGACGGGATTTATGTCCTTCGAAATCGCCCATTTCGATGTAACACATCAGCAGATACTCAAGAGCGTTGCTCATAGTATCAGAAATCAGCAACGCCTGATGGAGGCTTTCGGCAGCTTCAGAGGTATGGGAGCGGCGCATCTGGAGTTTGCCCAAGAGAATGAAAGCATCAGGATTCTGAGGGTCGGAAGCGACAGCTTGAGAATAGTAGTCGAGAGCCCGTTGGTCAAGTCCCAGCTTTTCGGCATTTATACCCTTGGCAATCAAGTTGCTTGCACTTTCTTGTGCCCACCCAAGTGAAAAGAATAAGCAGAAAGCGATAAAAAGAAATGTATGTTTCATGTTATCTAGCAGATTATTCGTTTTTTATTGAAGGTAATAGAGTTTTGAAGTTGTTAAATATCAGCTAATACGTCCCCATGATAGGGCGCGTTTGTTTTTCATCAGATGAATCTTAAGAGCACCATTGTCGGGGTTGTCGAGGTTGGGGTCATCTGTCAGGATTTCCTGTACACTCTCGCGTGCGGCACGGATGATGGGTTCATCGTTAACGATATCGGCAATCTTGAGTTGTAGGATGCCGCTCTGCTGAAGTCCTTGAAGATCGCCAGGACCTCGCAGTTTTAGGTCGGCTTCGGCTATGCGGAAACCATCGGTTGTATCAACCATAGTTTTGATTCGTTCACGTCCGTTGTTGGTGAGTTTGTTGCTTGTCATAAGAATGCAGTACGACTGTTCGCCACCACGCCCCACACGTCCACGCAGCTGGTGAAGCTGAGAAAGTCCAAAGCGTTCGGCGTTTTCTATGACCATCACGGTGGCATTGGGGACATCTACACCAACTTCAATCACGGTGGTACTCACCATGATATGCGTCTCTCCACGTTTGAAACGCCCCATTTCATAATCTTTGGCATCGGCATCCATGCGGCCGTGAACAATACTAATCTGATAATCAGGAAGAGGAAACTCACGCACGATGCTCTCGTATCCGTCCATGAGGTCTTTGAGGTCCATTGTTTCCGACTCCTCGATAAGAGGGTAAACAACATAAACCTGTCGTCCTCGAGCAATCTCGCGATGCATGAAGCTGAATACTTTAAGACGTTGTGAATCTGTGCAATGCAAAGTCTTAATCTCTTTGCGACCAGGAGGCAACTCGTCGATAATGGAGCAGTCGAGGTCGCCGTAGAGGGTCATTGCCAGCGTGCGGGGTATTGGAGTTGCCGTCATGACGAGGACGTGAGGCGGCTGTTTGCTTTTTGTCCAAAGTTTGGAACGCTGCTCGACGCCAAAACGATGCTGCTCGTCGATTACGACAAAGCCCAAGTTGCTGAATTCCACATCTTTCTCGATGAGTGCGTGTGTGCCGATAAGGATATCAATCTCACCTTGTTTGAGGCGTTCTTTCACTTTGCGTTTTGCCGCTGCTTTGAGAGAACCAGTCAGGAGTTCGACCGAAATGCCCAAGCCATCAAGCATTTTGCTTATGTTGGCGAAGTGCTGATTGGCAAGAATTTCGGTAGGAGCCATCATGCAAGCTTGGCAGCCGTTGTCGAGAGCTATGAGCATGCATAGAAGTGCCACGAGAGTTTTGCCGCTTCCGACATCGCCCTGAAGGAGACGGTTCATCTGATGGCCGCTACGCATATCGGCACGAATCTCTTTGACCACACGTTTCTGAGCTCCAGTGAGTTCGAAGGGTAGTTTCTCGTTGTAGAACCGATTAAAATGTTCGCCAACGACGGTGAACAAGTAACCGTTGGTGCGGATTTGGCGTTCATGTTTAGCGTACTGATAGTCAAGCTGGAGGAAGAAAAGTTCCTCAAACTTCATACGCTGCATAGAGAGAGTGATGTCGTGAGGTCGGGTAGGGTAGTGGATTACCTCTATGGCGTTGGCGCGAGAGGGAAGGTTGTATTTGCGGATAAGAGAAGCCGGAAGGTTCTCGGGGATATTGCCAGCCACCATGCGGAGCAACTGCTCGGTAAGGCGTGCGATGCCTTTAGTGTTCAATCCCTTGGATTTCAGTTTCTCGGTAGAGGAATAGATGGGAATATATTTAAGGTTGGATTTGGTATCGCTGTCGGCACGGTCGAGGTCGGGATGGGCTATATTGATACGACCGTTGAATATAGAAGGTTTGCCCATGACGATATAATCAACGTCAGGTTTCAAGCTATCCTTAATCCATTTAATGCCTTGAAACCAAACAAGTTCAATCTGTCCTGTATCGTCGCTGAGCAGAGCCGTGAGGCGCATCGAGCGGCCTTCGCCGACGGTGTGCATATCGTGGATTTTACCGCGAAGGACGACATAAGGCTCGTCGATGTCGAGGTCGCGGATAGGAGATATCTTTGAGCGATCGACGTAGCGGTAGGGGAAATATTCCAATAGGTCGCCATAGGTATAGATGTCCAACTCGCGTTGCAGAAGAGCCGCGCGAGCAGGACCTACGCCTTTAAGGAATTCTATGGGAGTATCGAGAAACAACATGATGCATCATGCAATCCATTGGGAAACGTCATGTCCGAAAGCGGCAAGTTCGCGTACCATCGTGCTGCTGATGACGGCATTCTTAGGGTCGGCAAGAAGGATGACAGTTTCGATGTCGGGAGCAACTTGCCGGTTGATGTCGGCAATCTTGCGCTCATATTCGAAATCGGCATTGTCGCGTACGCCGCGAAGGATGAACTTGGCACCTTTCTCGCGGCAAAAGTCGGTTGTCAGGCATTTGTAGGAGCAGACCTCAACTTGAGGCATATCCTTGACAGCGAGACGGATGGAAGCCAAACGTTCATCAAGCGGTTGAAAGCAATGCTTGTCGGTATTGATGCCGACAGCGACAATTATTCTGTCGAAAAGAGAGACAGCTCTTTGCAGAAGAGCCAGATGGCCGATGGTCATAGGGTCGAACGACCCAGGGAAAACAGCTATGCGGTTCACTGTTATCTGCGTTTTTTATGTTTCTTGGAGTGCGATTTGCTTGGTATGTGTTTGGTTCTGTGTCCGTCCTCTCCGAATACGTAGAGGACGCGGAAAGAGATGAAGTAGTTGTAGCAGTTGTTTGTCCAATGTTTGGGTTGGGAGGAAGCTGTGGATGGGTATGAGGTGAAGCCCCAGTTATTCTTTACGGGCAGGAGAGAGTGTTGAAGTCGGAAGTTGAGTGTGAGTCCTTTCCAGATGGGGAAACGGACGTCGAGTGCGGCAGAGAAGTCGTTTTTGAGGAACGACATATCGCTGGTATCAGGAATGAAGTAGTTTGGGGTATAGTATAACATGCCGTGTGGTTGCTGAACGAGTCTTGCGTAGACAAGACCGGCGCCAACCGTGATGCCGCCATAAGGGTCGGTAAAGTGGATGGTGAGAGGTATGTCGACATAATTCATCGTGAAGTCAAGCAGACGGTAGGGGTCGTGAGTTTTGTTTTGTGCGCCTCGTTGAGAGAAGTCGGCTTCGATGGAGGCATGCCACATATTGTCTCTGTCGAGCGATAGCATAGCGCCTACGCCAGCAGTAATTCCCCATTTCTTGAATCCACGAAGTTCGTCGCCTTCCATCTGAGCACCTGTTGTGCCGAAGGCGGGATAAGCCTTGAAGACCTGACGACCGCGATTTCGCCCACGTTGAGCTTGTAAGTCGCTGCCGATGAGCAGCATAGTTATCAGAAAAAGGATTGGATATTTAAAGTGTGATATAGGTTTTAACATCGGGTTTCTATACATTAATTAGATGCGTAACGAAGGTTGTGTGAAAAAATTGTGTCAGTTAGTTATATTTTCAGTTTTGGTGCAATAAAAAATATGTATTCCGTTATAAAAAAGAGGACGATTTAGAGGAGAGATTTAGGCTTATTTCCAAGTTAGACTTAAGTTAGAGTTAAGTTAGACTTAAGTAGGACCCGATAATTCTAATTTTTGATTTCCCGCGAGGGTGAAATTGGGGCATGAAAAGTGGAAATAAAAATGATTTTTTTTAGTGGCTTTCTGAGATACAATCTTGTTAGTAACTTTTTTTCGGTATATCGAAAAAATGTAGTATTTTTGCAGCATGGAAACGATACAAAGAAATAATACAAAACGAAAGGAAAGAATAAGTTACGAACAGGCTTTTTCGCTGAATGGGAAAACTCCACCTCAAGCACTAGAGCTTGAGGAAGCTGTGTTGGGCGCTTTGATGATTGACCAAAACGCCTTGAACAACACTATACAGATGCTCAGGACGGAATACTTTTATAAGCCTGAACATCAGTTGATTTTCAAGACAATCTTGACCCTTTTCGAGCAGTCGAAGCCCATAGATATCCTCACCGTTACTCAGCAGCTCATAAAGGAAGGACAACTCGAGGCGGTAGGTGGTGCGATGTACCTTTCGCAGCTCACCACTAGAGTTGTGTCGGCAGCACATATAGAGTTCCACTCGCGCATCATCTCAGAGAAATATATCCAAAGAGAAATTATCCGCGTATGTACCGAAACACTCTCGAGAGCATACGACGAGACAACCGATGTGCTTGATTTGCTTGACAGTACTGAGCGCACGCTGATGGACATCGACGAGAAGAATTTCCATTCAGAATACCGCAACATGCAGGATGTGCTCTCAAGTGCCTTCCAGCAAATCGAGGAGGCACAAAGCAACGAGAGCTCCTATAGCGGTATACCGACTGGATTTGTGGAACTTGACCGCATGACTGCTGGTTTCCAATCGGGTACGCTTATCATTCTTGCTGCGCGCCCCGCTATGGGTAAGACCGCATTTGCACTAACTATGGCTCGCAACATAGCCATCGACATGAAGCGACCTATAGCCTTCTTCTCACTAGAAATGACTGCCGTAGAGCTTGTTATGCGACTTATCAGCAGCGAATCGGGCATCTCGGGCGACCGCCTGAAGAAAGGCGAAAAGCTTCCCGACCACGAGAAAGCACAACTCTATGCCAAAACCCAAGCATTGGCAGAAGCACCTATATATATAGATGATACCCCACAGCTTTCAATCTTTGAGCTTCGTGCCAAATGCCGTCGATTGAAGCAGCAGCACCATATTGAGATGATTTTCATCGACTATTTGCAGCTTATGCAGGGAGGCAGCGATATGACCCGCAACGGCAACCGCGAGCAGGAAATCAGCATGATATCGCGTCAGCTCAAGGCACTCTCGAAGGAACTAGGAGTTCCCGTCTTGGCACTCTCGCAGCTCTCGCGTGCCGTCGAAACGCGTGGCGGCTCCAAGAAGCCCCAGCTTTCGGACCTTCGCGAATCGGGTGCTATAGAGCAGGATGCCGATATTGTCATGTTTATCTATCGTCCTGAATACTATCAGATTTACGAAGACGACAACGGCTCAACTCTTGGAATGGCCGACATTATTCTCGCCAAGCATCGTAGCGGAGAAGTGGGCGATGTGCGACTCAAGTTCATTAAGCAATTTGCAAAATTCGAGAACCGAGATGAGGCGCTCGGATACACAATGTCGTCAGGACTTGCCCCCAACGACAATTTTGACAATCAAGGTGCTAACGCCATCACTATCGACTCGAAGATGAACTATGACAATCCCGATGCCGAGAATGAGGAAATGTTCTAAAATAGGAATAGGGGCATCGATAACAATGCTGAAGAAAAACTTTATATTTAAGTAGCTAACTACATATTGAAGAAGTGATTGTTGAACGAAAAACAGAGAATATGAAACAATACTATTTTTTACTATCCATATTAACACTAGCCCTTCTCACTTCATGTGGTGGAAGAAAGAAGAAAGCCTCTGGGTGGAGCGAGGTCATCAAGGTAGAAGTCCTTGTGGTAACTGATGGTACAAGCCAAAGCCATCGTGATTATGTGGGCGATTTGGGTTCAGAGGCCGAAGTGGATTTGAGTTTTCCGCTTGGTGGAACGCTCACCAATGTGTCGGCTCGCAATGGTCAACGTGTAAAGAAAGGCCAAATAATAGCCGAGATAGATGGAACCACAGCCAAAAGTTTGCACAACACAGCAATGGCATCACTTCGCCAAGCAGAAGATGCATACAACCGACTGCAAAAGGTTCATGATGAGGGCGGTATCAGCGACGTGAGATGGATTCAGATGGCCACCGACTTGGAGAAAGCTCGTCAATCAGAGATAGCTGCCCGTCAGAGATTGGAGCAATCGGTGATTCGCGCCCCATTCGATGGCATAATATCATGCCCCAATCGTCATGTGGGTGAGGACCTCAAACCGATGGAGTCGTTTGGAAAACTCATCGACCTAAGCAAAATGCGTGTCGGATTTTCGGTTCCTGAGCGAGAGGTAGGATTGCTTACTGTCGGAGCAGATGCACAAGCGACGATACCCTCACTTGGCGACAGAGAATTGAGGTTGCGGATAAGCGACAAGAGTCTCATAGCAAATCCTATGGGACATACATATAAGGTATATGGTACTATTGTAGACGGAAAGAAAGATGGCCTTCTACCCGATATGGTGGCAAAGGTGCATGTCGATATCCAAGGCATTGATGGCATAATAGTACCCACAGAGTGTGTGCAGACAATGCCAGAGGGTACGATAGTGTGGGTTGTGACGGATGGTCGTGCATACCATAGGTTGGTGACAGTCAGCGATTTTGTTCGCAGAGGAGTAATGATTGAATCTGGGTTAAAAGCAGGCGACACAGTAATCGTTGCAGGACAGCATAAACTATATACAGGAGCTAAGGTGGAAATCGAAAAATGAGAAAAGAAGTCAACTGGATGCAGTAGTAAACTAAAAATGAGAAAAGAGTATGCCTAGGAGAGTAAACATGATAGAAGGGGCGATGCGTAGTTTTCCGCTGCTGGCGCTTAGCATCATAGTGGTAATCGCTATTGGCATCTATGCTTTGCCTCACCTCAATAAGAATGAATTTCCCGATGTTACTATACGTCAGGGGGTTGTGGCTGTGGTTTATCCAGGAGCCACAGCAGAAGAAATAGAAGAACAGGTGGCTAGCAAAGTGGAGAATTATCTCTTCACATTCAACGATGTCGACAAAACAAAGACCTACTCCTATAGCCGAAATGGAATGCTGTATGTCTTTGTGTCGTTGGTGCATTCAAAGAACGACTCAAAGATAACATGGTCACAGATACGCGAAGGACTTGCGCTTTTCCGTCTTACAGATTTGCCGCAAGGAGTTGCAGCAACTGCCGTTGTAGACGATTTCGGTAATTCATCATCACTATTGTTGGCAATAGAAAGTGCCGAACGCTCGCCACGGGAACTTGAAGATTTGGCTAACAGGATGTCGACACGATTGCGCAGCATCCCAGAGTTGGGCAAGATAAGTTTTGTTGGAGATCAGAACGAGGAGATAGCCGTCCATATGGATCCCGTAAAATTGACCCAATATGCCGTGTCGCCACAGATGATTTCTGCAGAATTGGCAGCACAGGGATTCCGAACCATTTCGGGTCATCTTGCCAGCGATAGTGGTAATGCATTGGTTCATGTGTCGATACCATACGGAAGCCTATATGACTTGAGTGAGCTTGTCATCTTCTCTGACCCAATCACTGGTCAGACGTTGCGACTTCGCGATGTGGCAAGAATAGAGACACATTACCCTGAGCATGAGCCACATATCAAATACAGCGACTCTGCGGCGGATAACAACCGATGCATAATGCTTTCGCTAGAGATGAGAACTGGCAACAATATTGTTGAGTTTGGCAACAAAGTGGAGAAAATCATATCCGAATTTGAGCATAAGCTCACTCCTGATATCCACATCCACCGCATAACCGACCAGCCAGTAGTTGTTGACAGCTCAGTTAAATCGTTTCTCAGAGACCTGATAGAGGCTATCCTTGTGGTAATTATAGTGATGCTGATGCTCTTCCCGCTGAAGACCGCATTGGTGAGCTCCACTTCGGTTCCTATATGTATCGCGGCTACTATAGGCATTATGTATTTCATTGGTTTCGAGCTGAACACTGTGACACTTGCTGCACTCATTGTCGTATTGGGTATGATAGTTGATGACTCAGTAGTTGTAATTGATGGCTATTCCGACTTGTTGAAAATGGGACATTCGCGATGGTATTCAGCAGCTGTGTCAACGTCCAGATTATCAATTTCGATGCTTTTCGCCACAGCCTCCATCGCCTTGATGTTCTTCCCGGCGCTTGCCATTTTCGAAGGCGGCATTATGGGCGATTTTATAAGACTATTCCCATGGACAATACTTATTGCACTTGCATGCAGTTTCCTCTTTGCGGTGCTTGTCATCCCTTATCTTTCGGCACGACTGATTGGCAACAAGTTGGAGAAAACCAAATTCGAGATGCTGCAGGAGCGTTTCTTTGCAGGATTGCAGCGAGGTTATAAAAAACTTCTCGACCTCTGTTTCCGACACAAGAAACTCACACTCATTGTAGGTGCAGCATCGGTAGTGGTTGGTTTGCTGCTATTCAATTTCCTCAATATACAGATACTTCCCAAGGCGGAACGCGACAGCTTTGCCGTTGAGATACATCTGAATGCATCAGCTCCATTGAGCGAGACAGAAGCTATCAGCGACTCGTTGCAGAAGATTCTTTTGGCCGACCCACGTATCACAAGTGTCACATCATTCATAGGAATGTCGTCGCCACGTTTCCACATCTCATACGCACCGCAGCTGGCAAGTGACAACTATGCGCAGTTCATAGTCAAGACAACCGATGACAAAGCCACAAAGCAATTGATTAGTGAGTATTCACAGAAATTGGAGAATATCTTCCCTGTGGCACAGATAAGGTTCAAACAGCTTGACTACCAGATGACAAATGCACCAATAGAATTTTATCTTAAAGGTGATGACTACGACAAATTGGCATTGGTGCGCGACACTTTGCTCGGCATCATGAAGCGAGACTCTAATCTTCATTACGTCCATTCCGATTATGACGGCACAGAGGAGATAGTAGATGTGGTGCTACGCCCTGATATATCCAACCGTTTGGGTATCACACAATCAACACTCTCCGTTTATCTGAGCGGAGCCCTTTCCGGCACACGTCTTTCATCCATGTGGCAAGGAGGCTACAATATACCTATCGCAGTGTATAGTGACGGCATAGAGATGGATTATGCATCGTTGGGCGACCTGCTGGTACCTTGTGTGCAGTTGGGTATGTGGGTGCCTCTGCGTCAAGTGGCAGACATCAAGCCCATGTTCCATCACGACAATATGCCGCACCGTAATGGAGAACGCTGTATAACAGTTTCTTCCGATGTTAGGCCCGGAGTTGGCCAACTGAAGGAGCAAGTAGCCATTGGACGCCAACTTGATGATATACAGATGCCCGAAGGTGTCAGCTGGGATTATGGAGGAACTGTTGCTTTCTCGCAGTTGATTCTTCCCGACTTAATTATGGCAATCATTGCCGCTATATGCGTGATGTTCTTGGTGTTGATAATCCACTACGGCAAGATAGGCATATCGCTGCTTTCCATATCAATGGCGTTGCTTTGTGTCTTCGGATCCACATTCGGTTTGTGGCTTTTCGACCTCGATTTCTCCATTACCGTGACTTTGGGGATAATATCGCTGGTAGGCATAATTGTGCGCAACGCTATAATAATGTATGATTACGTTTCCGAACTTCGCACGAAAGAACACATGTCGATAAGCGAAGCCGCATATAATGCCGGATTGCGACGCATGCGCCCCATCTTCTTAACCTCAGCCACCACGGCTCTTGGCGTTATCCCCATGATAACGGCAGGAACGCTGCTTTGGAAGCCCATGGGTGTAGTCGTATGCTTTGGTACACTCTTCACTCTTCCGCTAGTCATTACTATCCTTCCCGTTGCCTATTGTGTTGTATTTGAAAAGAAAGATCGAGGCAACCATAGACCTATAAAATTCTAATCTTATGAATCGTATAATCAGCATGAAAAGTAGCAAACTGCGTCCCGTATTTGCGATTTGTATATTTTGCCTTATAAGTACATTCATTTCTGCGCAGACACTAACACTTGACAGTTGTATCGCCCTTGCACGCAAGAATAATGCGGACATCCGTACATCGCAGCTCGAAATAAAAAGGGCACAGGAGGTCAAGAAGCAGGCCTTTACCAAATTTTTTCCGCAGGTGAGACTCTCTGCTTTGGGATATAAAGCTGCCGAACCAATAATCTCCTTTGGTATCAGCGATGTCAAGTCGCAGGATATGCAAGACCTTCTGGAATCCATATATGAGACATTCTCGACCGAAACAGACATTAACGACAGGGTGGAAGCCATGGAGCATGGCTTGAGCGGCTCTGTCTCCGTAGTGCAGCCAATCTTTGCTGGAGGACGAATAATAAATGGCAACAAGCTCGCCTCCATAGGAGAGCAAGCTGCTGAGTTGCAATCGGAAATAAAGGTTCGTGATGTGGTTGAGAATATAGAGTCTTCATATTATCTTGTAACTGGTTTGGCCGAAAAGGTTGCTACAGTAAATGCAGCACTATCGCTAATCGATTCACTCGACAAGGTTGTCGCTTCGGCATTAGGTAACGGATTGGTGACTCGAGCCGATGCCCTGCAGGTGGAACTCAAGCGTAACGAGATAAATGCTATGAGTCACAAGTTGGTTAGTGGAATACGATTGTCGAAGAGATTACTATGCACACAAATAGGTGTTGAGTATTCCGATGATATCGTTTTTCTCCCCGAAGACACACTCGAACCTCCACTTGTGGATTTTGCTTATGGCAATCGCGGCGACAGTTTGCGTCCCGAATCCAAACTGCTAAATCTCAACATTCAAGCTGAAGAGTTGAAGAAGAAAATGACTATTGGAGAGAGCCTTCCACAGATTGTTATAGCAGGATTGGGGTATTATGGCGATATGACGCGCGATGTGTATAGCGGCAATATAATAGGCATTTTCTCACTCAATATCCCCATTTCAGGATGGTGGGAGGCTTCAAGAAAAATCCAACAGCATAACGTCAAAATAGAACAGGCACGTATCATGCAGGACAACCTGTCAAGCATGATGTCGCTTGAAGAGGAGAAGACCTATAGCGATATGATTGATGCATGGATGCTGATAAAGAGCGACTCTTCTGCACTTGATGTGGCACGAGAGAACTATCGACTTGCACAGCTCAACTATACGGCAGGAACGATTACGATATCGGATGTCCTCCAAGCCCATGCCCTTCTGCTTCAAGCCCAAAATGCCCTTACTGACCGCAGAGTGGAATACATAACAGCTCGACGTCGACTATCTGACCTACTTGTAAGTACATCAGAACGATAATCTCCCTTGAAACAGAGAAGTGTTTTTTGTCATGAAAAAAATCTACGGTTGAAAAAAAATGTTTATCTTTGCAAATCGTATATCATTATACAATATGATGTAATTTTTTGAACATCAAGGCATATTAGCAGTATAAGCCCTATTTTTCACTTTACAACTTAACGCTGATTTTAACATTAAAATATCATACAATGGAAAAAAAAGACCTCCTTAAAGAAACTGTCAAGCACATCGACATCAAGAAGTATAACTCGACTGATATTATCGACGCTATGCGCAGCATGTCTTTTACCAGCCGTGATACTGCACGTGCCACCGACATATTCATGAAGATGGTTGCAGAAAAAGACTGCACCAATATCCTAACCATTGCAGGTTCTACATCTGCAGCTGGTTGCATGCAGGTTTATGTCGATATGGTTCGTAACAAAATGGTTGACGTTGTTGTCTCAACAGGTGCCTCTATTATTGATATGGACCTCTTTGAAGCTCTCGGTTTCAAACACTATATCGGCACAAAGGAGAACGTTATCCCCGACACCAAGCTTCGTGAACTATATATTGACCGCATCTACGATACCTTTATTGATGAGGAGGAACTCCAGGCTTGTGACAATGCAACATACGAACTCGCCAACATGCTTGAGGCTCGTCCATATAGCTCACGCGAATTCATTTATGAACTTGGCAAATGGCTTCACAACGGTCGCAGCGTAAAGAAAGACAGTCTCATTCAGACATGCTATGAGTGTGGTGTACCTATCTTCGTGCCTGCTTTCAGCGACTGTTCTGCTGGTTTCGGCATTGGCAAGCACCAATGGGAGCGCTCCAATGCAGGCAAGCCCTATCTCAGCATTGACTCTGTCCGTGATTTTGTAGAGCTTACCAAAATCAAGATGGCTTGTCCCGAATCAGGTCTCTTCATGGTAGGTGGCGGTACTCCGAAGAATTTTGCACAAGACACCGTTGTCTGTGCCGAAATCCTTGGTCATGAGGTTCCTATGCACAAGTATGCTATCCAGATAACCGTTGCTGACGTACGCGATGGTGCATGCTCATCATCAACTCTTCTTGAGGCTGGTTCGTGGGGCAAGGTCTCCGAAGAACTGCAGCAGATGGTTTATGCCGAGGGTACTACAGTCATTCCTTTGATTGCCTCCTACGTCTACCACAACGGTGCGTGGAAAGATCGTGAGTACAAGAACTGGCAAAAGATTTTTTAATCGCTAAAGGTTTTGTGTGCTTGAGTGTTTGAGAGCATGTGGAATGCAATCGGCTCAGCCAATATTGCTTGAGTACAAAACTCTAAACAATACTATTTGATGGATTCAATTATTAGACAGCAGATTCGTAACCTTATACAGCGAGAGGTGGTTGTTGCCACAGGATGTACAGAACCAGGTGCTGTTGCCCTCTGCGTGGCTAAGGCTCGTGAGGTACTTGGTTCGATGCCAGACAGTGTTGAGTTGAAACTCAGCAAGAACGTATTCAAGAACGCTATGGGTGTTGGCATCCCAGGCACGGGTATGGTAGGCCTTCCGATAGCAGTTGCAATTGCACTATGTTCTGGCAACTCAGCACGTCTACTAGAGATTCTTACTGTCCCTGCAGAAGAGATAGAAGCTGCCAAACAATGGCTCGCAAATAATGGCGATCGTATCAATATTGGTCTCAAGGAAAACTGCGAAGACAAACTCTATATCGAGTGTATCTGCCATAAGGACAACGACTCTTCAACCGCAATTATTTCTAAACGCCATACCAATTTCGTTTATATAGCAAAAGGCGACAAGGTGCTTTTGGAAGGAGAAGACAAGGTTAATGGCGAGTGCGGAATAGATAATGGCGACCCTGATCTCTCGGCTCACATTGTATATGAGTATGCTACTACTGCTCCTATCGAAGAGCTGGAATTCATCAACGAAACAGTGACCCTCAATAGCAGTGCAGCTAACGAGGGCCTCAAGGGTTATGGTCTAAATACAGGACGCATCCTTATGGAAAATGCTGAGGGTGATATCGTTCATACAGTTATTGCACGTACAGTAGCAGCCTCTGATGCACGCATGGACGGATGCACGCTTCCTGTATACTCTAATAGTGGCAGCGGAAACCAAGGCATAGCATGCACGCTTCCTGTCTTTGAATATGGTAAAGCTAAAGGCCGTAGCCAAGAGCAGATAACACGCGCACTTATCCTCAGTCACCTCACATCTATTTATATTAAGAAAGGTATCGGCCGACTGTCGGCTCTTTGTGGTATTGTCAACGCCTCAATTGGAGTGACTTGCGGCATCACCTATCTTCATGGAGGCACATACGACCAGATGTGCTATGCTATCAAAAACATGATTAACACGCTGGCAGGCATGGTATGTGACGGAGCAAAACCATCATGCGCCCTTAAAATGTCAACAGGCTTATATAGTGCCTTTGTAAGTGCAGAGTTGGCTCTGCATGACAAGGTTGTGGATGCATGTGACGGTTTATCAGAAAAAGATGTTGACTACTCAATCCGCAACCTCGGACGTCTTGGCCATGATGGAATGGATCAAACTGATGATATGGTACTTGATATCATGACACATAAGAAATATTGATGGATAAAAGGATTATTGAAGTCACGAACTAGCTGATTAACAGATTGAATTATTATAATAACCTATCAACAGATCAACATCTTAACGTATCATCTAATCTACTTATCAACCTATCAACGTTAAAAAATCGATTGGCAAAAGAGTTGCATTTCTGAAAAAAAATGTAATTTTGCCTTTTCAAATAGAAAAAAAACAAACCCCTTAACTTAATAGAGACATGGATTTTAACAGCAACAGAGATCACAACAGCAACAGAGAATTTAACAACGGCAGAGATTTCGGCAGAAAAGAAGAGCTGTATTCGCAGGCGATTAGTGCTGGCAAACGCAAGTATTTCTTTGATGTGAAAGAGACCCGCGGTGGTGACAAATTTATCGTTATTGCCGAAAGTCGCAAACTATTCGACAACAACACCGGCAATTTCTACTACGAGAAGAACAAAATGTTCCTCTATAAAGAGGATTTTGAAAAATTCCAGAAAGGCCTTTCCAATGCCTTCCACTTCATTGAGACAGGTGAAATACCAGAACCCGTTGTCAGCGAGCAAGAATACTATGCTCCTCAGGAAGAGGCTCAAAGCAACGAGAGCACAATCGATGGAATAGATTTTAGTTTGTAAATAATAATCGCCTTTTCAAGGTGTTTCCCACCTAATAAAGTAGTAAATACCTTGTGAGGCACCATCACGAAATGGGAAAAATTATTTCGATAGCTAACCAGAAAGGTGGGGTAGGGAAGACCACTACGGCCACAAACCTCTCGGCATCGCTTGCAGTGCGTGAATATAAGGTGCTGCTTATCGATGCCGACCCTCAGGCCAATGCTACTTCCGGGTTGGGCGTCAACCCCGAAACGGTAGAGCAGAGTGCCTACGAGTGCTTCCTAGGTCAGGTTCCTGCTAAGGATTGCATCGTTGAAACAGAGATGCCAAACCTTTGGTTACTCCCGACGCGCATAGACCTTGTTGGTGCCGAAATCGATCTCGTCAATGAGAAACAGCGCGAGTTCTATATACAGAAAGCCCTTGAACCAGTCAAAAACGACTATGATTTCATTATTATTGACTGTTCACCCTCGCTGGGTCTTATTACTATAAATGCGCTTACTGCCTCCGACTCGGTTATCATCCCTATCCAGAGCGAATACTTTGCACTTGAGGGTCTTGGAAAACTTCTCAACACTGTTCGCATCGTCCAAACACGTCTTAATCCCAAACTCAGTATTGAGGGTCTTCTCATAACTATGTATGACTCTCGTCTGCGTCTGGCACGTCAGGTGGTTGACGATGTTCGCAGTCACTTCAAACAGATGGTCTTTGACACTCTTATCTTCCGCAACACCAAGTTGGCTGAAGCACCTAGCTATGGACGTTCCATTATCATGCATGATGCCACATGCCAGGGTGCAATAAACTACCTTAATCTCGCTAACGAGATACTCCACCGTAACGGTATGCCTGACAAGAAGGTTTAACAATCATATAATGACGACAAAGAAGAAAAGTTCAGGATTGGGACGTGGTTTGGGCTCTATACTCCCAGATGTGGATATTGATGCCGCAATGGGAAAACCGAACCTTACCACTTCAATCACCACAATACCTCTCGACAGCATTGAGGCTAATCCTTTCCAACCACGAAAAGAGTTTGATGAGGAAGCACTCAACGAATTGTCGCAATCTATCCGCCAACAGGGAGTCATCACTCCTATTACTGTGCGGCAGATGCCCGACGGAAAATATCAGCTTATCGCAGGCGAACGTCGTGTTCGTGCCTCGCAATTGGCTGGTCTCAAGGAGATACCTGCTTATATCCGAATTGCCACCGACACTCAAATGATGGAGATGGCTTTGGTTGAGAACATACAACGCGAGAACCTTAATGCTATGGAGATTGCCTTCTCATACAATGCCCTCATTGAGGAATGTCAACTGACGCATGAACAGCTGAGTGAGAAGGTTGGCAAAAATCGCTCTACAATTACCAACTATCTGCGACTACTGAACCTTCCGTCAGAAACACAGCTGGCTCTCAGTACCGAGCAGATTACTATGGCACATGCTCGTTGTCTGGTCAACATTGAAGACCCTGAGCAACATTTGGCTTTACTCCATGACATTATCAATCGACAACTTTCTGTGCGTCAGACAGAGCAACTGGTTAAGGAGTTCACCAAACCCAAACCTGCACCTCCTGCCCGCAAGAAGGATGACCTCCCAGAATTACATGCGGCTTCCCGTTCATCACTGAAACAGTATTTGCAGTCGGAGGTGGACATCAAACGCAGTCGTCGCGGAAAAGGAACGGTGACCATCCATTTCAACAATGATCGCGACTTTGAGCGTATTATGAAACTTATTAATAAAGACTGAAAATTTGACGGTGCGCAATCAATTCAAAACCAAAGATTCGTATTGTACAATCAAAAAAAGGGTAGGGGCATTAACCCTTACTCTTTTTTTGATTGCTATGCCGTTTATGGGTTTTGCGCAATCCGAACAATCTGAGTCCAAAGTGCAAAAAACAGTGACAGAAGTTTCCGAACACAGTCCTACACGTGCACTTATCCTCTCGGCTGTTCTGCCTGGCGCCGGTCAGGTTTATAATCGTCAGGCATGGAAAATCCCCATCATATATGCAGCTTTAGGTGGAATAAGCTACTACACATATACCAACTTTAGTCAGATGAAGTACTATCGTGATGAGTATTTATTTCGTGTTGCCCATGATGGCCAGACACAATACCCTGACAACCCAGATATGGTGGCAACTCCCACTTCGAATATTTATAATATGTATGAAGCCTACAACCAGACATTCCAACTCTCGGTTATATTGACAGTGGCAGTTTACGGCATCAATCTTCTAGATGCATACGTCTTTGGACATCTCTTTGATTTCCAGATAAACGATGATATATCCCTCAATATGTCGCCATCTATTATGCCGAATAGTGGCACATACGCTTTCGGTCAATCGCCTCTTCTTCCGGTAGCATCACTTACTTTGAGGTTCTAAAGTCTAGTATCGGTAATTCAATGAGATTCTAAGGGAAGCATTTTTTGATGTTCCCTAAAAAAACTCATATTTCAAATTATTTTTGTATCTTTGCAGATTGAACATGGAGAATCTTGACGATTTTCGATGTTCTACTGCATTATGTATCAATGATTAATGTACATTTCTTTAAAAGTGTATATTATATAAAAAGACATTTTGCAACATATATAAACGTATACATTAAAAAACTAAAACCGTAATCCCTAATGGAATTAGCATCAAAGTATGATCCGCGTGCCGTTGAAGAGAAATGGTACAATTTTTGGCTGGAGAAGAAACTGTTTCATTCAGAACCCGACAATCGTGTCCCTTATACCATAGTTATTCCGCCTCCCAATGTCACCGGTGTGTTGCACATGGGTCACATGCTCAACAATACAATCCAGGATGTACTTGTTCGTCGTGCCCGCATGATGGGTAGGAATGCTTGCTGGGTGCCGGGTACCGACCATGCCTCCATTGCCACAGAGGCAAAAGTAGTGAAGAGCCTTGCAGAGAAAGGTATCAAGAAACATGACCTTAGTCGTGAGCAGTTCCTTGAGCATGCATGGGAATGGACCCATAAACATGGTGGTATCATCTTGCAACAGCTCCGTACGCTTGGTGCAAGTTGTGATTGGGATCGCACGGCATTCACTATGGACGAAACTCGCAGTGAGAGCGTCACCAAGGTCTTCGTAGACCTTTACAACAAAGGTCTTATATATCGCGGACTCCGCATGATTAACTGGGATCCTAAAGCACTTACTGCTCTGTCTACAGAGGAGGTGGTATACAAAGAGGAACGTTCTAAACTCTATTATCTGAAATATTATCTGGCTGATGGTGAAAATGTTGATGTTGAACCATTGGCAACAGATGACAGAGAAGGCAATATAGTACACAAAGACGAAAAGGGCTATTATGCCGTTGTTGCCACAACACGTCCCGAAACCATTATGGGCGATACAGCAATGTGTGTTAATCCTAAAGACCCCAAGAATCAATGGCTTCGTGGTCACCATGTCATTGTCCCTCTTGTCGGACGTAAGGTGCGTGTCATTGAAGACCGCTATGTTGATATTGAATTTGGTACTGGTTGCCTCAAGGTGACTCCTGCCCACGATGTCAATGACTACAACCTTGGTAAGACCCATAATCTCGAGACCATTGATATCTTTAATGCTGACGGAACCATTTCTGAGCAGTCGCCTCTTTATGTTGGAATGGATCGTTTCGCATGTCGCAAACAGATTGCAAAAGATCTTGATGCTGCTGGACTGATGGAAAAAGTGGAAGATTACACCAACAAAGTTGGCTATTCTGAGCGTAATCCAGATACAGCTATAGAGCCACGTCTTTCTTTACAGTGGTTTGTCAAAATGCAACATTTTGCCGACATTGCATTGCCTCCTGTTATGAATGGCGAAATCAAGTTTTATCCAGAGAAATACAAGAACACTTATCGTCAATGGCTCGAGAACATCCAGGATTGGTGTATTAGTCGTCAATTGTGGTGGGGTCATCGTATTCCTGCTTATTACTATCCTTCGCAGAATCCTGATGATACAGAAAATTTTGTTGTTGCTGAAACCGCAGAGAAAGCACTTGAACTTGCTCGACAGAAGACTGGCAATACCAACCTTCAGGCTTCTGATCTTAAGCAGGAAGAATGTGCTCTCGATACTTGGTTCAGCTCCTGGTTATGGCCAATCAGCCTTTTTGATGGCATCAATAATCCTGGCAACAAGGAGATTGAGTATTATTATCCCACAGTTGATCTTATCACAGCTCCCGATATCATTTTCTTCTGGGTGGCACGTATGATTATGGCTGGTGAGGAATATCTTCATAAAGTGCCTTTCCGTAACGTGTATTTCACAGGTGTGGTACGCGACAAACTTGGCCGCAAGATGAGTAAATCGCTCGGCAATTCGCCTGACCCTATAGAATTGATGGCACAGTATGGGGCCGATGGTGTTCGCATGGGTATGCTGCTTACCGCACCTGCCGGTAACGATATTCTATTTGACGAGAAGATTTGCGAACAAGGACGCAACTTCTCCAACAAGCTATGGAATGCTTTGCGCCTTATCACTGGATGGCAGGTTGATAAAGGAGATGATTCAAACAATCAAGCTACTAAGCAGCCGAGCAATGAAATGGCTGTCGAATGGATGGAACAACGTATGGCACAGGTTCTCGAAGGAATTGAAAAAGACTTCGAGCAATACCGTCTCAGTGAAGCCCTTATGGCCAGCTATAAATTGGCGTGGGACGACTTCTGCTCGTGGTATCTCGAGATGGTAAAACCAGCCTATGGGACTCCTATCGATCGTGAGACATACGATGCAACAATCAGTATCTTCAACCGTCTTATGCTCATCCTTCACCCATTCATGCCTTTCGTCACTGAAGAAATTTGGCATGCACTTCAAACAATTGGTAAGGATGACGAACAGGCAGCTTTCATCAATGCCAACTACAGCATCATGAACCAGCATCTGCCTACAAGCGTTTTTTATGACCAGCGAACTCTTGATGACTGTGATACCGCTCGCGAGATGATAGCTGGTGTCCGTAACATTCGCAATACTCGTGGCCTTTCACCCAAAGAGCAACTTGAATTGTTTGTCGTTTGTGGAGAGGGCAAAATGCCAAATAACCGTTTTGATGGCATTGTCTGCAAATTGGGTAATGTTTCGATTATCCAGTATGTTGACAGTAAGGTTGAAGGTGCTATCAGTTTCATGGTGGGTACTACCGAATGCTTCGTTCCTTTGAAACAAAATATTGATGTAGAAGCTGAACGCAAAAAACTGGAGGATGACTTGCGTTATGCAGAAGGTTTTCTTGCCAGCGTGATGAAGAAACTCGGCAACGAAAAATTTGTCAATGGTGCTCCCGAAAAGGTTGTTGCTGTAGAACGTCAGAAAAAAGCTGACGCGGAACAGAAAATTGCAGCTCTCAAAAGTCAACTTGAAAACCTCAAATAGCAGAAAAGTTGTAACCCGATAAAATGCAGTGAGTCACATAAGCCCCAAAGAGGCAAAAGAAAAAAATTCTCCAATGAAAAAAATAAAAACAATTGTTGTATCATTTGTTATCGCCTTGTTGCCGATGACAATGAATGCCCAACAGGCATCGCTTGACACGCTTATTGCCCATATCCGCGACCTGTCGTCGTCTACATTTGAAGGTCGTCTTGCAGGCACTGATGCCTATATGTCTGCAGCCGAATATGTCATTGAGGCTCTTGAACGTTGTGGCGTTCAGCCTTATAAGGGTGAGTGGGCTCAATATTTTGAGACCGAATGCAACCAAATTGAGAATTGCACATTCAATAGCTATCTAGGCACTAAGGATGCAATGCAAGTGCATGTTCTTGGACGTGATTTCTGCTGCTCAGGAATGAGTGGTCGCGGTTATGCCGATGCATCAGTTGTTTTTTGCGGCTATGGTGTCGATAACGGGGCCTTTGATGAGTATTCCGATGTTGATGCCAAGGGCAAAATAGTGATGGTCCTTAGCGGAGTCCCTAGTTTCCTTCCCAGCAATGTAACGGAGAAATATTCAACCCTTCGAGACAAGGCTCGTGTTGCTCAAGCCCATGGCGCATGTGCTTTGGTTGTTGTTAATATCTCACCCGCTTGCTCTCCTTACGAGGTTCAGGGTGCTGTATATAGTGGAGAAAAACCTCATTTGGCTACTTTCCCTATTATTCAGCCCACCCGTGACTGCGGTGACCGCCTTCTAGTTGGTGAAAAGATGAATCTTCAGGAGGCCATCCAGCGCATTAATGAGAAACAGAAGCCTCAGTCCTTTCATCTTCAAAAGAAATTTGAAATTGAGGTCAATGCAAAGTATCATCCTGCTGCTCTGACTGCCAATATTATAGGAATTTATCCAGGCTCTGATCCTAAGATGAAGAACGAGTATGTGGTGGTTGGTGCAAACCTTGACCATGTAGGTATGCAAGGTACTACTTGCCTTTTCCCTGGTGCCGACAACAATGCTTCGGGTGTTGCTGCTCTTTTGGAAACTGCTAGATTGCTGCAACTTTCAGAAGATCAGCCATCCCGTAGTGTAATTTTTGTATTATTCTCTGCTGGTGAACAGCAACGTTTAGGTTCTCAGATTTTTGTTTCAAATTTTACTCCCCTCAAGAACATTGAGGCATTTGTGAATGTTCAATCTATTGGAAGTGGTGACAGTATCTCTGTCCTTGGTAACAAGCGCTACCCTCATCTTTGGGATGTTGCCCGTCGAGTAGATACACTTTATGGAACAAAAGATATGTGTGTGGGTTTCAAAACTATGCCTAAAGGTGATGCTATTGCATTCGACTATGTCGGTATACCGAGTATTAACATCACCAACTACAAGGGCAACCGTCATCCATACGTCCCCAGCGATATACCAGAGAATATTGACCGTCGTTTTATAGTAAAAGCCACTCAATTGCTTTTCGAGACTGTTCTTGACCTATCATTTGGTGAGTATCAAGGTCGATCTGCAGCCTCCAAGCGCTTCAAGTTCGACGATTGATAATTTGTTGATAATAGTGATAACCAAATACGTTTAACTTTTAACACTAAACTTTAATCCGTGTTTGCACTTTTTAAGAAAGAACTATCTGCATTCTTTTCTTCTTTGATAGGTTATCTTACCATCATTGTATTCCTGCTTCTGACAGGTTTGATGCTTTGGGTGTTCCGTACCAGCTTCAATATTCTCGACTACAAATATTCAGGACTTGATGGTCTATTCCTTCTTGGGCCATTTCTCTATCTCTTCCTCATTCCTGCCATTACTATGCGCATGTTCGCTGAAGAGAAACGCAACGGCACCCTTGAGCTGCTTCTTACCAAGCCTCTCTCTGAATTCACTATAGTTGGTGCTAAATTTTTGGCAGGTTTCACATTAGTTGTTGTTTCATTACTGCCAACATTGGTCTATTATTGGGCTGTTTACCGGTTGGGAGATCCGGTAGGTAACATTGACACTGGTAGTGTTATAGGCTCATATATAGGACTGCTTTTTTTGGGTGGTGCTTTTGTAGCTATAGGCATTTTTGCTTCTTCGCTTACTAACAATCAGATTGTTGCTTTCGTTGTTTCGGCTCTTCTTTGTGCATTTTGTTATCTTGGGTTCGACTCGCTCTATCAACTTATGAGTGGTCGCTTTGCCCTGTTGCTCCGTTGGTTGGGTTTAAAGATGCATTATGAATCCATATCTAGAGGAGTTCTTGACACACGCGACTTGCTTTATTTTCTATCAGTCATTTTGCTTTTCATGATGCTGACTCGCATGGTGCTTCAGTCGCGTCGTTGGCGCAAGAACAGTCGTCGCCAAAGTCTTCTTGGTTTCTCCGGTATTGTTCTCGTCCTTATTTTTGTGAACATTATCAGTAGTTATTTTTTCACTCGTATAGATTTAACTGCAGAGAAACGTTACACTCTCTCTGATTCTACAAAGAAGATGTTGCGTGACCTTGATGAACAGGTGCTCTTCCGTGTTTATCTTGAAGGCGATGACCTCCCCACAGAATATCGCCGTTTTCGCAACGATATTAAAAATATGCTTGACCAGTTCCGTGCCTATAGCCATTTTGTTGAATACGAGTTTGTCAACCCCAACGCTTTCGAAACTGATGAGGAAAAGCAGCAATTCTATCAGGTAATTGTGCGTAAGGGTCTTACTCCGATTCCTATTTCCACATCTGAAGATGGTGTACAGAAACAGCAGCTTGTCTATCCGGCTATGGAGGTTACCTACAAAGGTCGCGAAACAGCTCTCCAACTTCAAGCTTCAGGCGTAACCAATCGTTCTACTGACGAGGTGGTTAACACCTCTATCGAAAACCTTGAATATAATTTCGTCACCGCCATTCATCGCTTGACTCGTCCTGTCAAGTCCAACATTGCTTTCTTGACAGGTCACGGTGAACTTCAAGGGTTGGATATTTACGATATTCAGATGTCACTTGTCGAGGATTATGCTGTCGAGAATGTAGTTCTTGATAAGAATATAAATGCACTGACGGGTCGTGTGTTAGATACTCGTGATTCAAGCATCACAGTGGCAAACAAGTTTGATGTTGTAATTGTGCCAAAACCCATACGCACCTTTAGCGACCAGGATCTATACATCCTTGACCAATTTGTCATGTATGGTGGAAAGATTCTCTGGCTTGTCGATGTGCTTGATGCTGACATGGATAGCTTGGCTGACAAAGCCCAAACTTTTGCAACACGTTTGCCGTTAGGTCTTGAGGAGATGTTTTTCAACTATGGCATACGTATCAATCCCGACTTGATAATGGATTATCGCTGTCGTGGAATCCCGATGATGGGTCCCGACAACCGTATGCAGCTTGTACCGTGGTACTATTTCCCGACACTTGTACCCAATTCCAAGCACCCCATTGTACGCAATCTCGATGTTCTTAAAACCGATTTTATCAGTAGTATCGACCTCATAAATAACGATATTGACAAAACCGTTCTACTCACAACGTCCGATCATGTGCATATAAAGAATGCTCCGGTCAACATACAGCTTGCTGATGCTATGGTTCAAGTCGATGACCAGCTATTCAACCGCAGTGGACTTCCTGTTGCCGTCCTCCTCGAGGGTCAATTCCAATCACTTTTCCGCAACCGTCTGGCGTCTTCTTTCACTTCTATTAGCGAGATGGCATATAAGTCGCATTGTGAAAAGCCGACTCAGATGATTGTCATCTCCGATGGTGACATGATTCGCAACGGTACAGCCATGAACGAGCAAGGACGTTATCCTTATCCTCTCGGATACGACCGTTACACCAATGTCGAGTTTGCCAATAAGAACTTCATCCTCAATGCTATTAACTATTTGGCCGGCGATGAGGGTATGATTGATGCTCGTCCACGTTCCATTGATATCCGTCGTCTCGATATGGCGAAAATCCGTGACCACCGTGGTTACTACCAGTTCGCAACTCTATGTTACCCTGTTATTATCGTCCTTTTAGTCGCTGGTATTGTAATTGTCGTTAGAAGAAAGAAATACTCTAAATAAATAGTATCTAGTGTTGGTCAAAAGAATTACAATAATAATCTTTTATCAATCAAAATAAAAACTTAAACACCAAACTTTAAACTATCTGAATGAAAAAACGTAAAACACTTATTTATATTGCTTTAGTTGTTCTTTTAGGTATTGCCACATGGATTATTGTTGCACTTCGTGGTCAGAACCATACTTTTCCTCAAGATTTCCAGATTGAAGCTGCTGCAATTCCTGGTGGTGTAGAAAAAATATTCATGGCCGACAAAGAGAATAACAGTGTTACCCTTTCGCGTGTTAGCGATTCATTGTGGATGGTCGATGATGAGTTTCCTGCAAACCTATCGTCTGTTAATCTTCTTCTTCGCACATTGTCTGATATGCGCATACGCAGTGCTGTCAACAAAGCCTCTGTCGAGAATGTCACCAAGCAGATGGCCGCAAAGAGTATCAAGGTTGAAGTATATTATAAGGATTACAGAATCAATTGGTTTAATGGACATCTTCGTCTTTTCAAACATACAAAATGTGAGGTAATATATGTTGGACATGATACACAGGATATGATGGCAACCTATATGTACCGTGAAGGAGATAGAACTCCATTCATTGTTAATATCCCTGGGTTCCGTGGTTGCATATCACCGCGTTTTTATGTTGACCCATATCTGTGGCGTAGCCATTCAATCGTAAGCCTCCCTGTGCAGCAGATTGCCTCTATAGAACTTGAGATTCCTTCAATGCCTAGCGAGTCATTTGCTGTCGTTCGCGAGGGAGATGGTTTCACTTTCAACCTATTAAATCCTGCCACCAAGGTTGATGGTTTTGATACAGCCCGCGTTGCGCAGCTATTGTCTTCTTTTGTCAATCTTAATTTCGACGAGTATGCAAGGGTGGTACCCCAAGTGGAACTAGACACTACATTCTCTAGAGCACCTCGTACTATTCTCCGCATTACCAGTACTGACGGAGATACTCGTGAGTTAAAGACTTACATCAAGTATTCTAACCCAGATGACCTTCGAGCCATGCCTGATACTACGATGTATCAGATTTTTGACCTTGACCGTCTATATGCAGTGCTAGACAACAAAGACACAGTGTTGATTCAGTATTATACCTTCGACAATATTCTTCAGCCTGCATCCTTCTTTTTGGGTCGCGATAAAATCAATTTCGCGAAATGATTGGATGAACTTACCTTAATTCATGCCGATGAGACCTCTTTTCATGATAACCAATGACGACGGTGTCAATGCTAAAGGCTTACGATCACTCGTTGACGTGGTTCGCGATTTGGGCGATATAGTTGTTATGGCACCTGCACAAAATTCTTCTGGCAAAGCTCATTCTTTCACAGCTTCTCGACCAATACATGTGGAGGCATTGTCCAAATACGAAGGTCTGGATATATATGCATGCGACGGAACTCCTGTGGATTGCGTTAAGGTCTGTGAACAGTATTATTGTCCCAGACGACCTTCGTTGGTGCTCTCTGGCATCAATCATGGAAGCAATTCGTCAATCAATATTGTCTACTCTGGTACTATGGCTGCTGTGCTCGAAGCTTCAATGTCCGGTCTTCAAGCAATAGGTTTTTCGCTACTCGACCATAGCCCTAATGCTGATTTCACACCGACACTTCCATTTATTCGTAAGATTATTGTGTCTGCTCTCGAAAAAGGGCTGCCACAAAGTACTTCTTTGAATGTCAATTTCCCTGTACCCGACGATGGTGTCATCAAAGGTATGCGTGTCTGTCGTCAGTCAGAAGCTCGCTGGGTCGATTCCTATGAGCGACAATTCGACTCTAAAGGGAATGCATGCTACTGTATTGCAGGTCGTTTCGAATGCGACGACAATAAAGAAGGAACAGACCAATGGGCATTGGAAAACGGATATGTGTCAATTGTGCCTACAACGATTGATTTCACCGCCTATAATATAATTGAGGAGATAAAAAATGTTTTTGAGTGATTTCTTGAAACAGGATAAACCGGTAACAGGCATCGTTGTGACTATCGCTTCTGAAGTGATAGTAGCGGTGCTCCTTTGGGTGGGGTTACTCATTGCTGGTATCAACCCACTTGAACATCTCCGCTGGTTTGGCGCATGCTTCATACCTCCTATACTCTTTCTTCGATATTATGCCAAAAAGAAAGAGCAACCAACAGTTACAAAGACAATAATTATTACTTTCTTTGTCACTTTCTTAGTATTTATGTTTCTTGTAAGAAATGAATTCTAAAAAATACTATATCATAGCAGGTGAGGCCTCTGGCGACCTTCATGGTGGCAACTTAATTACCGCATTACGTCAAAAGGATTCTAATGCTCAGTTCCGTTTTTGGGGTGGTGATCGCATGAAAGAGGCTGCCGGCGAAAACGGCACGATGGTGCGGCACATCCGCGACCTTGCCATCATGGGATTCATAGAGGTTATATCTCATCTTGGAACAGTGCTTGGAAACATCAGTTTCTGCAAAAAGGACATCCTTGCTTTCAACCCAGATGTTGTTGTTTTTATTGATTATCCGGGTTTTAACCTCAAGATTGCAAAGTTCACTCATCAGCACGGCTTTCGAAATATTTACTATATCTCTCCCCAGATATGGGCTTGGAAAAAAGGCCGTTTGCGTCCTATGCGACGTGATATCGACAAGCTATGCTACATACTACCAACAGAACAGAAATTTTACAAACCTGGAGTGATGCCGCAAGCTGTCTATGTCGGTCATCCTCTACTCGACGAAGTTGAGCGTTATCATAATTCATCCAACGGTAATTCACTTATCTCTAATGACAGCTCGCAGTCAAAAACTGTCGCCATTCTTCCTGGTAGTCGCAAAATGGAGCTTGGCCGCATGCTTCCTGTCATGCTCAAGGTTGCTGCTCGCCATCCTGAATACAATTTTGTTGTTGCAGGAATGAGTCTGATAGGGGAGGAGTTCTATCGCAAATATATCCCACGCAACGCATCTAATATCGATATCATATTCGACCGCACCTATGATATCCTCGCCTCTTCATATGCTGCCCTCGTTTGTTCTGGGACAGCCACTCTCGAGACAGCCCTTTTCAAAGTGCCTCAGGTCGTTTGTTACCAATGCAACAAACTCTCTGCCGGTATTGCCCGTATTCTTATTGGAGACAGCATCAAATATATCTCCCTTGTGAACCTTATTGCTGATAGTCCTGTTGTCACCGAGTTGATTCAGAGCGATTTCAATGTTGACCGACTTGATGCTGAGTTTATGAAAATATGTGGCGACAGTCGTAAGCATATCTTCGATGGTTATGCCGAAGTTGAACGCCTCTTAGGTGGCAAAGGTGCATCCTCTCGTACTGCAGAGATTATTGCCTCCTATTAATAATGATCTGTTACATTATTCTTTAAGGATTTTCTTATCCACATAAAATCATCTTATGAAGAAAGCATTATGCCTGTTGTTACTTGTCGTTATCGCGACTGTTTCCTTTGCCGAACGTGTAACTGTGCGACTCTTCTCCAACAATCGCATCGAAGCAATATATGTCTCCTTCGACCTCGGTATCTACTCACTCTATGGCGATAGCCAACTACTTGAGCCAGAACTGGGAGAGGGTATGACTGTCGAGGTGAAGCCTGCATCTACTACAGGGGTTACCATCTCTGTCAACGGATACCTATATGGCACCTTCGAGACAGCTATTTTACGTGCCACCGACACAGCTTGCATTCTCTGTCTTAACCCAAAGGGGGTAAAGCAGCGCACCTACGAAGGCGATCTTCTGATTTCTGCTTTCGACAAGAATAATCTAAAGATTATCAATGATGTGGACTTCGAAACATATTTGGCTGGTGTCGTTCAATCGGAAATATACGGCAAACAGAGTGACATCTTCCGTGTGCAAGCAATCATATCTCGCACATGGGCTATGCGAAACATGAAAAAGCATCGTGCCGATGGATACAATTTTTGCGACTATGTTCACTGTCAAGCTTATCAGAACCGCTGTGTCCGTCCTGATATCATATTAGGTACTATGAAGTCGAGTGGTGAGACAATTGTTGACAAGGATGGCAACATGATTGATACTCCATTTCATTCAAATTCTGGTGGTCAGACAGCCAACTCTGAAGATGTATGGCGTGCAGCATTGCCCTATCTTCGTTCGGTCAAAGACACTTTTTCTTTTCATATGCGACAGAGCGATTGGACGAAAGTTATTCCTAAAGATAAGTGGCTCAACTATTTTGCCAAGACTCATAAGCTCAACACCAAAGATGCAGCTGTCCACAACGAGCTTCTTACTTTCACCCAAACCGAACGCAAAGCTAAGATTCTTGGTGTTCAGCTTACCCGTGTCCGCACCGACTTTGGGTTGAAATCAACCTTTTTCTCTGTTACTACCGATCCCAAGAGCGGCGATGTCATTCTCAATGGGCACGGATATGGCCACGGTGTTGGTCTCAGTCAAGAGGGTACCATTCGCATGGTCGAACTCGGAATCTCCTACGACTCAATAATTCGTCACTACTATTCGGGTGCCAGTATTCACTATGACCCTTCTGTCTCACAGCGTTATGTGCAGAATTTTGTCACCGAAATCACCAAGATTATTGAAGAGGACAAAGTGAATCCAGGCAAGAAGAAATCTAAGAAAGACGATTGGCTTGGCAAACTCTTTCGTGTTCGCGACCGTATGGATCGCGAGGAGGAATACGACCCCGAGAAGGATCAGAAAGAAGGCGACTGGAAAGTGGAGTGGTAGCTAAACCAAAACCCACCCTCCATTTCGGGAGAGTGGGTTTTCAACAGGAACAAATATCGTTTTTATTTAAGTTTCTCGATTATTGCTTTGGCTGCCTTTCGACCAGCTCCCATGGCAAGTATTACTGTTGCTGCACCGCTGACCGCATCGCCACCGGCATAGACGCGGTCGCGTGAAGTTAGACCCTCATCGTTGACTATGATACCTCCCCAACTTTCAGTATTGAGACCTGGCGTTGTGCTCTTGATGAGAGGATTTGGACTTGTACCTAATGCAATAACAACATTGTCGGCAGCCAAGTCAAACTCGCTGCCCTCTATTGCGCTGAAGCTGCGTCGGCCGCTTGCATCGGGTTCGCCCATTGCCATGCGTATCAGTCGAACACCATCACAATTACCTTTGCCATCGTCGATTACAGCCACTGGGTTTACTTGGAACATGAACTGTATTCCCTCCTCTTTGGCGTGATGTATTTCCTCAAGACGGGCTGGCATATCCTGTTCGCCACGACGGTAAACGACTGTTACGTCGCAACCAAGACGGCGTGCGGTACGTGCTGCATCCATTGCAACATTACCTCCACCGACAACGACAACATGCTTTCCAAGAATGATGGGGGTGTCGTATTCTTTGTCGTAGCCGTGCATAAGATTGGTGCGTGTAAGCAATTCATTTGCAGCAACAACGCCTACCAGTGTTTCTCCAGGAATTTTCATGAATTTTGGCAATCCGGCTCCAGAAGCGATATATATTGCTTCGAAACCATCTTTGAAGAGTTCATCGATGCTTATTGAACGTCCCACTATGACGTTTGTCTTTATCTCTACGCCAAGTTTCTTGAGGTTTTCTATCTCAGGTTCAACAACTTTCTTTTTAGGAAGACGGAATTCTGGAATACCATAAACAAGAACACCGCCAGGATGCTGCAATGCCTCGAAGATTGTTACTTTGATACCAGCTTTTGCAAGGTCGCTGGCGCAAGCAAGCCCTGAAGGACCACTACCGATAATAGCCACTTTCTTCTTTTGGGAATCTGAAGTTGATGTTTGTGAGCTATTTAAGGTAGCCTCAATATCTTGTTTATTGTTCTCGCGGTTCCAGTCGGCCACAAAACGCTCGAGGGCACCGATTGCAATGGGTTTGCTCTTATGTCCCAATACACACGAGCCCTCGCATTGTGTTTCTTGTGGGCAAACACGACCACATATGGCAGGAAGTGATGAATCTGCAGCAATTATGCGGCCAGCCTCAAATATGTTGTCGTCCTTGACGGCAGCAATGAATTCAGGAATATTAATGTTTACTGGGCAGCTGGCAACGCACAATGGCTTTTTGCAATGCAGACAGCGTGCGGCTTCCACAAGAGCTTGCTGGTGGTTGATGCCGTTCGAAACCTCCTTAAAGTTATGGATTCGCACACTCGGGTCTTGTTCTTGAGGATGAGGACGTTGACCCTCTTCAGCGGCAATTTGTTTTTCAACAGCGGGAGCAAGATTGCATTTGTGGCCTTCATCGCTGGTGGCGATGCGATATTTCTTGGTGTCATGGCGTGCAAGACGCTTCATGGCCTCATCAAAGTCAACCTTATGACCGTCAAATTCAGGGCCATCAACACAGGTGAACTTCACCTTGTCTCCAACACTCACCCTACATGCTCCACACATACCAGTGCCGTCTACCATCATTGCATTGAGCGATACGACAGTTTCGAGATTGTATTGTTTGGTGAGCAGCGAGACAAACTTCATCATTGGCAGAGGTCCAATTGCAACACAGACATCATATTTTTCTCCTCTCTCTATCAATTGTTTAATCTTGTCAGTAACAAGACCTTTTTCTCCGTATGAGCCGTCGTCGGTGACAACATAAAGGTTGTCGCAATCAGCTCGCATCTTCTCTTCGAAGAAGATAAGCTCTTTGTTGCGTGAACCAATAATAACATCGCAACCAATGCCGTTTGCATGTGCCCATTTGGCTTGTGGATATACGGGAGCTGTTCCTACACCACCAGCCACGAAAAGAATCCTCAGCGGCTTATTCTCGGTCTTATTCCTTTCCGCCATATCCATTACCTCAGCACGGCGACCAAGAGGACCAACGATGGTAAAGATGCAGTCACCTTCATTCATCGCTGCTAGACGACGAGTCGAATCACCGACAATCTGGTATACTATCGACACCGAGTTTTTCTCATAGTTGATATCGCTAATAGTCAGAGGCACACGTTCCCCCTTGTCGTGGGGAATGACAATGACGAACTGCCCTGGTTGTCCCGATCGGGCAATCCAAGGGGCTTTGATATCCATTCTGATGATGGTTTCTGTGAGTTGCTCTTTTTCGATAATTCGGTACATGGCGTTGAAATTGAAAATTGATTATTAGAGTTGTTTAAAGATATGTTGAACTAATAAAATGGTTGAAACATGAAACCTGACTCCTCAACATATTATCAATAAATGTCACTTGCCTTACTCGTGGATTACCTTCATAGTTAAGTATTACATAATCAGCTCTATCCATCTTTTCTTCTGCACTTAGTTGGTTTCTCATTCTCTCTTCTAACTGCTCTCGTGATGCTTTGTCTCTCAATATCAGCCTTCTCATTCGCTCCTCTTTCTCAAGATATACTGTAATGACTTTATCCAGTTGTTTGTCAAGATGATATTCATAGATTATTGCCGATTCCATTATTACGTATTCAGCTTTTTGTATGGAAGCCCACGATGCAAAATCCTTCATTACTCGTGGATGGATGAGAGCATTGAGTTTCATCAAAGCGTCATGGTTATTGAATACGATAGAGGCAATACGTGTTTTGTCCGCACTTCCGTCCTGTCGTATTACATCGTCACCTAAGAGTTTTCTTATCTCCTCTAAAAACGATGCGTCATTATAATAGTTGGCAGCATGACGGTCGGCGATGAAGCAGGGAACTCCCAGTTTTTGGAATTCCTCAAGAACTGTGGTTTTTCCACATCCTATGCCCCCAGTCAGACCTATTAATTTCATTTATTGCTCAATTATAATGTATTGCACTTGTTCGGGAGTGATTGATTTGAGTCTCACACAAGAGGGGAACTTGGTGAGTTGAGGTGTGAGTTGGTTGTTGCTGCACTCTTTAGTACTTGCGGTTACTACGCACTTTGACAAATCTATGCTTTCAACCTTCGATTCGGGTACAAGCAATTTTACAGTCACATTGGCAGGGTAGAGGTTCCATTGTGCATTACCACTTTTGTCTGTAAGCTCAATGGGTAAAGTGATGCTCTTCTCGATGAACTTCTCGACAGGAATATACAAAGTCACCACTTCGCTGGATATACGCAAATCGGGATACTTTTTCCAGTCATCTTCCAAAACAATCTTGTATTCGTTGCTCTCGTTTATATTATTGATTGATTGTTCTTTTGCAGATATTACCTCAATCTTTGATAGAGATTTGTGGCTGCCATAGAGGTAGATGCTGTCAGGTTTGATAATCGGCTCACCGCTGATGCCATCCATCTTGTCAAAATTGAAAGAAACATGACTGATGTCGGGTACGAATGCTTTGCGCTCTCGCAAGGCCAACTGCAAGGTTAGTTGCTCGTTGATAAGGCTAACATCGGAGACACCACGCATGTCAAGTTGACTTTTGATGATGTCCAGATACTCTTCGGTACGCAGGGAAAGAGAGAAGCTACTGTCTCGCTTGTGGCTGTCGATTAGTTTCGCAAGGTCAATATGAATTGCTTTCTGCTTACCGTTAGTCTTTTTTTGTGCTCTTCCACGACTGAATGCTCTGAAACCATTACTTGAGATATCAATGGTTATTACACTGTCACAGTGCATCATGGCATATTTAGCCGTATCAATATTGACGTAAGCAATCGGGTAGGATTCTCTGAATCGTTTTTCTTCAGCCATAGCTGAGACAATCCATACAATAGCAACAGCAACGAGGGCAAAAAGAAATGCCCTCGACTGTTTTAGCTGTTGTCGTATGGATCGACTCATGACTATAACTTATTCAAAAGAATACTTATTTCTTTTCTTCGGTCTCGCCGTTATCGGTAGTGACGCTTTGGATAAAGCCCTTTTCGACGGTGAGAATCACACCATTGGAAACCTCTACATCGACCGTAGATGTACCAACAGAGTGTACTTTACCATAGATGCCACCCGAGAAGAGAACACGGTCGCCCTTCTTGAGTTGTTCACGCATCTTGGCATCCTCTTTCTCTTTCTTTTTTTGAGGACGGATCATAAGAAGCCACATTACCACGAAAAGCAGGACAATCATTATAAGTCCGCCACTGCCGCCACCAGGGGCAGCAGGTTGTGCTTGAAGAAGTGTAAAAAGAATTTGCATTGTAAAATGTTAAAAGATTTTTTGGTTAATAAGTACTTTAATTAATATTCAATAATAGATTAATTGTCAATCTGCTATCGCACGTCACAAAACCCCAATCACCTGACCGTTGCTGTGATGGTTAGGCGAGTGCGAGCAGGTTGGGCATTAGAAGCGACGATGATTTCTTTCATTTGGTGTCCAGACATACCCTGCGACTTAAATGAAACGGTAATATAGCCATTCTTGCCTGGGGCAATACGTTCACGAGGATAGTCGGCAACGGTGCAACCGCAAGAGGCGTCGCAACCGCTAATGACGAGGTCGGCATTGCCGGTATTGGTGAACTTGAAGCTATAAGATATCACTTCGCCAGCCATTAGTTGTCCAAAATCATGCATATCGGTTTCGAAGACAATTTTGGGCATCTTCTCGCCCTCATTGTATCCTTCGGCACTATTTGGATTCTTAATGATGTCTGTGTCAATGGCTTTGTCTCCGTTATGACACGAAACCAACACCATGGACATGATTATGGAAGCAAAAAGAATTCTGAATTTCATTAGTTTAGTATTGTTTTTATTAGTTCTCTTCAGGAGGCACATCGCCATCGATGGCAGGGTCGTACAATCCTCGGTCGTTCTTGTTAATGCGTCCGGCAACACGGAGCTCAATAAGAATCTTGTCGAGAATACCATTTATGAAAAGCTTGCTCTTTTCGGTCGAGAACTCTTTCGACAGTTCGATATATTCGTCAACGGTGACACGTTCGGGTATTGATGGACAGCAAGTGAACTCTGTGACTGCCATATTGATAAGGATGATATCCATCATGGCGACACGATCCATATCCCAGTTTTGCAGATGCTTGCGGATGAGAGGTTCAACCTCATCAAAATGCTTGAAGGTGTCTACTGCCAGTTGTCGTGCGAAATCATAGTCGTTGCAATCCTTTTGGTTGCGCGAGTCATAAACCTGCGGACAGCGGGTGGCTTCGTTAGTGCCCTCTTCTGTGAGCTCCTTAAGCATCATAAAGACATATTGAGCGACCTGGTCGAAGTCGTCCTCCCACATCAAGTCACGGTCGAAGATGATATCGCGAAGAGTGTCGTCGTTCATCAGGGACTTGAAAGCGTTAATAGCCATCGTCTTGTCGTCGTCAAACGACGAGCTTTCTTTGGCGACGTAGTCGGTGAAGACACGGCTGCTCTTGAAGCTATTCAGTATCTTGTGGAAGACATCGAAATAGTTCGACCAGTCGATGTGTAGGCGGTTCATCTGCTGCTTGAACTCAAAGCCGCTAACAAGTCTGGTAATGAACAAGTTGTTGACAATCTTGTTTAGGGTATCAATCTCTTTTTGAGAAGGGTTGAATTTTTGATTTTCCGACTCAAGAACACGTTCGGCAGTAAACACGAAATAATCGAGAGTACTCAGTTGTGTAAGACCCAAATCGTTGAGATGGGAAACGTTGTAGTCGTAGCTATTGATGATGTCTTGTTCAGTGGCTTTGTCGTCGGAGATGGCGGCATAGATGACTTGGAGCGCTTTTGCTCGCAAAAAATGTCTGCTTAGCATACTATGTTGATGATACGTTTAGGTACGAAGATGATTTTCTTGGGTTCTTTGCCGGCTGTCCACTTGGCATATTCTTCGGTGGCCTTAACGGCAGCGATGGCATCATCCTGTTGAGCATCAGCGGGGAGGTCGATAGTGAATCGCATTTTGCCGTTGAAAGAGACAGGATATTTGAACGAATCCTCGACGAGGAATTTCTCGTCAAACGAAGGCCATTGGGCATCGCATACAGAGCTATTGTCGTTGTGCATAAGATGCCAGAGTTCCTCAGCGATATGGGGTGCAAAAGGAGCGATAAGTACGGCAAGAGGCTCGAGGACGGCACGTTTGTTGCACTTGAGAGCAGCAAGGTCATTTGCACAAATCATGAAGGTGCTGACGCTTGTGTTGAACGAGAAACGCTCAATGTCGTCAGTAACCTTCTTTATGGTTTGGTGCAGAATCTTGAGTTCGGCCTTTGTCGGCTCATCGTTGCTGACACAGAAGGTGTTTGTGTCGTCGTGATAAAGACGCCAGAATTTCTTGAAGAAGCGGAAGACACCTTCAATACCTTTTGTGTCCCAGGGCTTGGCTTGCTCAATGGGGCCAAGGAACATCTCGTACATGCGGAGAGTGTCGGCGCCATAGCGTGCAACAAGGTCGTCAGGATTCTGAACGTTGTAGTATGTCTTAGACATCTTCTCAATCTCCCATCCGCATACATATTTTCCATCTTCCAACTCAAAGCGAGCGTCGGCAAATTCAGGTCGCCATTGGCGGAAGCGTTCGGTGTCGAGAATGTCGTTGTCGACAATATTGATATCAACTCTGATAGCGCTAACGCTGTCGGGGTCCTTAACCAGATTTTTGGAGATGTAGAGGTTCTTGTCCTCCTTCGAGCGGTAAACGAAACTAGTGCGGCCTTGAATCATACCTTGGTTTACAAGTTTTTGGAAAGGTTCCTCGACAACCGAGAGGCCGATGTCGTGAAGGAATTTGTTCCAGAAACGGGCATAGATAAGGTGACCCGAGGCGTGTTCTGCACCACCGACATAGAGGTCTACTTTTTGCCAATAGTTCACAGCTTCAAGTGAGAAATAGGCGTCGTTGTTGCGGGGGTCCATATAGCGGAGATAGTAACCGCTGCTGCCTGCGAAACCAGGCATAGTGCTGAGTTCAAGAGGGAAGATATTCTTGTTGTCAATCAAGCTCTTGTTGACCACTTTGTTGTTGACCTCGTCCCATGCCCAGCATTCGGCATGCCCCAGCGGAGGTTCGCCTGTAGAAGTGGGCTTATACTCGCTGATGTCGGGCAACAGCAGGGGTAGGCACTCTTCGGGAATGGCTGTCGGGATTCCATTCTTATAATAAATAGGAAATGGTTCACCCCAGTAGCGCTGACGGCTGAAGATGGCGTCACGAAGACGATAGTTGACGGTGCGGTGACCGATACCCATCTCTTCGATGTGGTCGATGACTGCCTTCATGGCATCTTTCACTTTCATGCCCGAGAACGAACCGCTGTTGACCGAATAACCAGTCTTTGCGTCGATACTTTCTGTCCAAGTGTCGGTATCGCTAACCACGTTTTTCTCGAGCGAAACCACTTGACGGATAGGCAGGTTGAAGTGACGGGCAAAAGCAAAGTCGCGGCTGTCGTGGGCAGGAACGGCCATAATGGCACCCGTACCGTAGCCGGCAAGTACATATTCCGAAACCCAGATAGGGATACGCTCTTCGGTGAGGGGATTGATGGCGTAAGCACCTGTGAACACGCCACTGACTTTCTTAACCTCAGCTTGGCGTTCGCGCTCACTACGGTTCTTGGCCCAAGTGACGTAAGCCTCCACCTCGGCTTTCTGCTCAGGTGTCGTAATTTGGTCAATAAGCTCATGTTCAGGGCAAAGGACCATGAAGGTGACACCGAAGATAGTGTCGGGACGGGTGGTGAAGATTTCGAAGCTAGGAACAGCTTCGGGATTCACCTGCCCCATGTAGTAACTTGTGGGGGCATCGACTGATGTTGTAGGCACATCGAGAGGGAACCACACGGCGGCGCCTTCGCTGCGGCCGATCCAGTTGCGTTGTATCTCCTTGAGGCTGTCCGTCCATTCCACTTGTTCAAGGCCGTCCACAAGACGCTGGGCGTAAGCGGTGATACGGAGACTCCATTGGCGCATTAGTTTGCGTTCCACGGGATAACCACCACGCACGGAGAGTCCGTTGACCACCTCGTCATTAGCGAGCACCGTTCCTAGTTCGGCACACCAGTTGACGGGAATGTCGGCAAGGTAAGCAAGACGGAAGTTCATGAGATAATCCTGCTGCTCCTTCTGGCTCATTTCATTCCACAACTTGCCGTCAGCAACAGGTTCGTTGCAGTTTTCAAACTTGGCTATTAGTTCGCTGATGGGACGAGCCTTCTGTTGCTCATCGTCATAGTAGTGGTTGAAGAGCTGGAGGAAAGTCCACTGAGTCCATTTGTAGTACTCAGGGTCGCAAGTGCGAACCTCGCGGTCCCAGTCGAAACTGAAGCCAATCTTGTCGAGCTGTTCCCTATAGCGGCGGATGTTCTGTTCGGTTGTCTTGGCGGGATGCTGCCCCGTTTGGATAGCATACTGTTCGGCTGGGAGGCCGTAGGCGTCGTAACCCATGGGGTGCAGCACGTTGAATCCACGCAGACGTTTATAGCGTGCAAAAATGTCGCTGGCGATGTAGCCAAGAGGGTGACCGACATGAAGGCCCGCGCCCGAAGGGTAGGGGAACATGTCGAGAACATAAAAATGAGGTTTCTGTGAATTGTTTTCCACATGGTAGGTCTTCTGGTCACGCCAGAACTGCTGCCATTTGGGTTCGATTTCGGTAAAATTATAGTCCATCTTACGCTCTTTCAGTAGGGTTAAAACTCGATATTTTATTCGAATATGTTGGATGTCAATATATTATTGTATTTTACTAGCAAAAATACATTCTGCAAATTTAAGAAAAAAAATTATTATGCCACCTTTTTTTCCGTTTTCTTTTAATCTTCTATTCGCATTAGCCCTCACAAATCTGCTGAATGGTGAAATCAACATCTATCCGTGTGCCTTTGAGGAGAATTATGGTGTCCAAGCACCTCGTGGACCCAATTGATGCTCAAAGAGAGTGTAGGGGAGAAGAAGATGCGCGTATCAGATTCAACATGCGGTCAGCCCACGCTTCGTCGCCGCTGATTTGGTAGCGGTAGTTGCCGTCGGGGTCGGTTATGAAGCTGATCTTGTTCTCGTCGTTGAAGACTATGTGTCCGCGAGGAGAAAGGCCGATAAGGTCATCGCCTTCAATCTCTTGCAGCGGGAGCATAGGATCCCACATACGTTGACCCGTGTTGCAGTCAAACTGCATGTATATTTGTTTCAGCGGATGGATATCTGTCCAATCAATATCGTTGATAACTAGTTCTGGTTTATATTCCACCATGTTGCCTGGAGCGCTGGGAGAGATGATGACATCGACATCGTCTGGCCACATCTGAAGTAATGTTTTTGCAGCATTGGGATGCATCATAATATTGTATCCTGGGCTGACATTCTGTTCGCTGCTGGGTTCAAGCTTAGTGGCCATGAAGTAAAGTCTTTTCACTTTGCGACGCACCAACTCCACGCCCGAAAGCGACGAATATTGGTCGGCACTAGAAGTGAGGAGGTTGGCTATCGTAGAAGGGATGCCGGTGAGAATGATGGTGACGCTGCCATCGGCGGCATTGGCTAGCAGACGTCGATAGAGGATGTAGCCGTCTGGAATGGAGGAATAATCGCTGTAGGTGCGGGCGAAGAGCAAGTTGCCGTTGTCGTCGGTGGCTTCTGCAATGGGAGAATAGTTGATGTATGAGAATCGCTCATTGGTGCCATTGCGTTCCAGTGCGATAGGTAGCGTCGGGAATCCATAGTAGTTGTTCATCAAGTCAGCGACGGCGGCGTTGGTATCGCCCATGCGGTCAACAATCACTCCAAGCAAGTTGCATCTGCCTTGCGAGGCATAGCGATAGAGTAGCTGCATGGCGAAAAGGTCGTCGGTCGAACTGCAGATGTCGGTATCGATGATGATTTGCGGCACAGTCGGCTGCTGTTGATCAGGTGTTGTATTGTCCTTGTTGCAAGCAACCAGCGCAAGAGCTGTTAATACAATAAAAATAAGGTTTTTAGCTCGTTTCATCTTTACTTTGTTTTAATTCATTTAGAATTGCAAAAGTACACTTTTTTTGTAAAAGGGTCTATTTCGATGTAGTTATGATGCAATTTCCTTTTGTCATTCGGTAACTGTTTGACAAATCACACATGAATACCAACGCCCGATTTAGGTTAGAAAACTTTGGAAAATAGGCGCAGAGGTAGTCTCTGGAAGAAAAGTTTTGCCATATTGGAAAATAGTTGTAATTTTGCAATCCCAAATTTGTTTTGAATAATGCATTTTTTAAGACATAACAATAATGAAAAGAATTATCTTAGTCCTTGCCGCATGCTGCCTGATATTTGGCGCTTGCGCTCAGAAAAAAAACGAATCCTCTAACACTCAAAACACAGAACCCATGAGAAAGACCTTAGTGGCTTATTTTTCGGCTACCGGCACCACGAAGGCTGCTGCACAAAGCCTTGCAGAAGAGAAGAAAGCAGACCTCTTCGAGATTGCAGCTGCAGTGCCTTATACCGATGCCGACCTCGACTGGAGAGACAAAACTTCACGCTCGACCATTGAGATGCAGGACAAAACGTCGCGTCCCGACATTGCAGCCAAGTGCAACAACATCGCTGATTACGACACCGTGTGGATTGGATTCCCTATTTGGTGGTACACAGCTCCAACAATCATCAACACCTTCATCGAGGCTCACGACCTTGGCGGCAAAGTGATTAATGTCTTTGCAACCAGTGGCGGAAGCGATGTGGCAGGAGCTTATGACAACCTCAAGCAGGCTTACCCGCAGTATAATTGGGGTGAGAAACGACTGATTAATTAATAGAATCATCAATCAAATACAACAGATATTAAGTAATGTCGGAAGGATTGATTCTTGCGGCAGGGTTGGGCACACGTCTGCGTCCGCTGACCAATGACCGTCCTAAGGCGCTAGTAGAGATAGGAGGGAAGACCCTTTTGGAAATAGCCGTCGGGCGTTTGGCAGAAGCCGGCATAAAGCGTTGTGTGGTAAATGTCCACAGTTTTGGCGACATGTTAATTGACTATATCAGCAGTCGCCAATGGCCTTGTGAGGTGCTGATAAGCGATGAGCGAAAGATGCTGCTTGATACAGGCGGCGCATTGAAGCATGCTGCACCACACATTACAGGCAACGAGCCTGTGTTGGTGCATAATGTAGACATCCTTTCCGATATTGATTTCAAAGCCCTTGAACGCCACCATCTTGAGAACTGCAACCTTGTCACATTATGTGTGAGCCGCCGTGAGACAAAACGGATGCTGCTGTTTGACAAAGATGGTCATCTTGTAGGAAGGGCAGGAGAGGCAGATGAAACAGGTTGTACAAAGATGGCGTTCAGCGGAGTATCGATGCTGAACCCGAAACTGTTTCCACTTCTGCCTCCCGACGATCACCCATATCCAGTCATCGACGCCTATTTGGAGTTGGCAAAGAGCCATGCTATCGGATGCTTCGAGCATTCGGCAGAGCGATGGCTGGATGTGGGTACGCCGGAGAAACTGAGCAAAGCTATTTGCGGACAATAACGCTGCCGCTGCCCTGATGAGTGGCAAGGATAAGCACCTCGGCAACCTGCACATGCTCGGGGGCATTGGCGGCATAGACAGCTACATCGGCGATATCGTCACCAGTCAGAGGCTTAATGCCTTTGTAGACATTGGCAGCACGCTCGGTGTCGCCATGGAAGCGAGTGTTGCTGAAATTGGTTTCCACAAGACCAGGTTTGAGGTTGGTGACGCGGATGGCAGTGCCAGCTACATCGAGGCGGAGTCCGTCAGTGATAGCCTTTACGGCAGCTTTGGTGGCGCAATAGACATTGCCGTTAGCATAGGCAGCGTCGCCAGCAACAGAGCCGACATTGATGATGTGGCCACGGTCGCGTTTCACCATACCCGGCACCACTAGGCGAGTCATGGTAAGAAGACCCTTGATGTTGGTGTCTACCATAGTATCCCAGTCTTCGTAGCTGCCCTCGTATTCGGGTTCGAGACCCAAGGCGAGGCCAGCATTATTTACTAGCACGTCGATGTCTTTCCATTCGGCAGGGAGGTTCTCGATGCACTTGGTGGCAGCTTCGCGGTCGCGGACATCGAAGAGGAGAGTAAGCACCTCAGTACCTTTGGATGTGAGTTCTTTACGAATATCCTCAAGGCGCTGGGCATTGCGGCCAGTAAGGATTAGACGGTCGCCATTGGCGGCGAATTTGCGGGCACATCCGAGTCCAATTCCACTCGTAGCGCCAGTTATAAGTACGGTTTTCATTGTATAATATAAACGGTTTGAAGTTTGGATTATCAGTAATAAATATGAATATTAACAACGAAAATCATTTATTATTGTATAGGAAGCACAATAAAATGCAATAAAGTGTGTTATAAGGATGAATTTTTAATCTGATAATCCACATATCCGTGACTACTCTTTTTGAACAATGGGCAGGAGAACCCTGCATCAATACTTATCAACTGACCGCAAATGGTTCCAACAGACTCTATTATCGCCTGGAAGGAGCCACAAAGAAATGTATAGCAGCCATCAACGACGATGTCCGCGAGAACGAAGCTTTCTTCCATTTCGCCAAAGAGATGAAGGCACGCGGAATCAATGTTCCCGAGGTGTATGCCATCAGCGAAGACCGCCGCACATACCTTCAGCAAGATTTGGGCAATGTGTCGCTCTACACCTATCTTGACTCTCGCAAAAGTAGCAATGTAGATGTTACAGAGCCCATGAGGCACTACTATATGAAGGCTATAGATGAGCTGATAAAGATACAGAAGGTCTGTCGCGACATTGACTTCTCGAAAGCTTATCCTCGTCCCCGTTTCGACCGACAAGCGTTGCAGTGGGACCTCAACTATTTCAAATACTACTTTCTGCGTCTTTTCCATATACCTTTTGATGAGGAGCTTTTGGAGCGTGACTATCAGGTTTTTATCGATTATCTGCTTGATGACGACTGCGATTTCTTCATGTATCGCGATTTCCAGTCGCGCAACATCATGATAGTTGACGAAGAACTCTATTTCATCGATTTCCAAGGAGCACGAATGGGAGCAGCCGAATACGATTTGGCTTCGCTCTTATATAGCTCAAAGTCGGATGTACCCGATGATATGCGCAAAGAGCTGATTGAATACTATCTAAAGCGACGTGGAGAACAAGATGGAGAGGCATTTGATGCAGAAACTTTCAGGTCGAAATTCTATGGCTATCTTTTGGCACGTATGATGCAGGCGATGGGAGCCTACGGCTATCGAGGTGTAATCGAGAAAAAGGAGCATTTCGTGAAAAGCATACCTTATGCAGTCAACAATTTGCGCAAGGTGCTTGCCACAGTCAAACTCCCCGTAGAGTTGCCACATCTGACAAGTGTGTTGAAACATATAACAGAAATGCCAGAATACTCGAAGAACTCTGACATTCTTACTATTACAATATTCAGTTTCTCATACCGCAAGAGCATACCTTTCGACAAATCGGGCAATGGCGGAGGCTATGTTTTCGATTGTCGATCGCTCCCAAATCCAGGACTCTATGACGAGTACAAGCAGCTCAACGGCCGAGACCAAGAAGTGAAAGATTTCTTTGCACAATATCCAGAAACAGATCGTTATTTAGGCAACATCTTTGCACTTGTAGACCAATCGGTAGACAGCTACCAGGAGCGAGGTTACACACGCCTGATGCTCAACTTTGGCTGCACGGGAGGTCGCCACCGCTCGGTGTACTGTGCTGAGCAGACAGCAGCCCATCTTCGTGAAAAATATGCTGGCACTTTAGTTGTGAACATCTTCCATCTGGAGCAGGCAAAGTTTTAAAAAAAAGCATAGAAAAAAGAGTCTTTTATATAGGAAAAAGAGAACAGATAATAATTCTTCGTTGTTTTGTAACAATTTGTATATTATGATGTTTGCAAAAGAATGTTAAAAAAATAAAGATTGTGTTGGTATGTTTTGAATAATTATTCGTATATTTGCAAACTCAAATTCTGAAAAAAACATAAAAAATATAAACAAAATGAGCAAAACTGGATCCATTATCCTCAAAAGCGTACTGGGATTACTGATTGTATTCCTGGCAATTATGATTTTTCTCTGTGTTAATCGCCCCCAACAGCGTGAGGCTGAGTATTTTACTCGTCGTGATGCTTGTGGCGAACGTCTCAAAGTCATCCGTACCCTCGAGGAGGCCCACAAGGCAGCCTATGGCACTTATTGTGGCAACTATGACACCCTTCTCTACAACCTCCATCAGCCGAAACAGCGTGTGATGAAGAGAGAGAAAGCTGAAAATGCTCCTGACTCAGTGTATGATATGCCCGAGATGGAAGCAATCCGCAAAGGTTGGATTGTCCAGAAAGAGGCTTACGTTGTTCCACTGGATAAGCTCCGCGAGGATCGCAAGCTTACTCTCACCGACGAGCAGTTGGCCGACATAATCTATGTGCCTTACACCCACAAGCAGACAAAATTCACTGTCAAGGCAGACTCAGTAGCTGCATCGCTTTCTGGCGCAGGCGACAAGCTCCCCACTTTTGAAGCATACGTCACTCTTGATGAACTCTTCGCTGATTATACCAACTCGTCCGAGAGTGGAGCATTCCACAAATTCGTTGAAATCTTTACAGGTAGCGATGCCCAGTGGCTCATCAACAAGAAAGCCGAGCTCAAGGATATGAACCGATTCCTCGGCTGGAAGGTTGGCGATATCTCAGCTCCCGTCACCGAAGGCAACTTCGAATAAGCCAAAAGTATAAGCTGTAAGTGGTAAGTAGCTGTCGCATAATGCGAAGCTTCTTACCACTTAACTTAAAACTATAAACTAGAAACAAAATGTCATATAGAATCAACTCTTTTATCAAAACCGACAAAGCAGTTGCATCGTATGAAAATAGATTATCCATTTGCATCACGTCAAATGGATTTTCTTTTTCGGTTGTGTCGCGTAACGAGGAAGTAGTAGCCATAGGCGATGTAGAATGCGACATTACCGCTGCTATGGCACAATTGCTCAGTTCGGTCAAAGCAGCATTCACAGAGGTAGGAGTGCAGACATTTGGCATGAAAGAGTGCGAGCTAATTGTTCCCACCCGCCAATTTGTATGGATACCGATGCATCTCTACGACGAGACAAAGAACCGTGAATATATAGAAGCCATTCACAAGCTTGCCGTAGGCGAGAGTGTATTTGCCGACTATAATGCCGCAGTAGGAGCCAATCTGGTTTTTGTAGCCGACAGCAACTTGGTGTCAGCATTCCGCATAGCCATTCCTGGACTCAAGATACGAGCCCAGCATAGCAAGATGGTTAACAATGAGACACTTGAAGCCAGCCAGATGAAGTCGTTGATGATTGTCAACATACGAGGCAAAGAATGCGATTATGCCATTGTTGTCAACCGTAAGTTACAGCTAAGCAACACATTCTCGTGTGCCAATATCGACGAGATGCTCTACTATGCAGTCAATATCAACAAGCAGCTGCGACTCGATGATTTGCCGTTGTGTGTGGCGCTATGTGGTGATGTTGACCGAGAGACGTTTGCACATGTAAAAGAGTTCTTCTCAGACGTTGTGCTTTACACGGGTCGCAACCTTCAGCTCTCGACAGAGGAGTTGCGTCGTGCACCCATCTATAGGTATGCCTTAATACTTTCATAATCATGCGTATCATTGCCGGAAATCTGCGTGGTAGACGACTTAATCCGCCAGCCAACCTTCCCGTGAGACCCACGACAGATATGGCTCGCGAAAGTCTGTTCAACATCCTCAATAACTATGTAGATTATGAGGAATGTTCGGTGATGGACCTATTTGCAGGCACAGGAGCAGTAAGCATAGAGTTCATCTCTCGAGGCGTGCGTGAGGTTACAAGCATTGACATCAACAATGCCTGTACAGAGTTTATCAAATCCACAGCCCGTCAGCTGAACCTTGATAATATCCATGTCGTCCGAGCAGATGTGTTCGACCTTCTGAAACGTGCCAACCGCAAATTTGACATCATCTTTGCAGATCCACCATACGCGCTCCACGATTTGGCACAGTTGCCCGACTTGGTTTTCGGGAGCGACGTGCTTAGAGAGGATGGCATCTTCATTCTTGAACATCCGAAGGAGTTCTCCTTTGAAGAGCATTCACATTTCTGGCAACACCGAGCATACGGCAAAGTCAATTTCACCTTTTTCGCAATGAAATGCGAATAGGAAAACAAATTAACTCTGCGCGGTCCATAGGACCTTGCACCCTTAAACTTGAAACAATAAACACAATACAATGCAAGCAATAGTAAAAACCAATTTTAATTTCCCCAAACAGAAAAGCCTCTATGTGGGCAAAGTACGCGACGTATACAACATCGACGACAAATATATGGCAATGGTGGTCAGCGACCGCATCTCAGCCTTCGACGTAGTCCTTCCCAAAGGAATACCTTTTAAAGGTCAGGTTCTGAATCAGATAGCATCAAAGTTCCTTGACGCCACCGCCGATATCGTACCCAACTGGAAACTCGCTACCCCCGACCCGATGGTCACCGTAGGTCTCAAATGCGAAGGTTTTCGCGTCGAGATGATTGTACGTGGCTACCTTGCAGGTTCTGCATGGCGCGAATACAAGGTAGGCAACCGCGTTCTCTGTGGCATCACCCTTCCCGAAGGAATGGTCGAGAATCAGAAATTCCCCACACCCATCGTAACCCCCACCACCAAAGCAGATGAGGGTCATGACGAGAACATATCCCGCGAGGAGATTATCCGCACAGGTCTTGTTTCGAAGGAGGATTATGACCAGCTCGAGAAATATTCACTCCAGCTTTTCCAGAGAGGCACCGAAATGGCAGCACAGAAGGGACTTATCCTTGTCGATACAAAGTATGAATTTGGAAAGCGCGACGGCAAAATCTATCTTATTGATGAAATCCACACACCCGACTCGTCACGTTATTTCTATGCCGACGGTTATGAGGAGCGTCAGGCAAAGGGCGAGCATCAGCGTCAGCTGAGCAAAGAGTTTGTGCGCGAGTGGCTTATGGACAATGGATTCCAGGGCAAAGAGGGACAGAAAGTTCCCGAAATGACAGACGAGATTGTCAATTCCATCACCGACCGCTACATCGAACTCTATGAGCACATCACAGGCGAAAAGTTCGTCAAGGCCGATGACTGCACAGACGTAAACGCTCGCATCGAACGCAACGTCACCGCTTGCCTCAACAGTCTATAATAAACATTTCTAACATGTGAAACGCAACATATCGAATCGTTTCACAATAACGATAATGATTATCCGCAATTAATAAGGTTGTTTTTCATCGACGAATCTTCATACTTTCCTAATTTGCGGATAATCATTATTGGCTTTTAAAGCGACATGAAAAAGATACCGCATACATTTACGATAGTTTTTTTCCTGATACTGTTTGCCGCCTTGCTAACATGGATTATACCTGGAGGTGAATTTGTGAGGGAAACTATAGATGTCGCCAACGCAGATGGTACCATATCACAGCGCGAAGTGGTAAAGGGCGACTCGTTCCATTTTGTAGACAACAGTCCCCAAACCTGGCAGGTTTTTTCTGCACTCTTTTCCGGTTTTTGCGACAAAGCCGACATTATAATCTTTATCCTGATGGTAGGAGGAGCCTTCTGGATATTGAACAACAGTCACTCAATAGACATAGGAGTGATGGCATTCCTGCGACGAGTGCAACGCCTTAACCGTTTCCGAATCATCCAGCGCTTAGGAGTTGAAAACATCATCATCACACTGATAATGATAATGTTTAGTCTCTTTGGAGCCGTCTTTGGCATGAGTGAGGAGACGATAGCCTTTGTAGTCGTATTCGTGCCGTTAGCCATATCTATGGGTTATGACTCTATTGTAGGAGTATGCATGTGCTATATGGCTGCCCATGTGGGATTTGCAGGTGCAATGCTCAATCCCTTCACCATTGGTATCGCGCAGGGCATTGCCGGATTGCCGCTCTTTTCGGGAATCGAATACCGATTTCTCTGTTGGGTGGTGCTGACAATAATAGGAATAGTATTCGTGCTGATGTATGCCCGCCGTGTAAAACGCCATCCCGAGAAGTCGCCTGTCTATAAACTCGACGCCTATTGGCGTGAGCGAGCCGAACAGCAGGAGATGCAACAGATACAATATTATACGCCACGCGTCGCATGGGTTTTGTATGCCTTGCTAGGAGCCGTGATGGTGTGGTGTGCAGTACGTTTCCCGATGACCGAGATAGCAATAGGTCACGGCACAACGTCGCTTTGTATCATGCCGGTATTGGCTGCGCTCTATCTCGTATCAGGTTTCTTTCTGCTTCGCAAATCAGTTCATTTCTTCATACTCGACTTGCTGGTATTCACCATCTTTTACCTTATAGTCGGAGTGCTTGGATACGACTGGTATGTGATGGAAATATCGTCACTATTCCTTGCTATGGGACTCCTTTCGGGCATTGCCGACAAGCAGAGTGCCGACAATCTAGCCAAGCTATTCCTTGCTGGCTGCAAAGACATCCTTTCGGCAGCACTTGTTGTCGGATTGGCAAGTGGCATCATCTTTGTGTTGCGTGATGGAAAAGTCATCGACACAATACTATACGGATTGACGCGATCGCTCGCAAGGGCAGGGGAGATTACTTCGATGGGTGCCATGTATGCCTTCCAGACGATGCTCAACATAATAATGCCTTCAGGCTCCGCAAAGGCAGCATTAACCATGCCCATCATGGCACAGTTTGCCGACTTGACCAATATCTCACGACAGGCGGTAGTGCTGGCATTCCAATTCGGAGACGGCTTCACAAATATGCTGACCCCCACATCGGGAGTGCTTATAGGCTGTCTCGGCATTGCCAAGATACCATACGGCGTGTGGCTCAAATGGGTGTGGAAGTTCATACTTGCCATGATACTCGTGGGATTCCTGCTGATACTGCCAACACTTTTCATTTCATTCCCAGGCTTCTAAGCAATAATAACGATGAAAAAAACAATCAAAACAGTACTATCTATAGCATTAGTTGTCAATTTCCAATTGTCAATAATAAGAACAGTTGCAGCGCAGGACACAAGCTATATGCGCTACAATCTACGCTCGTTAACATCAGAGCGAATGAAGGGACGCGGCTATTCGTTCAGAGGAGACAGCATAGCAGCGGAGTATATCCGAGTTGAACTGAAAAGGCTTGGTGTGGAGCCTTTGGTAGAAGGCTACTACCAGCCATACACCTTCAGCGTCCATTCGATGGAAGGACCCGTATCGATGATGGTAGACAAAAAACGTCTCGAGCCATACACGCAGTACCGAATACCATCGTGGTCAAAGTCATCATGGGGCGACTATCCAATAGTCAAAGTGCCATGCGAAACGCTTATTGATGCTGCCAAGATGAAGAAATTCCTTAACAAAAACAATAGTCGCCTTGACGACGCTTTTGTCTATATAGATAGAACCACATTCAAGGCAGACAACGACGAAGAGCAGAAGAAATACGATGCCATCATGTATTTGCTCAGCAGTCGCAATCCGTTCAATTCCAAAGGAATAATAGTGGGAGTGAAAGAACTTAGCACCTATTCGCCGGCTGGCAGCGACAAAGAGCACAGCTATGCATATATAGAGGTGTTGGCATCGGAGATGCCTCGCAAAGCCAAGAAGCTTAATTGCAACTTCTTCACACAGTTCCATCCCCGCTACCAGACGCAGAACATCTACGGATATGTGCAAGGCGAAGTGGACACTATGATAGTCTATTCAGCACATTATGACCACTTAGGCACAATGGGCGATTCCATAGTCTTTTATGGGGCACATGACAACGGCAGCGGAGTAGCCACATTGCTTGACATTGCCCGTGATGCCGTTACATCCAAGCCGCACTATACCACAGTATTCTGTTTCTTCAGCGGCGAGGAGGCAGGACTAAAGGGTTCAAAGTATGCCGTCGACCATCCCGTTTTCGACTTCTCCAAAGTGCGCCTGATGATTAATATAGATATGTTTTGTGGAGGAGACGAAGGACTGATGATATTTAACGCCAACGACCCCAAGACGACAGAATTTGTTCAGCGTTTAGAGCAAATCAACAAAGCCTTGCAGATAGTACCCGAGATTCGCCGTCGCGACAACCGCGCCAACAGCGACCATTGGTTCTTCAGCCAAAAGGTGCCAGCCATATTCATCCTCACCATGGGGCAACGATATGGAGGCTACCACGACCCCAAGGACACATGTGACCGCTGCGGCCTCGAAAACTACATAAACTACGTTACACTGATATCAGCACTGGGGTTGTAGTTTCAGGAGGCCTTCGGCCGTTTCAGGTTTCAAGTTTCAGGTAACGAGCCGAGCACGGCTCGTTTTGGGGTTTCGGGTTTCAGGTTTCAGGTTCATTTGTATAATCACTCATCATTCATCATTCATCACTCACCAATCATTAATCATCACTCACCAATCATTAATCATCACTCATTAATCATCACTCATTAATCATCATTCATCAATCATTAATCATCACTCATTAATCATCACTCATTAATCATCACTCATTAATCATCACTCATCATTCATTAACCACTTTGTATGGCTAAGGCGAAGACATATTATTATTGTAGCGAATGCGGATATCAATCGAGTTCGTGGCTCGGGAAATGTCCGGAATGTGGCAAATGGAACACATTCACGGAAGAGGTGGTACAAGCAGCCACAAGCACTAAGAGTAAGACCCATACGTTGTCGGAGGCCTCAAAGCCCAAGCTAATCCGCGAGGTTAGCACTAGCGAAACAAAGCGTATACCAACGCTCTGTGGAGAATTCGACCGAGTGCTGGGAGGAGGAATTGTTCCTGGTTCGCTTCTGTTGCTTGGTGGTGAGCCAGGCATAGGAAAGTCCACTTTACTATTGCAGACAGCACTCTCAATACCGGGTCGCAAAATTCTCTATGTCAGCGGCGAGGAGAGTGAGCAGCAGATAAAGATGCGAGCAGACAGGTTGAACCAAGAGGGAGGAGCCGAATGCTATGTGGTGTCCGAAACTGTCACTCAGCGCATAATGGAACATGTCGAGGCGGTCAAACCCGACTTGCTTATTGTCGATTCAATCCAGACGATATGCACCGAGGCAATCGATTCTTCGGCAGGAAGCATCTCGCAGATAAGAGAGTGTACAGCTGAGTTTCAGCGTTATGCCAAAGAGAGTGGAGTCCCTGTACTCCTTGTTGGCCATATCACCAAAGACGGAACGTTGGCTGGCCCCAAGGTGATGGAGCATATAGTCGACTGCGTGCTGCAGTTCGAAGGCGACCGAAACTATGGTTACCGACTGCTCCGCTCCCTCAAGAACCGTTTTGGTTCCACCGCCGAGATAGGCATTTTCGAGATGCATGGCGACGGATTGCGCGAAGTGGCAAATCCATCAGAATTTCTTCTTTCGCAACGCGACGAGAACCTCAGCGGATGTGCAATAGCAGCCACACTTGAAGGAGCGCGACCCATGTTCATCGAGGTGCAGTCGCTTGTCTCCTCAGCCGTTTATGGCACTCCGCAGCGCAACGCCAACGGATTCGATTTCCGTCGCTTGTCGATGTTGCTTGCCGTCCTCGAGAAACGCTGTGGATTCAAGCTTGGAGCAAAGGATGTCTTCCTCAATATAGCAGGAGGCATCCGAGTTAGCGACCCAGCGATAGATCTCGCGGTAGCATGCTCCATACTCTCGTCGAATGTCGACATACCCATCTCGCCACGCTACTGTTTTGCAGCCGAGATGGGGTTGAGTGGTGAGGTTCGCTCGGTAAGCCGCGTAGAGCAGCGCATAGCCGAAGCCGACCGACTTGGATTCGAGAAGATATTTGTATCAAAATATAATGCACGAAGCCTAAACAAGAAACGTTTTGGCATAGAGATTGTCGAGGTATCAGTCATCGAGGATGCCTTCCGTGCGCTCTTTGCATAGGATGGTTGATAACTATTTCGTAACTTATTTCCACAAAATGTTAATAATTTGAAAAATAATTGTATCTTTGCACTTTCTAAACGTTAATAAACAAACAAGTAAAACATATAAATATGTCAGAAAATCAGATTGTTAATAAGGATGACCTTGTTATCCGATTTGCTGGTGACTCGGGCGACGGTATGCAGCTCTCCGGTACGCTGTTCTCCGACGCCAGTGCCCTCACAGGCAACGACATCGCCACTTTCCCAGATTATCCCGCCGAAATTCGTGCTCCACATAACACCGTAGCAGGTGTCAGTGGCTATCAGGTGCACGTGGGATCCCACATCTACAGCTCGGGTGACAAGTGCGACATCCTCGTTGCAATGAATCCCGCCAGCTTCAAGTCGCAGCTCAAATGGGCCAAGAAAGGTGCCACCGTCATTGTCGATATGGATACCTTCACCGACGAAGCCATTGAGAAAGCCGGCTACAAGGAGAATCCTTTCAATGACGAACTCGAACGTGCCTATACCATTGTTCGCGCTCCTATAACCTCTTTCACCGCCAAGATAGGTGAAGCTCAGGGTGCCGACAAGAAGACCACCGAGAAGTGCCGCAACATGTTTGCACTCGGTATGATTTTCTTCCTCACCCACAAGACACTTGAGAAGACCTTCGCTTACCTTGAGCGCAAATTTGCCAAGAAACCCGATGTTGTGAAGCTCAACAAGGCTGTTCTCACCGAAGGTTATGAATATGCCGACAAGCTGGAGCTCATCCATTCCAAGATTGTCGAGGTTGCACACGCCGAGATGCCCAGTGGCCGTTATCGCAACATTACCGGTAACGTAGCCACCGCATGGGGACTCCTCGCAGCCAGCGAGCGCAGTGGTCGTCGTCTTTTCTTGGGTAGCTATCCTATCACCCCTGCCACCGATGTTATGGTAGAGCTTGCAAAGCATAAATCGCTTGGTGCTCGCGTCTTCCAGGCCGAGGACGAGATTGCAGGTATCTGCTCCGCCATCGGTGCTTCCTTCGCAGGCGCTTTGGCTTGCACCTCCACTTCGGGTCCTGGTCTCTCGCTGAAGAGCGAAGCCCTCGGTCTCGCAGTTATGGTCGAGCTTCCTTTGGTTGTTGTCGACGTCCAGCGTGGTGGTCCCTCAACGGGTCTTCCCACCAAGACAGAGCAGAGCGACCTCGCACAGGCACTCTATGGCCGCAATGGTGAGGCTCCCCTCATCGTTGTTGCTGCCAGCAGCAGCGCCAACTGCTTCTACTGGGCATATACCGCTGCCAAGCTTGCTCTCGAGCACATGACTCCTGTCATCCTGCTCACCGACGGTTACCTCGGCAATGGTTCGCAGCTCTTCCGCATCCCGAAGGTTGCTGACCTTCCCGCCATCACCCCGCGTCTGGCAAAGCCCAACGATCCCAACTATCGTCCTTTCCGCCGCGACCCCGAGACTTACGCACGCGAGTGGGCACTTCCTGGAATGGAAGGTTTGCGTCACCGTGTCGGAGGACTCGAGAAATGTCCCGATGGTCCTCTCAGCACCGATCCTGAGAACCACGCCCTCATGACCAAGAACCGCCAGGAGAAAGTTGACCGCGTAGCCAACTACATCCCCGACCAGGAGGTCACCGGCAATCCCGATGCCGACCTGCTCGTTGTCGGTTGGGGTGGCACCTCCGGAGCCCTCACCCTCGCTGTTGAGGAGATGAACAACGAAGGCAAGAAAGTCGCTTACACTCATTTCAACTATATCTGCCCGCTGCCGAAGAACACCGGCGACATCCTCCGCAAATACAAGAAGATTGTCGTCTGCGAGCTTAACAACGGTCAATTCGCAGGTTATCTCCGTACCAAGTTCCCCGAATGCCCCATGCATCAGTACAACAAGATTATGGGTCTTCCCTTCGAGGTTGGCGAGTTGAAAGAATGCTTCAATAAATTATTAAGTGAATAAATCTTATAAATCATGAGTGAAAGACATTTTGTTCCGAAAACGGACGTAGAATATACAAAGGCTGATTTCACCAGCGACCAGATGGTGAAATGGTGCCCCGGTTGCGGCGACCACGCTATTCTCTCTTCGCTGCTCAACACCTTCCCCAAGACACACACCAAGAAGGAGAACGTCGTCATGGTGTCGGGTATCGGATGTTCGTCGCGTATTCCTTATTATGTGGACACCTATGGTTTCCACAGCATCCATGGCCGTGCTTGCGCCATCGCAACAGGTGTCAAGCTTGCCAACCCTGCATTGAGTGTATGGGTTAACATGGGTGACGGTGACTCGATGGCAATTGGTGGCAACCACCTTATCCATGCCATCCGCCGTAATCAGGACTTGAACATCACCATCTTCAACAACGAGATCTATGGTCTCACCAAGGGTCAGTACAGCCCGACCACCAAGTTTGGCCAGGTTACCAAGACCTCTCCATACGGTACTATAGATTATCCTTTCAATCCCGGTGAACTCGTGATGGGAGCCCAGGGTACATTCTTTGCACGTACCCTCGACTGCGTTCCCGCTCTCACCACCGATGTCATGACCCGTGCTGCCCAGCATGACGGTGCTTCTGTTGTCGAGGTTCTGCAGAACTGCATGATTTTCAATGACAAGACTCATGCTGCCATCACCGATCGTGCTGTCCGCGATGACCGCACCATCGTCCTTGAGCATGGCAAGCCCATGATTTACGGCAAGGAGAAAAACAAAGGTCTCCGTTTCAACGGCCGTCAGCTTGAGAGCGTAACCATCGGCGAGAACGGTATCACCATCGATGACATCATGATTCATGACGAGACCATCGAAGATACTGGTATCCACATGATGCTTGCCCACATGGGTGGTGACCTTCCTGTTGCCCTCGGTGTTATCCGCAATGTCAAGAAGACCTCCTACACTCAGCTGTATGAGGATCAGATGGACGAGCAGATGGCCAACGGCAAATACAAATGTGTCGATGACCTGCTCAACAGCGGCGACACATGGGAAGTGTGAGGAATTGAGAATTGAGAATTGAAAAATGACAATTTAAAAGTCTCAATTTGAATATTGAACGGTGATACGAGTGGGAACAACTCTCGTGTCACCGTTTTTGGTTTAAGGGTTGAGGTAACGAGCCGAGCACGGCTCGTTTTGGGAGAGGGGCTCGGTTTCGGGTTTCTGGTGGCCTTCGGCCGTTTCAGGTTTCGGGTGGCCTTCGGCCGTTTCAGGTTTCAGTTTTTAAATCTACATTCTACAATCTACATTCTACAATCTACATTCTACATTCTACAATCTACAATCTACATTCTACATTCTACATTCTACAATCTACATTCAATTCAAATTTTTTTATGGCAATAATGTTTCCTTATCCAGCAAAGAAGCCCGGAGGATGTCGGTTCTCTGGGTTCGCAGATTATGCCAATCTCCAAGATTATGGTGAAGAAGAGGTGGAAGTTAACGACAAAGATTTTCAGTTTTGGGAGATGATCAGGGAAGACCCTGATGTTGTGACGTTGAGTACGGTGGGTATGGACAAGCAGAAGCGTTGCCTTTTGGCTCGCGAGTATTACATTCCCAGAAAACCATACGGAGGGACCTGGAAGAGACGATACTTCCTCATAAAGCGCAATGTGATGGCCTCATTCCTTGCTCTTGCCGTTATAGAAGGGCATACGAGTATGGAAAAGTACAAACAGCTGATTCACCGACTTGACGGCCTTGTTCCAGCCACGGGCGACCCTGAGATTGACGGTTGTCCGCCATTGCAAATGACCCAAGAGATGTACAGCCGTATGAAAAAAGAGAAGCAGGAAAAAGAGAGGAAAGAGCTGGAAGAGAGGAAACAATGGTGTGCCGATTTCTGGGACAAGGATGTTTGGAAGGATGATGACTGTTATCTCTTTTTCGAGGGCGAAGAGCCTATATTGATATGTCATGGTAAGCGATACAGTTTTGGATACGATGGCCGCGGTGAGAATACCATAATCCACGGCGATGGAGTAAAATATCTGCACATGGGCTTTGATGTGGGTGCTGAATGCCGTTATTTCCTCAAGAACCCACACGGAACGACGCAGTCAATCACGGGGCGGCAATATGATGCACGACTTTTCTGCCACCTGCTTTTCGCTGCCGCCACATCTATAGGTGAGTCGCTAAGTATCGACGAGGCGGAAGCAAGGCTGGACAGAATGATAGACGGTTGTGCGCTTCGGGTGCCACCCAAGGAATTGCTCGACCGCAAGTCGGAGTCGAAGATTAAGGCCGAGGAGGAGGAGAAGGAGAAGGAGAAGGAGAAGGAGAAGGAGAAGGAGAAGGAGAAGGAGAAGGAGAAGGAGAAGGAGAGGCAGCTTATGGACGGCAATATTGTTTGGCAGGATGACAAACGCAAACTATATTTTGAGAACCGTGAGCTGATAATGATATTCAAGGGTGAACGATATACATTCAGTTGCCAGCCCTACGAGCCTATGGCTATCATCTTGCGGGAAGGGAAAGCGGTGTCGTTTATCCACAACGCCTTCTATCCTGACGTGTGCAAAAGCTTCATCAAGAACCGTGACTATACGGTGAGAACCATCACTGGGAGGCACCACGATGCTGAGCGTTTCTGCCGTTTGCTCACCACCGCAGTCGAAAGCTTCTATGACTGCCAGATTGACGAGGTTGAGAACGAGATGCAGATGGATTTGGTCAAGGAGAAGGGTGTCAACAGCATCCAGTTCGATGCCCGCGATTTCGAGTGCGAGAAGGTGCTATATGAGGGCATTCCATTGTTGCTCGGCTATTTTGAGAGTGCGCTGAGCAGGGAGTACCACGTAGGCAAGATTTACAGCATGGCTTACGGCTATCCCGTTCGCAACAGAGAAGAGCGCGAATTCTACCTCCTTACGGAGGAGGAATACAAAGAGTACAAGGAGTGGCCCGAAAAACGGAAGTGGAAAGATACGATGGAGGCATCTCGCTTTCTGCACCAAAACCTTGAAGGCAAGAAGTTGATGCTCTGCAATGAGTTTAAAAAGAGGCCTGCCATCTATAAGCCGTCTTTTACCCTCGGTGAAATATCGGACTTCAAAAAAACGAATAGCCAAAGTGGTACAAGCTCCAGTGGATAGCGCAGATCTGATTTGAGAGTGGGTGTTAATGGTTCCAAGTCTCATTACATTACATATAGCCGTGTCAGTGTCTGTGCCGCCGATGATTATGTGAACGGAGAGATAAAGATAAGGATGGCTGATAACACCACAGTGGGCTACTTGGTTGACTACATCCGGCACTATCATGAAGAGAATTGCTACTCTGCCATTCCTTATACTGGTGGAGGCAACTGGTGGAGGCTAGAGAGCGATTGCGGGATTCTTGCCGAGGTCAACGATGACGGTGATGGGGTCCGTTACACGATGAACCCATCTCTAATGCTTAAGAACTTGTGCATTACCAAAGTGAAAGGGACAAGGCTGTGAATGTGATGAGAATGCGCGGCAGATTACGTGAAAGGACTATGACCGTTATTCAAAGACCTTTAAGCCAAGGGGATGACAAAACCAATACCCTGAATTAGGGGAGTGGTTTGGTTGGTTTAAACTGCCGTCGCGTTTCGCGACGGCGGTTTGCTTGTGTTTAGATGCATAACTACAACCGTGTCAAAGAGCTCAATGATAATTAGCCATCATTCGGGGCTGGTAATATGTTGACAACCATCAGGCGGTTGGGGCGGGGGAGAGGAGATTTAGAAGTGAATTTGGATTGTGAAGAAGTGATGAGCAATTGGAGAAGTGGAGGTTTTCTCTTGAAAAACGTGATGCAAAAATACAATCGCGGCATTGCGGTCTACGAATAATTTTAAAATTAAAACCTATTGCATTGAAAATTAGGTTAATGATTTGCTTCCTAATCTTGGTTATCCGTCCCGACTCATTATAATGACGTGTCCTTTATTCGGATTTTTGGCTTCTTGGGTTAATCAAGCGTAGTTGTTCGATTAAGGAATTGGAAATAGGTGTTTTGATTTGACAAAAGGGTGTTCTTGAGGCCTTTCTTCTATCAAAGACACCTAAAAGGTATCAAAAAGGCAACAAAATGTCTCTAAAGTGATTGATCAAAAAGCAGTGAAAAATCGTCAAAATGACACCAAAGACACCAGAATAACATCAAAATGCGGCAAAATAGTTACTAAAAGAGGTGTAAAAACTGACACCAAAGAAGACAGTTGACTAATTAATAAGAAATCAAATATCAGATAATCATAATGTTATATTGTTATTATTGTTGCTGTTTCCTTACACCTGACAGTTCTTACAGTTATAATTACGGCTATGCATTATGTAAAAAAGAGTCTTATATCTATATTAATATTAATATATTAATATTAATATAGATATAAGAATTCTGCTTTGGTTTTTGAATAGCTAAAAAATAACTGTAAGAACTGTAAGAACTGTAAGATTTTTACAAGAACAATACCCCCCAATAGAACCCGAATCTGCCTTAGAGCGAAGTGGGAGTTAAGTAGGAGTTAAGTAGGAGTTGAGTAGGAGTTGAGTAGGAGTTAAGTCAGAGTTAAGTCAGAGTTAAGTCAGACTTAAGTGGGAGTTAAGTCAGACCCGATTCTGACTTGTTTCAGATTGAAAATGTCATCTCACCATTACACCATTACAGCATTACAGTCAGTTTTTAACATCATACATCCTCGGTCTTGAGGTTGGGGCATTCCCTTGTTTCTTGACTACATGAGAAACTATGGGTGTGACAGTGTGACAGTCCGAAATTTTGATGTTGTTTTTGATAAGAAATCCAAATAAAAATTGTATTTTTGCACTAGTCAACAATAGATAACGAAACAAATAATAGATTAATAGACAGAAAAATAAGCTCAAAAAGATAAAAGTAGAATAACATAAACATATTAAAACAGCGTTTGCTATTTATTCGGAATCGTCTTTGAACCTAGGAAATTCAAAACAAAAGATTCTCCAATCGAATAAGTCAGTGAATGCCTGCGCTTGCGTGGGCTTGACTTATCTGGAGAATCGGGCAATTCCTAGGGCCTAAAGACGTGGATAATGTTAAGTCCACGTTTCTTTTTGTCCATAGGAGGTCCGCTTTCGAAAAGATAGACATTCGCGTAAAGCAAGCGAAATGACAAATAAAGACAATCTTTTCTCTTTAGAAAGTCGTAGATATATCGGTTGTAAAACAAAGTTAGTGGATTGGATATTCAATCTCATTGACGAACACACCCATGATATTCAATCCTTCTGTGACATTTTTGCAGGTACAGGAGTGGTGGCGTATAGGGCTTTACAAAAATACAACCGGGTGGTGGTAAACGATTTTCTCCATTCAAACAACCTCATGTATCGTGCTTTTTTTGCTCCTACAGAATGGAGCAAAGATAAAGTACAGATATTAATAGATGAGTTTAACAATATCAATCCTGACAAAGTTCGCGAGAATTATTTTTCAAAAAAATATGGTGGAAAATACTTCTATAACGATACGGCAAAGTTGGTCGGCTACATTCGCGAACGACTAAAAGACATGCGTCCAAAATTGACCGATAAGGAGTATTCGGTTCTGTTAGCTTCTCTAATATATAGCATTGACCGACATGCAAACACAATGGGTCATTTTGATGCATATCACCATAAGGAGCCTGCCTCCCATCTGTTTAAAATGAGAATGATAGATGCGAGATCGTATGATGGGGTAGAGATTCACCAAGAAGATTCCAACAAATTGGCTCGTCACCTCAATGTAGACCTGACCTATATTGACCCACCATACAACTCACGCCAATACAGTCGTTTCTATCATGTATATGAAAATCTAGTGCAATGGAAGAAACCTCAATTGTATGGTACTGCGTTAAAGCCGAAAGAGGAAAATATGAGTGATTATTGTCGTAGTTCTGCTTTTAACACATTTACGGATTTGGTGAGCCATATTAAGAGTCGGTATTTGGTGGTGTCATACAACAATACCTACCATTCCAAGAGTAGTTCGTCGGAAAATAAAATAAAATTAGAGCAACTCGAAGAGGTGCTTAACAAATGCGGCAAAACACAGGTGTTCAACCATGAGTTCAAAGCTTTCAATTCCGGCAAGACAGAATTTGACGACCATCGCGAGTATTTATTCATAACCGAAGTTGATGATGAAAAACGGAATCGCACGTTCCCCTCTGTTCTACGTGGGTGATAAGTATAAGTTGGTGCGAGAGATACGTACTCAATTCCCTGCACACATCAACAGGTTGATAGAACCGTTTGTTGGTGGTGGATCAGTGATGATGAATGTCGATGCCGATTGTTATCTGCTCAACGATATTAATAGTTACGTCATCAACCTGCATCGGATGCTGCAAGGGTATATAGGCCAAGAAAGTGAGTTTATGGATGAGCTATACA